>JBGOVO010000125.1:0-9559 GCA_041478145.1 Methylomirabilia bacterium
CGCCCACAAGATCGCCGACGAGGTGGTGCTGCAGTTCACCGGGGAAGCCGGCATCGCCGACACCAAGATCGCCTACGTCGGGGTGGTCAGCGGGAACAAGGAGCTCCACATGATGGACTACGACGGCGCGGGGCCCACGCGCGTGACGTCGAACAGCTCCATCAACATCTCGCCGGTCTGGAGCCCCGATACCCGCTCCCTCGCCTTCACGTCGTACATGCGGGGCTACCCGTATCTCTACCGGATGTTCCCGTTCGAGAACCGGCCGGTGCAGGTGCTCGCCGGGTTCCTCGGCATCAACACCTCGCCCGCCTTCAGCCCGGACGGGCGCTCGCTCGCGTTGACGCTCTCGCGCGACGGCAATCCGGAAGTGTACGTGCTCAACCTCGCGACCGGCGCCTTCCGGCGGCTGACCACCTACAGCGGCATCGACACCGAGCCGTCGTGGTCGCCCACCGGGCGCGAGATCGCGTTCGTCTCGGAGCGGGCAGGCGGGGCCCAGATCTTCGTGATGGACGCCGAGGGCGCCAACGTTCGGCGCCTCACCCAGTCCGGCTTCAACACGCAGCCGCGCTGGTCGCCGAAGGGCGACACGATCGTCTACACCTCCCGGCAGGGCAACTTCGACCTCTGGGCGGTGAGCCCCGACGGGTCCAACCTGCGCCGGCTCACCGCCGGCCCCGGCAACAACGAGGGCTCGTCCTGGGCTCCGAACGGGCGGCACCTCGTCTTCCAGTCCAACCGCTCCGGCAGCTATCAGCTGTTCACCATGCTGGCCGACGGCTCCGAGCAGCAGCCGCTCCCTCGCGGCCCCGGCGAATCCACAAGTGCCTCTTGGTCGCCCCGCCTTCCGTGATAGGATGACGTGGTGCGGCGAATTGCGGTGATGAGCGGTGACAAGACGATGAGAACAAGGAGGATTTGACTCATGGCGCATCGACGGGGAAGCGCGCTGCTCGCCGTTCCAGTGCTCGCCCTCTCTCTCTTCCTCGTGGGTTGTCCGAAGCGGCCCGCCACCACCGCGGCGTCCGCGCCTGCGCCGACCGGCTCGCCGACGCCCTCCGCGGCGGCGCCCTCCACGACCCCGTCCGGCCCCTCGATGACCCCGTCTGGCGCGGCGCCCGCGACGGCCCCCAGCACGACCCCGCCGCGCCCGAGCGAGTTCCAGGCCACCGACAATCTCAAGGACGTGTTCTTCGACTTCGACAAGTACGACGTCCGGTCCGGTGACGCGAAGATCCTCGACACCAACGCGGCCTGGCTCAAGTCGAACGACAACCTGGTGCTGATCGAAGGGCACTGCGACGAGCGCGGCACCAACGAGTACAATCTCGCCCTCGGGGAGCGACGCGCGAAGGCGACGATGAACTACCTGGTCGCGCAGGGCGTGCAGGCGAGCCGCATCACGATCATCTCCTACGGCAAGGAGCGGCCCGTGTGCACCGAGCACAGCGAGGGATGCTGGGCCAAGAACCGCCGCGCCCACTTCCTGGTGAAGGCGCGCTGAACCGCACGGGGCTCCGTCCCGTGCTCAGGTCGACCGCGAAGGGGAGCCTCCGGCTCCCCTTCGCGGCTTGGGCCCTGCTCTCGGTCGTGGCGGCGGCCGCCGCGGGCTGCGCCGACGTGTCCGGGCAGGCCCTCCAGCAGGACGTCGCCCAGGTCCGCCAGGATCTCAACTCCCTGACCCTCGCGGTTCACCGCAGCCGCGGCGACACCGAGACGGTCGTGGGCCAGCTCGACCGCCGCACCCGCGAGCAGGGCGCCGAGAGCGGGAAGCAGATCGCCGCGCTCGGCGCGCGGCTCGACGCGCTGTCCGCCGAGGTCGCGCGCGTCTCCGCGCGGGTGGACGAGCTGGCCCAGCGGGTGGACACGCTCGGCCGCTCCGCGCCGACCGGGGGCGCCACGCCGGTGCCCCCGCCGGCCCGCGCGGGCGGTACCGGCGCGCCGGCCCCGTCCGTCGCGACGGTGCCGCGACCGTCGGGCGCAGGTGGCACCGCGGAGGAGAGCTACCAGGCCGCGTACCTCGACTTCAGCAAGGGCCTCTACCCGCTGGCCGTCTCCGGCTTCCGCGACTTCGTACGCCGCTTCCCGGACTCGGCCCTGGCCGACAGCGCCCAGTACTGGATCGGCGAGGCGTACTTCAGCATGGCGCGCGCCACCGCGAGCCAGCCCGAGAAGGCGCGGGAGAACCTCGAGCAGGCCGTCCAGGAGTTCCGCAAGGTCATCGTCGCCTACCCGCGTGGGAGCAAGGTGCCCACCGCGCTCTACAAGGAAGCGCTCGCGCTCGTGGAGCTGAAGCAGACGGCCCTGGCCCAGGCGAGGCTGCAGTATCTGGTCGAGCACTTCCCGCAATCGGAAGAGGCGCCGCTCGCCAAGGAGCGGCTGGCCAGCCTGAAGGAGTAGCGGGAGAGAAAGCGGCGCCCGGCTACGACTGCTCGTCCGGATCGCCGGGATTGAAGACCCAGATCACCGTCACGTCGTCATCCGGGTTCGAGTACACCATCACGCTGCGATCGGGATCGGCGGTCGAGACGTCCTGCACCTCGATGGGCGCCGCCTTGGACAAGGTGACCTGAGGGCTCGGCCACAGCACCAGCACCGCCGCCAGGCTCGAGACCACGAACCCGCCCAGGACCACCCGCGGGTGCCCCCAGACCGGCTTCCAGAACGGTAGCCACCACGAATCCTGCACCGGCCGGGGGGCCTCGGCCGCGATCCGCAGGCGGACGGCGGGCCAGAAGCCGGACCAGTCGGGATCGGCCACCACCACCTGTGAGCTCTGGACCAGGGCGCGAAGCCGGCGGAGCCGCTCCATCTCGCTCCGGCAGCCCACGCACCGCAAGACGTGCGCGGTGGCCATCCGCCCGGGCCGGGCCCCGATGGCTCCGTCGACGAGCCGCTCGAGACGCGGGCGGTTCCAGAGGCATCCGAGCGTCGCCATGGTGAAAAGTATACCTCGCAGGCTGAGACGCGGGCCCCCCCTTGAATATTCCTCGCCGACCTCCTAAGGTCGGGTTCCCATGGAAGAAGCCATCGTCGTCCACGGGCCCGGCGGCCCGGCGCTCGAGGCCCGGCTCGGGCCGGTGACGGCCCCCACGGGCGGCTTCGTCGTCTGCCACCCGCATCCGCTGTATGGCGGGGACATGGACAACCCGGTCGTGATCCGGGCCGCCGAGGTGGCGCGGGCGGCCGGCTACGCCACGCTCCGCTTCAACTTCCGTGGCGTGGGCGCCTCCGACGGGGTCCACGACAAGGGGCGGGGCGAGCAGGACGACGTGACAGCAGCCATGGCCGAGCTGGCGTCACGCCTGCCCGTGGGCCGCCCGGTCGGCGTGATCGGCTACTCTTTCGGCGCCTTCGCGGCGGCGCGGGCCGCCCGTCCCGGAGACGCCGCCCTCGGCCTCATCGCGCCGCCGATCGGCATGTACGACTTCGGCTTTCTCCAGCCGGGCCCCGGTCGCGCGCTGCTGGTGGCGGGCACGCAGGACCCGTACTGCTCGGTGGACGCGCTCCGCGGGCTCGCGGAGGTGGCCGCAGCCGAGGCGCGCGTCGTCGAGGGCGCGGACCACTTCTTCTTCGGCAAGCTGTATCCGCTCGGTGAGGCGATCGCGGCCTGGCTGGCGGGGGCGCCGCCCGCCCGGTGATCAGATCCGCTCGCGCGGCAGTCGCGGCGGGGTGGCGGTGCCGGCGGAGAGGATGATGCGGATACCCTCCTCGACGGTCAGCCCGGTGGGCAGCATGTCCTCCTTCGGCACCACGATCACGTCGCCCAGATAGAGGTTGTTGGTGGGCACGAATACGGTGACCATGGCGCGCTTGCCCTCGAGCCCCTCGATCAGCACCTCGGAGGTGACGAAGCCGAAGACGTACTCGCCCTTGCGGGGATGCTCGGCCAGCACCACCGACTTGAAGGAGTTGCGCTTCTGGGGCGAGAACGACTCCAGGAGCTGCTTCACGGAGGGGTAGATGCTGCGGAAGATCGGCACGTGCTCGAACAGCATCTCGATGCGGGCAAGCACGCGGCGCCCGACCACGTTGCGGGCGATGGTGCCCATGATGAAGATGATGACGAGCGCGGTCAGGAAGCCCAGGCCCGGGATGCGCCGGCCGAGCATCTGGGTGTACACCGGGGAGAAGAATTCGTCGATGGCGTTCCAGAACACCCACAGCAGCCAGGCGGTGGCGATGGCGGGAACGGTGGAGAAGAGCCCGGTGATGAAGCGGACCTTGAACCAGTTGCGGAAACTACCCGACATGTCGAATCGATGAAAACACACGGCCCACGACAAGTCAAGGAACTGACCGGCAAGGTGGCGCTCGTGACCGGCGGGGCGGTGCGCGTGGGGCTCGAGATCGCGCGCGCGCTCGCCGACGCGGGCGCCGACGTGGCGGTCGGCTACCTGCGCTCGGCGGCGGCGGCGCGCGCGGCGGTGCGAGATCTGCAGGCCCGCGGGGTCCGGGCCGTCGCGCTGCGGGCCGACGTGGCTCGGCCGCGCGAGGCGCGCGCGCTCGTCGCCTCCACCGTGAAGCGACTCGGGCGTCTCGACATCCTGGTCAACAACGCGGCGCTCTTCTACCGCACGCCCGTGGAGAGCACCACGCCCGCCCAGTTCGACCGGCTCCTCGCGGTCAACCTGCGCGCCCCCTTCTTCTGCAGCCAGGCCGCCGCGCGTGTCATGGGCCGCCGCGGCGGGCGCATCGTCAACATCGCCGACGTGGGCGCCGTCCGGGCCTGGCCCGGCTACGTGCCCTACGGCATTTCCAAGGCGGGGGTGGTGATGCTCACGCGCGGGCTCGCGGCGGCGCTGGCGCCGCGCATCCAGGTCAACGCGGTGGCCCCCGGCGTCGTGCTGCTGCCGGAGGGCTTCCCGCGCGAGTCGGGCCGCCGGCTCGCCGCGCGCATCCCGATGGGGCGTCACGGGCGGCCCGCCGACGTGGCGGAGGCGGTCTGCTTCTTCGCGACCTGCTCCGACTACATCACCGGGCAGGTGCTCTTCGTCGACGGCGGTTCGTCGCTCGTGTAGAGGCGCCGCGGGAGGGCAGGGCCGGGGGCGCGCTCCCGCGGACACGCTGAGCCGCGGCGCCCGTGGGCTCTCGATCGGGCCACGAGATGGGGGCTCTTTCGCTTCGCCTGCGCGCAGAAGACACGGTCCGCGGGAGCGCGCCCCCGGCCCCACCCTCCCACGGCCGTTGCGGTGATTCGCGGTCGGTACTAGACCAGCAGGCGGAGCGCGGCGGGGTGGATGGTGATGTCGAGGGGGGTGTGGGCGCAGAGTTCGCCGTCGATCTGGACCGGTAGCGGCGCCGGCGTGGTCACGCGGACGGCGGCGGCGCGCCACGTCTTGACCTTGGGGTTGGCGAGGTGGCCACCCCAGTACAACGTCGGCAGCCAGCGGAGCAGCTCGGCGCGGCCGAGCGCGCCGAGGACAACCACGTCGAGCTGGCCGTCGTCGGGACGCGCGCTCGGGGCGATGCGCATCCCGCCGCCGAACGACTGGCCGTTGCAGACCACGGCGCTCGCGGCCGGTCCGGCCCACGCTTCCACGCCCGATACGGCCACCGCCACTTCGGCGGGGTGGTAGTCGCGGAGGCTCGTCACGACCGCACGCAGATAGGTGAGGCGGCCGCCGCGGGACCCCGCCCGCTCGGCCACCATCGCGTCGAAGCCGGCGCCGGCCCAGCCCAGGAAGAAGCGGCGACCGCCCGGCCACACCGCGAGTCCGAGGTCGCGCGAGACGACGCGGCCCTCCGTGAGGCGGCGGACGGCCCGTCGCGGATCGCGAAGGAGACCGAGGTTGCGGCAGGCGTCACGCCCGCGTCCGGTCATGAGCGCGCCGACCGTCACCGGGTGGTCGTCGCGAAGCGGCGCGACCCCGTTGACGACCTCGTTGAGCGTCCCGTCCCCGCCGACCGCCACCACCAGCGGCACGCCGGCGCGGGCGGCTTCGGCGGCCAGAGATGTCGCGTGGCCGGGTCCGCGGGTCTCCGCGGTGTCGAAGACGAACGAGATGCGGGAGAGCGTGTCTCGAAGGCGAGGCCAGAGACGCCGCGCCCGGCCGCCGCCCGCCGCGGGGTTGACGATGAGGAGCGCGGGTGGGGCTATGTGCGGCCGGCGCGGCCGCCGCCCATGACGCGCAGGAAATCGGTCATGGACTCAAAGCGCATCATCGGGTTCTCGCGCTTCTCGGCGCCGATGGTGGTCTGGGATCCACCGTAGTTGTGTCCGGGCAGCACCACCGTGTCGTCGGGCAGGGCGCCCAGGCGCTGGGTCAGCGACGTGTACATCTCCTTCGGATCGCTGCCGGGCAGGTCCGTCCGTCCGCAGGAGCGGATGAAGAGGGTGTCGCCGGAGATCAGGCAGCCGTCGACCAGGAAGCACTGGGAGCCCGGCGTGTGCCCGGGCGTGTGGATGAAGGTCAGCGGCACCACGCCCACCTGTAGCGTGTCGCCGCTCTCCACCTTCACCAGGTCCGAGCCGAAGCCCTTCAGGAACTCGCGCTCCGCCTTGTGCACGTACACCTTCGCGGCGTGCTTGGCCAGCAGCTCCTCCACCCCGGGAATGTCGTGGCCGAACAGGTGACCGCCCACGTGATCCTGATGGGTGTGGGTGACCAGCACGCCGGTCAGCCGCATGTCGTCGGCGGCCACGAGGTCCGCGATGCCGTCGATCTCCCACGCCGGATCCACCACCACGCACTCGCGGCTCGTCTGGTCGCCGATGAGGTACACGAAGTTCTGCATCGGGCCCAGCTCGACCTGCTTGAGGTAGAGGCCCTGGGCCATCAGTATGAGACCCAGACCGGCTGGTAGTACCCGCTGGTCACGACCTGCGGCTGATACCCGCCCGCGACCATGGTGCCGTCCTCCGTGACGAAGCCGGGGATCCACACGTAGGTGGTGTACGCCGTCGGCATCCACTGGTAGGCCCAGTAGCCCGCGGCGCAGCAGGGGTAGGTCACGGCCGGCGGGCCGGGCTGCCCGTGCGGTGGGCTCACGGGGGCCGGAGACGCGGGCCGGGGTACCAGGGGCGCGGGAGGCGGCGTCATGGCGAACGGATTCGGCGCCAGCACGGTCGGCCGGAGGTCGGCGGCGTCCGCCGGCCGGGACACCGAGCCCAGCAGCACGAGAGCGAGACCGACGACGACCGCGAGGGTCTTCATATCGCCTCCGACGCTCGATCCGAGGCTCATATTCTGGGCCCGGGGTCAGGCCGGGATCTCGGTCCGGGCTTTTCGCAGATCTTCCAGGTCTTTGCTCGACACCGCGAAGATGCCCGGGTCGGCCTTGATCTTGACATAGGTCACGGCGCCGTCGCTCCGGCCCACCTGCAGCGTGGCCAGCTCGGCGCCGTCGCCCTTGAAGATGGTCACCTCGAGCTCGGGCCTGTCCAGGCCGAACTTGGCGTCCTCACCGCCCTTGGAGGCGATCTCCTTCCACTTGAGCGCCTTCAGCGCCAGCAGGAGGCTCGCGACCCGCCCCTCCTTGGTGGCGCCGCGCGACGGCTCGATCAGCTTCCAGTCCGTCTCGCCGCTCTTCTCCACCACCAGCGGCTTGTCGCCGCCCGTCACGCGGGCCCGCTTGACGTCGCCGATATCGAACGCGGGCACCAGCGTCCGGTCGCGCAGCTCCGCGACGCCCGGCGTGAGCTCGGCGAGCACCTTCCCCTCCACCAGCACCACCGGCCCCTCCCCCTGCACCGCCGCCACCGCGGCGGGCTGGCCGCTGCGCCGCTCCGGCGAGGACTGGAGCAGGAGCGTCTTCGGCTCCTTGGCGCCCGTCTCCCAGATCTTGACGGTGACCTCCGGCCGGCTCAGGTAGCGCGGCACGTCCGCCGCGCCCTCGGCGAGGAAGCCGAGCGCGCGGAGGTCACGGATCTTCCACAGGAGCTGGGTGACGACGCCCGGGTCGGCCTTGAGCGTCTCCGGCGCGGTGAGCTTCCAGCCGGTGCCCTCCTTCTCGAGCACGACCGTCCCGCGGCCGTGGGCGATCTCGAGCTTGGCGAGCTTGTCGTAGGCGTAGCTCACCACCACCTTGTCGCGAAGCGCGCCCACCGTCTTCGGGAACGCGGTCCACACCGCCTCCGCGGTCAGGATGACCCCCGGCTCGCCTTCGCGCTTGACGTAGACGCCCTTCTTCTCCGGCACCGCGCGCCCGACCAGCAGGATGCGCGACGCGCGGTCCTTGTCCTTGCCGACCCAGACCGTCACGCGGGAGGGCCGGTCGAGGCCGTACGGGGCCAGCGACTTCGGCGCGTCGTCCACGAACTCGAGCGCCTTGGCTCCTTCCAGCTTGTCCAGGAACTCCGCGATCTGGTCCGGATCGGCGCGCAAGGGCCGCGGCTTCACGATCCGCCACTTGCCGGGCTCGTCGGCGACCAGGCCGATCTGATCGCCGCCGACGTCGAGATCCAGCCCGCTGACGCTCCGGCGGTCGAAGGCGATCACGCTCCGGTCGCGGAACTCGGCGGTGGGGCGATTGGTGTCGCGCGAGACGTTCTCGGAGAGCGTGATCACCGCGGGCTTGGCGCCCTCGCGCGCGTAGACCCAGACCCCGGTCGGGTTCTTCCCGCCCACGCGCAGGACGAGCGGCTCCGGGCGGCCCTTGACCTCGAGGCGCACTTCCGCCTCCGGCGGATCGAGGCCGAACTCGGCGGGCTTGGCGGGATTGGGATCGATCTCCCGGTCCATCCGTGTGGTGGCCAGGCTGGTGACCATGTCGTCCACCACCGCGCGGTCTCCCCGGGCCTTGACGGGCTCGAGCATCTCCCAGCCGTCGGCGGTGCGCTTCAGGCGGAGGGTCTCGCTCTTCCGTACGATGACGACGCCCTCGACGTCCTTGGGCTCGACCGTCCAGATGCGGCCCTTCGCCGACTCGGCCTTCTCGCGCGTGGGGCCGAGCCAGTAGCTGTCGTAGTAGAAGAAGCCGCCGAGACCGGCGGCGAGCACGAGCAGAACGGCGATGGTCTTCCCGGAGGCCATCGACCTAGCGCGCGCGGCGCCGCTGCCTGATCACCACGATGCCGCAGATCAGCACGGCGCCCGGCAGCGCCAGGATCGGCAGTCCGAGCACCAGGTTGGACTGCGCCGAGGTCAGCATCACCGGGTCCTGCTTCGGGTCCTTGGCGCGGATGGAGATCAGGTCTTCCTCCTCCGCGAGCCAGGACACGACGTTGAGGAAGAAGTCGCGGTTGCCCTGGGCGCCGAGGAACTGATTCGACGCGAAGTCGGCGGTGCCCACCACGACGATGCGGGCCTTCGGCGCCGCCTTCTTGGCCGCGTCGGCCGGCTCCGGCTTTGCGTCGGACTGCGCGTCCACCGTCGCCACCATGGCCACCGCCAGGGGCCCCGTCTTCTCGCCGGGATCCGGCGTGGCCTTGCCGGTCTGGAAGACGCTCTTGTCGGTCTCGCCCCACGACTGACGGCTGGTCTGGGCGAGCGGCGAGGCCTGGACGCCCTTCGGCAGGGCCTTGGCCGCCGCGACTGAGCGCGTGAGCGGGAACAGCGTCATGACGCCGCCCATGTCCTTGGTGATCGGATGGGACTCGTACTGGCCGACCACC
>JBGOVO010000407.1:0-3370 GCA_041478145.1 Methylomirabilia bacterium
CCGCGGAGTCCTTCCACTCGGTGCGGCCGCTGCCGCAGAACGGGCAGTTCGGGCGCGGGTAGTGATGCGCGCGCCCGCAGGCCGTGCAGGTGTTGACGAGCAGCTTCCCCTTGGCCGCGGCCTCCCAGAAGGGCGCGGTCTCGGGCGAGGGTGTCGGAGCCAGGACCTTCCGCATCGCGTCGGCCATCGCGTCAGCTCCTCTCGAGGATGAGCGTCGCGCTGGCGTGGCGGGTCGCGAGCGAGCCGCCGGTGCCGTGCGCGAGGGCCAGATCGCAGCCCTTCACCTGCACGGCCGGATGCGCCTCGCCGCGGAGCTGGCGCACCGCCTCGATCACCTTGGTCATGCCGCCCCGGTTGGCCGGGTGGTTGTTGCAGAGCCCGCCACCGTCCGTGTTGAACGGCAGCCGCCCCACGCCCGCGATCAGGTTGCCGTCCGAGACGAAGCGGCCGCCCTGCCCCTTGGGACAGAAGCCCAGGTCCTCCAGCGTGATCAGCACCGTGATCGTGAAGCTGTCGTAGATCGAGGCGTACTTGATGTCGGCCGGCGTGACGCCCGCGCTCTCGAACGCGGCCGGCCCGGACAAACGCGCGCCCGTGTAGGTGAGATCCACCTGCCCGCCCATCTGGTGCTTCACCGCCTCGCCCGCGCCCCGCACCGTCACCCGCGGGCGCTTCAGGTTCTTCGCCACCTCGGGCCGCGCCACGATCACCGCGCCGCCGCCGTCGCTGATCACGCAACAGTCGAGCCGGTGCAGCGGATCCGAGATCATCGGCGAGCCCACCACGTCCGCGACCGTGACCACCTCGCGCAGCATCGCGTGGGGATTGTGCTGGGCGTGCTGCGAGGCGGCCACCTTGATCCAGGCGAGCTGCTCGCTGGTGGTCCCGAACTCGTGCATGTGGCGCATGGCCGCCATCGCGTACTGGTTGACCACCGTCGGCGCGAACGGGGCCTCGAACGCCACGTCGGGCGCGGTGGAGCCGTAGTTGCGCGGGGCCGTCCCGGTGGCCATGCCCTCCGCGCGGGGCCGGCCCGCCAGCGTGATCAGGGCCACGTCGCAGCGCCCCGCCGCGATGGCCTCCGCGGCGTGCGCCACGTGGATCACGTAGGAGGAGCCGCCGGTCTCGGTGGTGTCGATATGCCGCAGGCGCAGACCCATGTAGTCCGCCATGGAGAGCCCGCCCAGGCCCGGCGCGTCACCCGCGCAGAAATAGCCGTCCACGTCGTCCTTCGTGAGGCCGGCGTCGGCGAGCGCGCCCCGCGCCACCTCCGCGTGGAGCTGCGCGAGCGAGGTATTGTCCGCCTTGCGGGTCGGATGCTCGAAGACGCCGACGATGAAGGCCTTGTTCCGGATGGTCATGGCTTGGCGGCCGCCAGCACCTCCGGGTTCGCCACGTTGATCGGCTTTCCACTGCCGTAGGCCAGGATCTGGTCGAAGATCGTGTCGAACATGGACTCGAGCCCGTCCCGCTCCACGTAGCCCAGATGCGGTACGCAGATCGCGTTGTCCATGGAGAGCAACGGGTGCTTGGCATCGACCACCGGCTCGTCCTCGTAGACGTCCACCGCCGCCATGCCCGGCCGGCCCGCCCGCAGCGCGGCTTCGAGCGCGCCCGGCGCCACCAGGCCGGCGCGGCTCGTGTTGACGAAGACCGCCGAGGGCTTCATGCGCGCGAGGTCTTCCGCCGTCACCATGCCGCGGGTGGCGTCGATCAGCCGCACGTGGATCGAGACCACGTCCGCCTCGGCGAAGAAGGCCTCGCGGCTCGCGGCGGGCGTGTGGCCGTCGGCCCGCGCCTTGTCCAGCGTGCTCTCGCGGCCCCACGCGATCACGTTCATGCCGAAGGCGCGCCCGTAGCCCGCCACCACCGCGCCGATCTTGCCGTAGCCCAGGATGCCCAAGGTCTTGCCGCGCAGCCCGGTGCCGATGGGATAGGCCTGCCAGCGCCCCGCCCGCATCGCGGCCATCTCCTGGGGAATGCGCCGCACCGCCGCGATGACCAGGCCCCAGGTCAGCTCCGCGGTCGCGTACGACGGCCGGCCCGGCATCTGGCTCGAGGAGATGATCACGCCCCGGCGCGTGCACGCGGGCGCGTCGACGTGCGGGAAGACGCCGACCTGGCTGATGAGCCGCAGCCGGTCGAGCCGATCGAGCAGCGGCGCGCGGATCGGGGTGCGCTCGCGGAGGAGGGCCAGCGCCTCCGTGTCCTTGAGCCGATCGACGAGCGCGCTCACGTCCTTGGTGTGGTCCTTCCAGATCGTGACGTCGTGACCCGCCACCTTCTTGAAGCAGCGGAGCGTGCGGATCGTGTCCTGGTAGTCGTCGAGGATCGTGATCTTCATGGGTTGGCCCCCCCGGGCGCCCCGTAGCCTACCATGCTAAACTCCGCCAGTCGCCCATCATCTGAGGAGGCGTCCATGGCGGAGACGGCGAGGATGGCGGTGTTCCACGGGGCGGGCAAGCCCTTCGAGATCCGCGAGTATCCGGTGCCGGATCCGGAGCCGGGCGCGATCCTGGTCAAGGTGGCGATGGCCAACGTGTGCGGCTCCGATCTGCACTACTGGCGAGGCGAGCTCGACTACGTGAAGATGGGCCGGCCGCTGCCGCTGAACACCGGGCACGAGCACGTGGGGCGCGTGGCCAAGCTCGGCCCCGGCGTCACCACCGACTCCGCGGGGCGCCCGCTCGCGGTGGGCGACCGCGTGGCCTACCGCTTCTTCTTCCCGTGCGGGCGCTGCCGCATGTGCCTCAAGGGCCGGACCAAGTCCTGCCCGGTGCGGCAGGCCAACTTCCTCGTCTCCTGCGAGGTGTGGCCGCACTTCCAGGGCGGCTTCGGCGAGTACTTCTACCTGCGCCCCAATCACGCGGTCTTCAAGCTGGCCGACGACATCACCGACGAGATGGCCGCTGGCGTCAATTGCGCCTTCTCCCAGGTCTTCGCGGGCCTCGACATCGCCGCGCTGCGCGCGGGGCAGACCGTGGTGATCCAGGGCGCGGGCGGGCTCGGCGTCTACGCCTGCGCCGTCGCGAAGGAGATGGGCGCGGCGCGCGTCATCATCATCGACGGCGTGGAGGAGCGCCTGACCCTGGCGCGCTCCTTCGGGGCCACCGACGTGGTGGACATGCGCGAGCACAAGACGCCGGACGACCGCATCCGAGCGGTGAAGCAGCTCACCGACGACTGGGGCGGCGACGTGGTCATGGAGCTGGTGGGCAACCCCAAGGTGGTGGACGAGGGGCTGCGCATGACCGCGCCGGAAGGCACGTATCTCGAGATCGGCAACATCAACGTGGGCTGGAAGGCCGAGTTCGATCCGGCCTGGATCATCTTCGGCAACCGCCGCATCATCGGCCTCTCCCACTACGAG
>JBGOVO010000034.1:0-17774 GCA_041478145.1 Methylomirabilia bacterium
CGCGCGGCACTGCGGGATCAGGGAGTCGTAGAGCTGCTCCAGGTTCCCCTCCCGCCCGCGCACCGGGCGCGCGTGGAGCACGCAGCCCACGCTGGTCGTGCCGTCCGCGTACGGGGTGTACCAGAACCCGCCCGCCGGGAAGATGAGGATGCGGATATTGCCCTCCTCCAGTCCGGGCCAGCGGCGGCCGCCGCGGAAGTGGGCGAAGAGCGCGACCTTGCCGAGGCCCGGGATGGGGCGGCGGTGGCCGTGGCGGGAGGCCAGGAAGGAGTCGCGACCGCTCGCGTCCACGAGGAAGCGCGCGCGCAGCTCGCGCGGGCCCGAGGCGTCGGTGACCTGCGCGGTCACCCCGTCGGCGTCGAAGGCCACGCGCGCCACGGTGGCGGGCTGGAGCAGGGTCACGTGCGGCTGGCCGGCCGCGTGATCGAGCAGGATCTTGTCGAACTCCCCGCGCTGGACTTCGTACGCGTGAGACGGCCAGGGCTTGCCTTCCCGGAACAGGAAGTGATGGCCCAGGTCCATGTCCTGGTCGTGGAAGTAGGCGCCGTACTTCGCGATGAAGCCATGCGCCTTGACCTGGTCGAGCACGCCGAGCCGATCCAGGACCGGCACGTTGCAGGGCAGGAGCGACTCGCCCACGTGGAAGCGCGGGAACACCTCGCGCTCGACCAGCGCCACCGTGAGCCCGCCGCGCGACAGGAAGGTCGCGGCGCTCGAGCCGCCCGGTCCGCCACCCACCACCAGCACGTCGTAGTCGGCCGGCCGGGGGGCGCCGGGCGCGCGGCGCGCGGGCGCCTCGAGGGTCCGGGCCAGGCGCTCCTGGGGATAGAGCCGCCGCACCATCGGGGTGAGCCAGTCGACACCGAAGGCGGCGAGCGCGCGCCGGCTGAGCGCCAGCGCCAGCACGAGCGGGGTCGCCGCGGTGGCGAGGCCGGCCATGCGCAGCCCGCGCGCGTGGGCCGAGTGCCAGCCCTGCTCGCACGACCGCATCGCGCGATCCGCGATGAAGGCGCCGACCGCCAGCGCCCAGCCGGCCGGATTCGAGCGCTGCGGCGCCGCGAACTGGTACATCTCGCGGTGCCGGGCCCGGAGCCGCGAGGGGCTGAAGATGCCGATCAGCCAGAGGGCGCCCGCGGTGCCCTCGCGCGCCCAGCGCCGGACGATGCGGCCGGCCAGGAAGGCCCCGACCGCGATGCCGTCGCGCGCGGGGCGGAAGCGGCTGCGCCGGTCCTCGAAGTGGATCGGCGTGATGGGAACCTCGAGAAGGGGGAACCCCTGATCGGCGGCGCGCAGGAGCATCTCGCTCTCCAGCACGAAGCCGCCGTGGCGCGGCACCGACGACGACAGGAGCGCGGCCGGGTACACCCGGAAGCCGGACTGGGTGTCCGCCACCGCCGCGCCGCTCAGCCAGTTGATGAAGAAGCCGGCCACCCGCAAGGCCGCGAGCCGCCCCGCGGGCATCACCCGCTCCGGCGGCTCGGCGAGCCCTCCCAGCCGGCCCCCGATGACGAGGGCGCGGGGCTCCTCGACGGCGGCCTTCAAGAGCCGCGGGATCTCCTCGGGCTCGTGCTGACCGTCGCCGTCGAGCGTCACCACCCGCGCCACCCCCCGACGCCGGGCCAGGGCGAAGGCGTGGCGGAGGGCCGCCCCCTTGCCCCGCCGCCGGCGGAGCGGGACCACCTCGGCGCCCGCCGCCGCCGCCTTCGCGCCGCTGCCGTCCGAGGAGCCGTCGTCGACCACGAGCACGGGGCCGTGCAGGCGGGCGCGCTCCACGATGTCGGCCACGGTGGCCGCCTCGTTGAAGACGGGAATGACGATGAGGTGCTCGCTCATCGCGCGGGTCCCACCAGGACCGCGGTCCGGCAGCCGCCGCGCGCGATGCCGTGCACCAGCACCGACGCGGCGCCGCGCTCAGCGTCCAGCGCGGCGGCGCCGATGCGCAGCGCGCCGAGCCCGCCGTGCTGGCCGAAGAGCGGCGCCAGCGACACCGGCGGCAGCAGGTCGGCGCGCGGTCCCAGCTCGCGGCCGAGCAGGGCGCGCTCCCAGTCATCCACCGCGGGGTCCCCGTTGCCCGCGCCGTAGCAGCGCGCCACGCGGTCGGGATCGTGCGCACGGATCATCCGGGCCGCCGGAGAGCCGGAATCGGAGCGGCCCGGGCGGCCGGTGTGCGGCGCGGTCGGGACATTGCCCCACGCCACCTGCTCGATCTCCGCCATGACCCGCGCGCCCCGGGCCCGCGCCGTCTCCCGCTCCTCGAGGACCAGGAACGTCGCGCCTTCGCCCAGCACGGGGCCGTTGTGATCGGCCGCGAACGGCCGGCAGCCCTCGGGAGCGCGGCTCCGCATGGGCGACAGCGCGCCCATCTCGGACAGCCGGCGGTAGACCTCGTGGAACAGCTCGTCGACCCCGCCCGCCACCATCGCGTCCGCGCGGCCATCGGCGATCATCCGCGTCGCGCGCGCGACCGCGAGATCGCCCGCGAGGGTGGCCTGGTTGACCGTCACGGAGGGCGCCTTGGCCCCGATCGCGATGGCCGCGATCGACGCCATCGTGTTCATCACGGTGTTGGGAAAGATCATGGGCGAGAGGCCGGCCGGACCGCGGCGGAGGAAGCCCTGGGCGAAGTCGCGGCTCGACGTGAAATCGCCGTGCTCGGTGCCCACCACGATGCCGAGGCCGGGCCCCCCCGCGATCCCTGCGTCGCGGACCGCGATCAGGCAGGCCCCCAGGGCCAGCCGGCAGATCCGCGAGAGCCGGCGCGCCGCGTCGCGGTCCACGAGGCCGGCGAGCGTGGACTCGTCCACCTCGGCCGCGAGCCGGCTCGCGAGGCCGGTCGCGTCGAAGGCCCGCACCGGCCCGATGGCGGAGCGGCCGAGGGCCAGCGCGCCCGCCAGGGCGTCCCGCCCGCCCGCGGTCGAGGCGTTGACGGTGCCCACGCCGGTGATGACGACGCGGCGAGCATTCACGGGCGGATCTTCTCGAAGACGAGGCTCACGTTCTGGCCGCCGAAGCCGAAGGAGTTCGACAGCGCGGCCCCGATCTCGGCGGCCCGCGCCACACCGGGCAGGCAATCGAACGGCACCTCGGGATCCACCTGCTCCAGGTTGGCGGTGGGAGGGAGCAGGCCGTGCTGGAGGGCGAGGATCGTCGCGGCCGCTTCCACGCTGCCCGCCGCGGCCATGGTGTGGCCGACCAGCGACTTGGTGGAGCTGACGAGCACGCCCCCGGCGCCGAACACGCGCCGCAGGGCCAGCGCCTCCGCCCGGTCGTTCTGCGGCGTGCCCGTGCCGTGGGCGTTGACGTAGCCGACCGCCCCCGGCGCGAGCCCGGCGTCCTCCAGCGCGAGCCGCATGGCGTGGATCATCCCCTCCCCGTCCGGATGCGGCGCGGTGACGTGGTGGGCGTCCGTGGTCATGCCGGAGCCGGCCAGGCGCGCGTGCACGCGCCCGCCCCGCGCCCGGCAGTGCTCCGCGTCCTCGATCACGAGGAACGCGGCGGCCTCGCCGATGGACATGCCCCGGCGATCGCGGTCGAAGGGCCGGCACGGGGTGGGGTCGAGGAGCTTCAGCGCGTTGAAGCCCATGAAGCAGATGTGGGTCAGCGCGTCCACCCCGCCCACCAGCGCGGTCGGGGTCACCCCCGCGCGGATCAGATCCGCCCCCAGCGCGATGGAGGCCGAGCCCGAGGCGCAGGCCATGATCACGGTCTCCTTCGGTCCGGTGAGCCCGAGCCGCCAGCCGAGCGTCTCGGCGTGGGAGAACGGCAGGATGGAGCGGAGCGCGCGCCGCCGGGGTGAGGACCGACCGCGGGCCTCCTCCCAGTACCACTCCTCGCCCTCGAGCATGCCGCCGCCGACGGCGCCGATCACCAGCGCCGCCTCCGCGCGCTCGCGGCCCTCGAGCCCCGCGTCGGCCAGGGCCTCGCGGGCGGCGGCCAGCGCGATCCGATCCGCACGCGAGCGGCGCCGCGAGGAGCCGAGCGCGCCCATGACCTCGGCGGGGATCTCGGCCGCGATGCGGGAGCGGAAGCCCTCGGTGTCGATGACCGTGATGGGCCGGATGGCGCAGGTGCCGGCGGCCAGGCCCGTCCAGAAGCTCTTGACCCCGGCGCCGTAGGGACTCACGATGCCGAGCCCGCTGACCACGACCTCGGGCCGCCCGCCGCGGGTCCCGGGCCGGCTCATGCCGCGTCCATTGCCGTCGGGCCTGCGCCTCGAACGCTCAGGCCTGGCCGGTCTTCGCCAGGATGAACCGGGAGAGGGAGTCCAGCGAGAGGAACTCGTCCGTGAGGTCGCGGCCCTCGTCGATCACGATGCCGAAGCGCTCCTCGATGGCCACCGACAGCTCGATGAAGTCGAGCGAGTCCAGACCGAGCGAGCCGTCGACGCCCTTGGGCAGCGTCGTCTCGAGCGTCATCTCGGCGGCTCGACGCGGATCGAACCGGAGCCGCTCGACGACGAGCCCCTTCAGCTCGTCCAGGACTTCCTTCTGCGTCATCAGCACGACCCCCCTGTCACGCCGCGCTGTCGCGCGCGTGGGATGTCACCAGGCTCCAGCCGAGCCGCGCCCGCTCGTCGCGCCAGCGGCCGGCCAGCTCGAGCGGGCCGGCCGTCGCGCGGTCCAGCCATTCGCGCAGGTCGGCCAGCGGGCCGGCCGCGAAGCGCTCGCCCCCCCGGCCCATGGGGGCCGCCGGGCCCCCGCCGCGGACGGACTCGAACCGCAGCTCGCCCTCTCCGCGCTCGAGCCAGAGACACGCGGCCGTCTCCACCAGCGGCCACCGGTTGAACCGGCGGTGGCGCGCGTAGAGATCCGCGCACTCCTCGAAGATCTCGACCGCCAGCAGCAGCGCGCGGTCACAGCTGCCGGCGTCCAGGAGCCGCGCCGCCTGGCCGATGGCCCGCAGCGTCGCGGGCGCCCCGCCGATCAGGATGCCGTACGGACCCGTCACGCCGAACTCGATCGCCACTTCCGCCGGCACCACCGCCGGGGCGGTGTAGGCGAAGTGCGTCCCGCCCCCGCCGTGCCGCTCGATGAACGCGCGGTTGGAGGCGCCGTAGGCGGCGGCGGTCACGTACAGGAGCGCCGTCCGCTCCCCGGCGATCGCCGCCCGCGGGGCCTTCCCATCTTCAAGCATCGCGTCCACGGCCGCAAGAGCCAGCAAGCATTCCCGGGTGGCCCGCCGGAAGCGGTCTCCCGGACGCTCCGGGCGTCCGAGGGTGAGGATCGGGGGCGCGCCACCGGGCTGCGCGCGGCCGGTGAGAACGCCGAGGGCGCGGACGGCGGGGGCGCGCATCAGGCCGCCTCCAGGACCAGCGCGCCGTTGCATCCCCCGAAGCCCATCGAGGTGGACAGCATGATCCGGGGGCGGGCGGCGCGCGCGCAGCCCGGCACGTAGTCGAGATCACACTCGGGATCCGGCTCTTCCAGGTGCAGCGTCGGCGGGATGAGCCCGCGCTGGGCGGACAGCAGGCACATGAAGGCCTCCAGCGCGGCGGCGGCCCCCATGGTGTGCCCGAGGCTGCCCTTGATGGAGTTGATCGGGATCTGGTGCGCGCGCGCTCCCAGCGCCCGCTTGAGCGCGGCCGTCTCGATACGGTCGTTGAGCGGCGTCGCGGTGCCGTGGGCGCTCACGAAGTCGACGTCCCCGGGAGACAGGCGGGCATCCGCCAGCGCGGCGCGGACGGCGCGCTCCAGGCCGCGGCCCTCGGGCTCGGGCGCCGCGATGTGGAAGCCGTCGCTCGCGCTGCCGTAGCCGAGCAGGGTGCCGAGCCGGGCCCGCGGCAGGTCGCGCTCGCGCACGAGCAGGGCCAGCGCGCCCGCCTCGCCGAGAAGCAGGCCGCTGCGTCGCCGGTCGAACGGCCGCACCTCGTCCCGCGTGAGGGAGCGGAGGGCATCGAAGCCGCGCAGCACGAAGCGGCAAAGCGCGTCGTAGCCGCCGGCCACCACCGCGTCGGCCTCGCCGGCCCGCAGGAGATCGGCGCCCACCGCCATGGCGGCGGCGCCGGACGCGCACGCGGTGGACACCGTGATCACCGGGCCCCGCGCCCCGAGCCAGCGGGCGAGATTCCAGCCGGGCGCGTCATAGAGGGCGCCGGGCAGCCGGCGGCGGTCGCCGGCCAGCGCCTTCTCGCCTTCCTCGACGCCGCCGAGCGCGGTGCCCACCACCACCCCGACGCGCGCGGGATCGAGAGGCAGCGGGCGGAACGCGGCCTGCGCGCACAGGTCGTCGGCCGCCGCGATCAGGAGCCGGGTCGCCCGGCAGTCGGGCACCCCGCGCCAGTCCTTGATGCGGCCGAGCTTCTTGACCTCGCCCCCCCGCTGCACGCGCAGGTCGGCCACCGGCACGCGCTCGATCTGCGAGATCCCCGACGCGCCCGTCACCAGCGCGGACCAGAACGCCTCGAGGTCCTGCCCGATCGGCGTGATGACGCCGGCGGCCGCGATCGCGACGCGCTCAGGCGTGGCCATGCGGCGGGCTCCAGGCATCGAAGAAGTTGAACCACTGCGTCGGGTACGCGCGGATCACGCGCTCGAGCGCCCCGACCATCGTGGCCAGTCCCGCCTGCTCCTCGCCCGGCTTCACCCAGATCGGCGGGTCGATCTCGAGACGATAGCGGCCGCCCGGGGCCATCACGCAGAAGGCGGGCACCACCGCGGCGCCCGCGGCCCGCGCCAGCACGAAGGGCCCCAGGGGAAACGCGGCCGGCTCGCCGAAGAAGGGCACGAGGGCGTCCCCGCGCCCGCCGGTGGGCCGGTCGGCCTGCATCGCCACCAGCTCGGCCCGGCGGAGCGCCGCGAGCAGGCCGAGCGTGGAGGTGGCGCGGTCGCGCGTCACGAAGCGGAGCTGCGGGCTGTCGAGACGCAGGTAGCCCTCGAGCGCCCGGTCCTGCTCGGCGGACAGGACCACGTGCGCGGGGCGCCCGCCGCGGGCGGACAGGAGCCGCCCCGCGAACTCCCAGTTACCGAGATGCGCGGTGAGCAGCACCACGCCGCGCCGGGCCGCGAGGGCGGCGTCGAGATGGTGCTCGCCGTCCGCGCCCGCGACGTAGGCGCGCAGGTCGGCTCCGGGCTTCCGGTTGAGGGTGAGGAGATCGGCGAAGAAGGCGCCGAAGTTGGCGAAGGTCTCCGAGACGCGCTGCTCGATCACCTCGGGCGGCGCGCCGGCCAGCACGCGCCCGAGGTTCGAGCGCACCGCCGCGTGCTCCGCCGGCACCGCGCGGGCGAGCAGCCGGCCCAGCCCGCGCGCGAGGCGCCGCCGCACGGGGCGTGGGAGCGCGGCCGCGGCGGCGGTGGCCAGCCGGTAGTACACGACGCGGTTCAGGCCGTGCGAGTACCAGTCGGGCGAGGGCGCGGCCCCGGTCGGGCTCTCGGCGTCTCCGGATGCGGGGGTGGCGGGATCCGGCCGGGGCATCGGATTAGAGCAGCGCCCAGTAGTACATGCGAAACGCGCGGATGGGGCCGGGGTGCGTGTCGTAGAGCCGGCTCGCCTCGAACCGCCGCTCGGCGCGGTCGAAGGTGACGCGCCCGGGCTCGCCCGGATCGTTGGGGTCGTAGACGGTGAAGAGCACGTTGCCGGCCGCGTCGAGCGCGTACGCGTAGGCCACCACGGTGTGGTTCAGCTCCCAGGTGGGGAAGTTCGTCACGAGCAGCTGCACGGAGCGGCCGGCGCCCAGCTCGACGAGCGCCTCGCGCGCCACCCGCTCCTGCTGCCACCGGGGAAACGGGAAAGCGACGCGCCAGTTCGTCCAGTGCACCAGGGTCCAGAACCGCCCGACGAGCCCCGCCTTCACCGCCGCCTCCTGCGCGCGCGAGAACTCGAAGAGGGAGGCGTAGCCCGGGATCACGATCCGGTCGTCGGCGGGCCACGGCTCCTCCCACGGCGGGTGGGCCACCACCTGCTTGACGCGCGCGACGTATTCCTCGTGCGCGACGCGGGGCGCGGCCTCATCGAAGCGGGCGAAGCGCTGGAACTGGGTCACCGCCCGCGCCATCACGAAGCAGTAGTTGGCGTAGAGGTCGGGCTTGCCGGGATTGTTGGTGCGGCTCTCGTTGGCAAACGCGAAGGTATCCACGCCGAAGCGGAGGGTGTCGGGCGCCGACGGGCGCCGCACGGCCACGTCCATGGGCGCAACCGACGCGCAGCCGGACACCACCACGGCCAGCAGGAAGAGTCGTGCCGACGCCCGCATCACGCGTCGTGCAGTGTACCGCACTCAGCCCTGGATCGAATAGCCCCCGTCCACCGGGATGGCGGTCCCGGTCACGAAATCGGAGGCCGGCCCCCCGAGAAACACCGCGATGCCGGAGAGATCGTCGGGCACGCCCCACCGGTCCGCCGGCGTGCGCGCGAGCACGCGCTCGTGGAGCCCCTGGACCTCACGCCGGGCGTTGGTGGTCAGTTCGGTGTCGATCCAGCCGGGCAGCACCGCGTTGACCTGGATGTTGTCGCGGGCCCACGCGGCGGCGGTGGCCTTCGTGAGCTGCACGATGCCGCCCTTGGACGCGGCGTAGGCGGGGGCGAACGAGGTGCCGAAGATGGACATCATCGAGCCGATATTGATGATCTTGCCCCCGCCGTTCTTCTTCATGATCGGGTAGACCGCGCGGCTCGCGAGGAAGGCGCTGGTGAGATTGGTGTCGAGGACCTGCCGCCACTCCGCGAGGGTGAGATCCTGGACGGGCTTGCGGATGTTCATGCCCGCGTTGTTGATCAGGATGTCCACGCGGCCGAGGCGCTCCACTGTGCCCCGGATCAGGGCGTTCACCGCGGCCTCGTCGGCCACGTCGGCCTCGATGGCGACGGCCGGCGCGCCCAGCTTCTCGAGCTCACCGACCGCGCGCCGGCTCTTCTCGGCGTTGCGCCCCGAGACCACGATGGCCGCCCCCGCCGCGGCGAGCCCGCGCGCCATGCCGAGGCCGATGCCCCCATTGCCGCCCGTCACCACCGCCACCCGTCCCTTCAGCTCCCCGTCCGCCACCCTCTCGCCTCCTGGCCCGCGTCGTGTGTCGCCCGGTGTCGTGTGCCCCCCGCATCGTGTGTCCACGATCGCCAGAAGTCTACTCGGTCTGCTCACCCCAGGAAAGCGCTGTCTCCGCTTACCGCCGCGCGTGGAGGAACTCCCGCCAGGTCACGCGGTGCTCGCGGAAGAAGAAGCCGAGCATCACGAGCGCCGCGACGAGGTTGCCCCCGAGGATGGTCCACCAGGGAACCGTCTCCAGGAGCCGTTCCGCGAGGATCACCACGAGGGCGGCGAAGAAGACCTCGAAGCAGCAGAAGAGCATGACGAAGCCGAAGAGCAGCCGCGGGTCGCGATCGGCCAGCGTCAAGAGGCCGGCCGCCGCGAGCCCGAAGGCGAGGAACGCGGCCCCGTGCACGACGGTGTACTGCAGGACCAGCGGCAGCGTGATCTGCAGCGCGCTCGGGTCGCGCAGGCCGTGGAAGAGCGCGGCGCCCAGCAGCGCGGGGGTGCGGAGCGGCACGCCGGCGGCCCCGTCGTAGGCCAGGAACCAGAGGGCCACCGCGACGGCGCCGAGCAGCCCGCCCCAGATGCCCTCCCGCACCGCCCGCGTCCACAGCGGGCCGAGCAGCGCGCGCCCGAGCGCGCGATGGCCGACGAAGAAGTAGATCAGCATGCCGGCGGCGGCCAGCGCATTGGCCACGAGGATGGCCCACCACTGGACCTCGTCCAGCACCGGATGGGCGAGCCACGTGACCACCGCGAGGAAGAAGATCTCGAAGCACATCAGCGCGATGAACAGCATCATCACGCGGCTCGGCTCGCGCTGGGCCGAGACGATCAGGTACGCGATGAGCACGCCGATCATCGCGAAGACCACTCCGTGCAAGACGGTGTACGGGACGATGAGGTGCACGGCGGTGGGCACCGCCGAGGGATTCGTGACGCCCTCGAAGGTGGCGGCGCCCAGCAGCGCCGGGGTGCGGAACATCCGGCCCCTGGCCGCGTCGTAGATGAGGAACCACACCGCGACCAGGGCGGCCCCGATGAGGCCGGCGATGACGCCCTCGCGGAGGTACCGGGAATGGGAGGCCATGGGGACCCTCCTTTCCGATCCGAAGCCAAATCCGATCGAACCGCGTAGTCCCAGGGGTACCACCATCGTCGGTCCCCGGCAAGCCGGGGGCGGCGGGTCGTCAGGCGGGAGCGAGCGCCTCGAGGAGCGCCGGACCGAAGAGGCTCACGCGCCAGCCCCGCACGCCCTCCACCTGTCGCAGCGCGGCAAGATCGGCGGGCGGCGCGGCGGCCAGCCGGTCGATGAGCCGCTGGGGGAAGAGCACGCCGGGCTCGAGGCCGACCTCCTTCGACGCCTTGGTCCGCCAGACACGCAGCGCCTCGGCCCGGCGCCGTATCGCGGCGGGCAGGTGCGGACGCGGCACCGGCCGGTAGACCGGCAGGTCGGCGTCGGGGACGGCGAGGCCGCGGGCGACGGCCTCCAGGATGGCGGGGCCGGCGCGGCGGACCACGGGCGGCGTGCAGCCCGGCACGGACAGGATGGCCTCCGCGTCGGCGGGAAGGCGCTTGGCCAGCTCCACCAGGCTCTCGTTGCCCACGATCATGAACGGGGGCCGATCCAGCCGGAGGGCCAGCGCCTCGCGGGCCGCGTGAAGCTCGCGCAGAACCACCAGGCCGCGCGCGGGGAGCTCGCGCGCGCCCTTGAGCTTCATGTAGGCGTCGGGATCCACCGGCTTCTCGGGCACGGCCAGCGCCGCGAGTCCGGCGCATTCCTCCTCCACCCAGTGCTCGCGCCCGAGCGCGCGGAGCGCATCGAGCAGCCGCTCCCGGAGCGGGATCAGATGCAGGACGTCGTCGAGGGCGTAGGCTTCCTGCTCGCCGGTCAGCGGGCGGCGGGACCAGTCGTCCTTCTGCCGCGACTTGACGGCGGTCACCGCCAGGTATTGCGTCAGCAGCCCCTCGAGCCCGAGCGAGGTCGCGCCGAGGAAGCGCGCCGCCACCGCGGTGTCGAACAGGGACGCCACCGTGACCCCGTACAGCCGCTTGAGGTACGCGAGATCGTTGTCGGCGGCATGCAGCACCTTGACCGTGCGCGGATCGGCCAGGACCGGGCCCAGCGGCGAGAGGTCGCGCAGCGCGAGCGGATCGATCAGATGCCCGCGCCCGTCGGCGTCGGCCACCTGCACGAGACAGAGCTTGCCCGGATAGTGGTGCAGGCTGTCGGCCTCGGTGTCGATGGCGAGCGCGCGGGTCCCTTCGAGCTCGCCGGTCAGGGCCCGCAGGTCGTCGGCAGTCCGGATCCAGAGGGGGAGCGGCATGGCGCGCTCGGTTATACTACACCGTCGACGACACTCCCCTTCCCAGGAGGATGGCATGCAGATCTCGGGCTCGACGACGGTGATCACGGGCGGCGCCTCCGGCCTCGGCCGGGCCACCGCGGAGCGCCTCCACGGCGGGGGCGGCAACGTGGTGCTGCTGGACCTGCCGAAGTCGCCGGGCAAGGAGGTGACCGCCGGCTTCGGCGCCCGCGCCCTCTTCGCGCCCGCCGACGTCACCAGCGCCGAGGAGGTGGGCGCGGCCCTGGAGGCCGCGGTCGCGCGCTTCGGGGGCATCCACGTCCTCGTCAACTGCGCGGGCATCGGCACCGCGGAGAAGACCTTCGGCAAGCGCGGGCCGGCCGACCTGGCCGCGTTCGCGCGCACCATCCAGATCAACCTCATCGGCACCTTCAACTGCATCCGGCTGGCCGCCGCCCAGATGGCCAAGAACGCGCCCAACGGGGAGGGCGAGCGCGGCGTGGTGATCAACACCGCGTCGGTGGCCGCCTTCGACGGCCAGATCGGCCAGGCCGCCTACTCCGCCTCCAAGGGCGGCGTGGTCGGCATGACGCTGCCGATCGCGCGGGACCTGGCCGAGCTCGGCATCCGCGTCTGCACCATCGCGCCCGGCATCTTCGAGACGCCGATGCTGGCCGGGCTGCCCGAGCCCGCGCGGATCTCGCTCGGCAAGCAGGTGCCGTTCCCGCCCCGGCTCGGCCGGCCGGCCGAGTACGGCGCCCTCGCCGCCCACATCATCGAGAACTCGATGCTCAACGCGGAGACCATCCGGCTCGACGGGGCCATCCGCATGCAGCCACGCTGAGAACAGGAGCGACCATGTACCATCCCACGATCTTCCTCGATCCGCTGTTCACCATGGGCGTGATGGCGGGCTGGCTGCTCAGCGTCGCCGGCGTCGGGGCGCTGCTGCTGGCCGCGGTCTGGTTTTCGGTGGCGGGCGAATGGCGTCGGGGGAGCGCTCCGCCCGCGGCGTTCCGGGCGCTCTCGGGCCTGGGGCTCGTCTTCTTCCTGGGCGGGCTGCTCTGGCAGTTCGTCGGCTACTGGAAGACGGGCGTGCTCAGCTGGTGAGACACTCCCGCACCTTGCTCATCAGCACGTCCGGCGTGAACGGCTTCTGCAGCCACGCGGTCCAGCCCTCTCCGCGCTCGACCCGGCGGTCCGGGCTCTCCGGGTAGCCCGACATGCAGAGCACCCGCAGGGCGGGCCGGTGCGCACGCAGCCGTCCCGCCAGCTCCGGCCCGCTCAGCCGCGGCATCACCACGTCGGTGATGAGCAGGTCGATCGGGCCGGGGTGGCTCTCGCCGAGGCGCATCGCGTCGTCCGCGTCCATCGCCTCCAGCACGGTGTAGCCGTTCATCTCGAGGACGTCGCGGGCGAGTGCCCGCACCTCCTCCTCGTCCTCCACCACCAGGACCGTCGTCGGGGAAGACCCGGACTCAGCCATGGAGCCACCCGCACGCCAGCCGGGATCGGGTCGCCACTGGCATGACGATGCACGGGGCGGCGCGCGCCCGTCTATTCGTAACCCTACGTAGTTTGCAACTGCGCACTCAGCCGTCGATGGTCAGGATGCCGCGGCCGAGGGCGTAGCGAACCAGGTCGCTCTGCCCGTGGAGCCCGAGCTTGCGCATCAGGTTGGCCCGGTGCACCTCCACCGTGCGCGGGCTGATATTGAGCCGCGCGCCGACCTGCGCGCTCGTCTGCCCTTCCGCGGCGAGGTGCAGGACCTCGCGCTCCCGCTGGGTGAGGGTCTGGTAGAGATCGAGGCCGGTGGGGACCGCGCGCTGCGCGTAGGCCTCGACCATCTCCTCCGACAGCGGCGGACTCAGGTGGCGCGCGCCGTCCGCCACCGCGCGGATGGCCCGCACCAGCTCCGCCGCGCTCGAGCCCTTGAGCACGTAGCCCGCGGCGCCGCTCTGGATGGCCTCCACCACGTAGGCGGGATTCGCGTGCATCGAGAGCACGAGGGCGCGCGTGCCCGGGGAGACGCGGGCCACCCGCCGGACGATGTCGGGGGCGTTCAGTCCGGGCATCACGAAGTCCACGACGAGCACGTCGGGCTTCACGCCCTCCACGAGATCGGCGACCTCCAGACCGTTCGCGGCCTCACCCACGACCGCGAAGCCGGGCTCGGCGGCGAGCAGGGCGCGCAGCCCCTCCCGGACCACGTGGTGGTCCTCGGCGAGCACGATGCGGACGCGCTTCACTCTCCGGCCCGCCGGAGGGAGCCCTGGAGCGGAACCTCCGCGGTCAGCCGCACGCCGAGACCCGGCCTCGTCTCCACGGTGAGATGGCCGTTCAGCAGCGCGGCCCGCTCGCGAAGGCCGGCGAGGCCGCCGCTCTTGCCGGCGCCGAGCACCGTGCCCGGGTCGAAGCCGGCACCGTGGTCCTCGACCTGCACCCCCAGGACGTCGTCGGTGGCCCAGAGCCGGACCGTCACCTCGTCCACGTGGCCGTGGCGGGCCACGTTGGTGAGGGCCTCCTGCACGATGCGGTACACCGCGGTCTCGGTCTCGGCGGAGAAGCGCCGGTCGAGCCCGCTGTGCTCGAGGTGCACGCGCACCTTGGTCTGGCTGGTGTAGCGCTCGATGTGGCCGAGCAGGGCCGGGAGCAGCCCCAGGTCGTCGAGGATGCTCGGTCGCAGGTCGAGCGACAGCGCGCGGATGCGATCGAGCAGCTCCTGCACCAGGACCTGAGCCTTGCCGAGCCGCTCGCGCACCGCGGGCGACGCGGGCTCGGGCACGTCGAGCGTGAGCCGCAGGCTGGTGAGCAGCTGGCCGATCTCGTCGTGGAGCTCGCGGGCCAGATGGCGGCGCTCGGCCTCCTGCACCTCCATGAGCCGACCCGAGAGCCCCTGGAGCCGGCGGAAGAGCGTGGCGTTCTGGATCGCGATGGCGGCGTGGTCGGCGAGCCGGATCAGGATGGCCTCGTCGCGGTCGGTGAAGGCCCGATTCGTCCGGTTCTCCACGTAGACCAGGCCCTCGACCTGGCCGCTGATCCAGATCGGAACGACCAGGCTCGCGATCACGCCTTCCCGCGCGACGGTCTCGGCGTGGTGGTCGCGCACGCGCGGGTCGTCGGGGCGGTTCGCGGTGCGGAAGGGCCGGCCCGTGCTCCACGCGATGCCGCCGGCTCCCTTGCCGCGCTCCATGTGCGGGAAGTCCGCGGGCTCGGTCACCTGGCCGACGCCGTAGCGCTCGAACATCGTGTCGGACTCCGCGTCGCGGAGCACGATATGCGCGATGTCGCTGCCGCACAGCTCCCGGCCGGCCGCGGCCACGTGCCGCAGGACGGCGTCGAGATCGAGCGTGGCGCTGATGGTGCGGACGAGGCCGGTGAGTGTCTCGGCCTCGACCCGCCGCTGCTCGGCGTCCGCGTAGAGCCGCGCGTTCCCCAGCGCCACCGCCGCCTGGTCGGCGAAGGCCTGCACGAGCTGCACATCCTCGGCGGTGAAGACCCGGCCCGGCGCGTCCACGAGCCCGAGCGCGCCGATCACCTGCTCCTTCACGATCAGCGGCACGGCCAGCACCGCCCGGAAGGGCGAGCCTTCGATGTACGCACGCACTTCGGGAGCGAGACGAAGGCGCGGGTCCACGAGCATGTCGTTGGACACCACCGCCCGGCGCTCCGCCACCGCGAGGCCCACCGCCCCGGTGCCGCGCGGATGCCGCAGCGCCTTCTCTACAATGGACCCATCGTCCGAGCGGGCGGTCTGCTCGAGGGCGCCCGATTCGAGATCCAGGCGATAGACCGAGGCGGCCATCGCGCCGACCAGATCGTGGACGCAGTCCACCACGCGCTGGGCAACGCCCTCCGGATCCAGCGACTGGGCCAGGATCTGGCTCACGCCGCCCAGGGCCTCGCTTTCGCGGCGCCCCCGCTCCGCCTGCTCGAAGAGTCGCGCGTTCTCCAGCGCCACCGCGGCCTGGTCGGCGAACGTCTGCGCTAGGCGCAGATCCTCCTCCGTGTAGGCGCGGCCGAGCAGATCGCCCACCGTGAAACCGCCCACCACCTGTCCCTTCACAACGAGGGGCAGCGAGAGCACCGACGGGCACAGGGGGTACGCCACCCGCATCGCGGGGGTGGCCTTCACACGGGAATCCACGCGAACGTCCGGCGCGACCACCGGCTGCCGCCGACTCACCGCCAGGCCCACCACCCCGTGGCCCGCCGGGATCACGAAGCCGGGGTTGAGGAAGCGCTCGGCATCGCCCGATCGCCCGATCACCTCCAGATCGCCCGATCCGGGCACGAGGCGATAGAGTGCGGCCGCGCGCACCCGGAGCGCGCGCAGGACCACATCGGCGATCCGCTGGCCGAGCGCGGTGACGTCGAAGGTCTCCGAGAGAAACCGCCACACCTCCGCGAGTGCCTCAGCGGTCCGGCGCCGGGTCTCGCTCTCCGCGAAGAGTCGGGCATTGCCGATGGCCACCGCCGCGTGGCTCGCCAGCAGATCCACGATCTCGCGCTCCTCCGCGGTGGGCTGCGCGGAGTCGGAGAGGGCCACGCTCAGCACGCCCATCAGCTCGCCGCCGGCGCTGATCGGCACGCCGTAGTAGACCTTCAGGCCGTGCTCCTCCCGCCACATGGTGGACACCAGCCGCGGGTCTCCCACCGCGTCCGCCAAGAGCATCGGCTGTCCGCTCTGCGCGATCAAGTGGGTGACCCCCGATCCGAAGGGGATCACCGACGCCACGCCCTGCGTCTCGGCTCCTCCCATCGCGGCCAGTCGATAGCCGCCCCGCCCCCTGTCCACGAGCCGGACCACGCAGAACGCGCCCGGGCGCAGGGCGAGCACGGCCTCCACCACCTGGCGCAGCACGGTGTCCACGTCGAGCGCGCTCGCGACGGAGCGGGCCAGGTTCGCGACCTGGCGCAGGCGGTCGAGGGAGGCGTCCAGGATGGAGCTCCGTTCAGCCCGAGACGCCGCCGACGGCGACGCGTACCGCGGTCATGACCATCGGGTTCTCCTTGCCTCGCGGACCGTGGGCTGCCGGAGCCACCCCGGACCGGCGCGCGGGCGGCAGGACTTGGACGTTAGCGGCCCGGTGCGATCGTGTCAAGCCGAGGGGAACCGGGCGAGACCGAGGCTCGAGATGTCCGGCCCGCACCGGCCCTCGAGCAGGAGCTCGGCCACCGTCTCCCCCACCGCCGGCGAGTGTTGGAAGCCGTGGCCGCAAAAGCCCACCGCGAGGAAGAGCCCGTCGACGCCGGGCGCCCAGTCGAGGATGGCCCGCCCGTCCGGCGTGAGCGGGCGCAGCCCGGCCCACGCGTGCCGCACCCGCGCGCGCTCGAGCGCGGGGATGCGGCGCACCGCCTTCTCCACCGCCGTCTCGAGCACGCTCCAGTCCACGCGCGCCTCGTACTCGGTAGCCTCCCCGATGTCGCCGGGGCTCATGAGCACCGCGCCCTGCTCGCTCCGGCAGTAGAAGCCGCTGCCGCAGTCGGTGACGAGCGGGAGCGGATGGCGGATGCCGTCGAAGGCGTCGGTGACGAAGATGTGGCGGCGCCGCGGATCCACCGGCAGGTCGAGCCCGGCCATGCGCCCGACGAGGGGTGCCCACGGCCCGGCCGCGTTGACCACCAGGCGCGTGGCGATGGCGCCGGCGGGCGTCTCCACCGCGGCCACGCGGCCGCCCTCGATCCGGATGCCCGTCACCGGGGTGCCCTCCAGGATGCGCACCGAGCGGGCGCGCGCCTGCGCCGCGTAGGCCTGCACCACGTCGTTGGGCGAGGCGTAGCCGTCCATGGGCCCCCAGACGGCGGCGATCGCGTCCTCCACGTGCAGCGACGGCACCAGGGCGCGCGCGTCGTCGGGGGCGATCACGCGGACGTCGGCCCCGAGGCTCTGCTGGAGCGCGACGTTCGTCCGGAAGCGCGCCAGGGTCGGCTCGTCGGTCACCACGAAGAGGTAACCCTCCTGGTGGAAATCGCAGGGGACCCCCATCTCGTCCTCGAAGCGCTTGAAGAACTCGATGCCCCGCAGCGAGAACTCGATCTCGACGCGGGTGGCGAACTGCACGCGGATGCCGCCGGCCGCCTTGCTGGTGGAGCCCGCGCCCACCTGGTCACGCTCGAGCACGACCACGTCGCGGGCGCCGCGGCGGGCCAGGTGGTAGGCGATGCTGGCGCCGATGGCGCCCGCCCCGATGACGACGATGTCGGCGGCGCGGGGGAGGGAGACGCTCATGGCCCGCCTAGTATACGAGCCCCGGACCGCGAGAGCCGGCCCGGTTACAGGGAGGAGCGTCTCCGAGCGAGCGCGCGGAGGCCGCTACCCGCGGGTGAGCGGCTTGTAGCGGATGCGATGCGGCGTGTCGGCGGCCGCCCCCAGCCGCTTGCGCCGGTCGGCCTCGTAGTCCTCGTAGTTGCCCTCGAACCACACCACGCCGCTGTCGCCCTCGAAGGCCAGCATGTGGGTGGCCACCCGGTTGAGGAACCAGCGGTCGTGGCTGATCACCACC
>JBGOVO010000116.1:0-10367 GCA_041478145.1 Methylomirabilia bacterium
ACCTATTGTCCTCGGATCGTCGCCATGCACCAGGGCACCATCCTCGCCGACGGCACCCCGGACCAGATCCGGAACAACGCGCAGGTCACCGCCAACCTGCTCGGCACCCAGACCGCCTGACGCCATGCTCGAGCTCGAGCGCCTGAACGTCTTCCGCGGCCCCGCCCAGGTCCTGCGCAACCTCTCGCTGGCCGTCCGGGACCGCGAGTCGGTGTGCCTGGTCGGGCGCAACGGGGCCGGCAAGACCACGACCATCGACAGCATCATGGGCCTCCTGCCCGTCAAGAGCGGCCGCGTCGCCTTCGGGGGCCGCGACATCACGAAGCTGCCCACGCATCAGCGCGCGCTCGCGGGCATCGGCTACTCGCCGGAGGACGCGGGGATCTTCCCCGACCTGACGGTGGCCGAGAACTTCCGCATCAGCCAGTCGCTGGCCCGGGCCGCGGGGAGGGGGGGCGCCGCGGTCGCGGCGGGGAACGGCATCGACGAGCGCGTGCTCGGCCTCTTCCCGGAGATCGGCGACTTCACGGGCCGCCGCGGCCTCTACCTCTCGGGCGGCCAGAAGAAGATGGTGGCCATCGGGCGGGCCATGACGCTGTCGCCGTCGATCCTGCTGCTCGACGAGCCCTTCGAGGGCCTGGCGCCGGTGGTGGTGAGCCGCTTCATCGACGCGGTCAAGCAGATCAAGGCCATGGGCATCTCGCTCCTCATCGCCGAGTCCAATCTCATGACGGCCTCCCGCGTGGCCGACCGGCTGTACGCCATCGACCGCGGCGAGATCATCTTCGAGGGCGAGCCGAAGCGCGCCTTCGAGGATCCCGACGTCATGAAGACCATCCGCGGCTGATGCGGGCCTTCCTCACCCCGACGCCGACTCCCTCGCGCGCCGCCGCGATCCTGCGGGAGGTCTTCCGCGACCTGCCCGACTCCTTCGCCTTCCGGCTCTGGGACGGTCAGGAGGTGCGCTTCGGTCAGGGCCCCCCGGCCTGCACCGCGGTGATCAAGAGCCCGGAGACGTTCCTGCGGCTCATCCGGGACCCGTCGCCGTACAATTTCGCCGAGGCCTACGTGCAGAGCCGGGTCGACCTCGACGGCGATCTCTTCGCGGTCATGCCTGTGGCGAACGCGGTGGAGGAGCTGAAGGTGACGCCGCTCCGGAAGCTCTCGATCTACCTGTCGCTATGGCGGCGGTGATGGACCACGACGTGATCGTGGTGGGCGGAGGGCCGGGCGGCAGCACCGCCGCCTGGCGGCTCGCGCGGGCCGGCTTGCGGCCGCTGGTGCTCGACGCGGCGGTCTTCCCGCGCGTGAAGATCTGCGCCGGGTGGGTGACCCCGGAGGCGCTCGCCGACCTCGAGGTGGATCCCGACAAGTATCCGCTGACGATCCAGCCCTTCGACGCGTGCGTGCTCGAGTTCGCGGGCGCGCGTCACGAGACGGGCTGGCCGCGGCCGACGAGCTACGGGATCATCCGCCGTGAGTTCGATCACTACCTGCTCGAGCGCGCGGCCGCCGCCGGCGCCGACGTGCGTTGGGGCATCCGGGTCTCCGCGGTGACGGAGCGGCCCGACCGGGTCCGCGTGGAGACCGAGCACGGCGTCTTCGAGGCGGCCGCCCTGATCGGGGCGGGCGGTCACCGCTGTCCGGTGGCCCGCGCGCTGGGCCAGGTCTCCGAGCGCGAGGAGGTGGTGGTCGCGCAGGAGAGCGAGACGCGGCTGCCTCCCGAGTGGACCGAGCGGCTGGAGCCGTTCCTGCGCGCGCCCGAGCTCTACGTGGAGCCCGATCTGCGGGGCTACGGCTGGTACTTCCCCAAGCGCGACTTCATCAATATCGGCGTCGGGTGCACCCAGGGCGGCGACGGCAGCCTGCCCCGGCGTCGCGACGCCCTGATCGCGACCCTGCGCGCCTCCGGGCGCCTGCCCGACGGGATGCCGATCGAGCCGTTCAAGGGGCACGCGTACGTGGTGCGCCGCCAGGCGCCGCGGAGGCTCCACGGCGCGCGCTTCTGCCTGGTCGGCGACGCGGCCGGGCTCGCCCGCGACATGTCCGGGGAGGGCATCGGGCCGGCGATCCGGAGCGGGCGGCTGGCCGCGGAGGCGGTGATCGCGCTCCTCCGCCACGGTATTCCGCTCGACGGCTATGCCCGGCAGATCGTCGAGCGGTACGGCCCGGGTGAGCTCGGCTGGCTCCAGCGCCGCCTGTCGCGCCTGCCCGACGCGGTGGCCCGGCTGGGCGTGCGCGTCGTCCTGGGCTCGGCGGCGGCCCGGCGGCGCATCGTGTTCGATTCCATCTTCGGCATGCGGGAGGTGGCGCCATGACCCAGTCCGGTCGACCTCGGTCGAAGCAGCACGACGCCCAGGCCATCGCGCATCACTACGACGTCTCGAACGACTTCTACGCGCTCTTCCTCGATCCGCTGATGGTCTACACCTGCGCCTACTACCGCGATCCCGACGGCAAGCTCGAGCCGGCGCAGGAGGACAAGCTCGATCTCGTCTGCCGCAAGCTCCGGCTCCAACCGGGCGAGCGCGTGCTCGACATCGGCTGCGGCTGGGGCGGGTTCAGCATCTGGGCCGCCCAGCACTACGGGGTTCGGGCGCACGGGGTCACCTTGTCGCGGCAGCAGGCGGAGTGGGCGGCGGCGCGGATCAAGCGCGAGGGGCTCGAGGGGCGCTGCCTCGTCGAGTACCGCGACGTCCGCGACCTGCCCGGGGACGCGCGCTACGACAAGATCGCGGCCATCGGGGTCATCGAGCACGTGGGCATCCCGAACTACCCGTCGTTCTTCGACCGGGTGAAGCAGATGCTCGTGGACGGCGGCCTCTACCTGAACCACGGGATCCACCACGAGTTCCACTGGAAGCGGACGAGCCAGACCGACTTCCTCTATCGCTACGTCTTCCCCAACGGCGATCTCTCCGGGGTCACCGAGACGCTGACCGAGATGGAGCGCGCGGGCTGGGAGCTGCTCGACGTGGACAACCTGCGCCTGCACTACGCCCGCACCTGCAAGCACTGGGCGGAGCGCCTCAAGGCGCGCGTCGACGAAGCGCGCACCATCGTGGGCGAGCAGGTCTACCGGACCTGGCTGCTCTACCTCACGTGCTCGTCGGTGGCCTTCGCGAGCGGCTCGATCGGCCTCTACCAGGTGTTGATGCAGAAGCAGTGGGACCAGACGCGCGGTCCCGCGCCGACCATCCGCGAGGGCATCTACTCCGACTGGTAGGCGGCTCGGCGGGCCGCCGGCCGGATCAGGGGGCCGACAGGGCGCGCTCGATCTCGTCCAGGTGCTCGCGCCGATGCGCGGCGCGCCGCAGGCTGATCGGGCTCCCGGCCGCCGTGTTCGCCGCGAGGGCGGCGTCCGAGAGCGCGGCCACCCGCTGATCCGCCGCGATCGCCGCGTCGATCGCCATGCGCGCGGCGCCGCGCGGGGGCAGCCCGAGGCACAAGGGCTTCCCCGCATCGTTGACCCAGTCCACCGCCGCCCCGTCGAAGGCCGGGGGCGGCGCCCCGCGCCCGTCGGCGCCCCAGCGGTCGAGCAAGGTCACGATGCGATAGTCCCAGAAGGCCAGATGGGCCAGGACGGAGGCCACCGTCCAGCCGGCCGGGAGCGGCCGCGACAGCTCCTGGTCGCTCAGCTTGTCCACCAGGGCCCGCAGCCGCGCGAGCTCGGCCTGGTTCTCCGCCACATACGATCGATCCGTCGCCATGGGCTCCTCCCCGTGATGGGCATACTACTCCGGTCGACCCGTTGCCGCCCGCGCGCCGTTGTGCTACACACGCAAAGCGATGGACGTCCTCGCCGCGCACGCCGCCCGGCACCCCGACAAGCCCGCCCTCATCGAAGGGGAGCGTGTCTGGAGCTGGGCGGAGTTCATCGCCCGGCGCAACCGATTGGCCCACGGCCTCGTCGGGCTCGGGTTGCCGCCGGGCGGCCACGTGATCGTCTACGCGGAGAACTCGCTCGAGCACTATCTGGCCAGCACCGCGGCGCGGCCCGCCGGCCTCATTCCGGCGCCGATGAATCATCGGCTGGCGGCGGAAGAGGTCGCGTACATCCTCGATCACTCCGACGCGGTCGCGGTGCTGGTGAGCGACCGCTTCCTGGCCATGGTCGAGACGGTCCGCTCCCGGGCGCCGAAGGTGAAGCGGTGGATCCTGCTCGGCGCCGAGCGCCGGCCCTGGGCCGCGCACCTCCACGATCTGCTCGCGGAGGGCCGGCCCGATCTCGGGGAGCCCGTCGGCGGCGCCGGCTTCGGCGCCTCCATCATCTACACCGGGGGAACCACCGGGCGGCCCAAGGGGGCGCTCCGCCGGGGCATGAATCCTCAAGACCTGATGGACACGCTCGGGGCCATGGATCTGCTGGATCCGGCCCACGTCCATCTGGTGGCCGGCCCCATGTATCACTCGGCCCCGGGTGGGCTCGCGCTCTACACGCACCTGGTCGGCGGCAGCGTGGTGATCATGCCGAAGTTCGATCCGGAGGAGGCCCTGGCCCAGATCGAGCGCCACCGCTGCACCAGCACCTTCATGGCGCCGACCTTGCTGAAGCGCATCGTGGACCTGCCCGCGGAGGTCCGGGCGCGCTACGACGTGACCTCGATGCGCACCATCATCATGGCGGCGGCGCCGTGCCCGATGAGCGTGAAGGAGGGCGTGGTGGCCTACTTCGGGCCCGCCCTCTACGAGTTCTACGGCTCGAGCGAGCTCGGGGTGAACACCGTCCTGCGACCGGAGGACGTGCTGCGCAAACCCGGCTCGTGCGGTCGCGCGGCGCCCGGCAAGGAGATCGCGCTGCTCGACGACGGCGGCCGCCCGGTGGTCACGGGCGAGCCGGGCGAGCTCTACGTGCGTCGCTTCCCCGGGATCCTGGACGAGTACTACCGCGATCCCGAGGCCACCGCGAAGATGCGCCGGGGCGACTGGTACACGGTGGGCGACGTCGCCTACGTGGACGCGGACGGTTTCTACTACATCTGCGACCGCAAGCGGGACATGATCATCTCGGCCGGCGTCAACATCTACCCGGCCGAGATCGAGGACGTGCTGCACCGGCACCCCAAGGTGCTGGACGCGGCCGTCTTCGGCGTGCCCGACGAGGAGTGGGGGGAGCGCGTGCACGCCGCGGTCCACGTGCGGCCCGGCGAGGCGCTCACCCCGGAGGAGATCACCGCCTTCTGCCGCGGGCACATGGCCGGCTACAAGGTGCCCCGCCAGGTCTCCTTCCACGACGTCTTCCCGCGCGACGCGGCGGGCAAGCTGCTGAAGCGCCAGCTCCGCGAGCCCTACTGGGCGGGCCGCGCCTCGCGGGTGTGACCATGCGTCGCCTCCGGGCCCGCCTCACCGCCAAGATCACGGTCCTGATCGTCCTGGTGCTGATCATCGGCTTCGGCGTCTCCACCATCCTGACCATCAAGCGCGAGAGCGAGCTGCTCGTCGAGCAGAACAAGGTGGCGGCGCGCCAGCTCATCGGCACCCTCGTCTCGAGCATCGAGACCGCGATGCTCTCGGAGCGGCCCGACATCACCCGCGGGTTCATCGACGACCTGCGGGGCTCGAAGCTGGTGCAGGGGCTCGTGGTCTACCGGCGCAACGGGGTGGAGGCCTTCACCGATCTGGCCACGCTCCGCGAGGTCTCGAAGGAGGCGGAGCTGCCCAAGGACGTCATGGCGTCCATCGAGAAGATGCGCCGCGAGCCCGGCCGCACCATGGCGGGGCCGCTCTTCACGCGGGCGCTGGAGACGCTGCAGACCCAGGAGGCGCTCGAATCCCGCGAGGGCGCCTCCGTGTTCACCCTCTACCAGCCGATCCCCAATCAGGAGCGCTGCCAGGGCTGCCACGGCTCCGATCACAAGGTGCGCGCGGTCATCCAGGTGGCCACCTCCATGGAGCCGGTGATGGCGGAGGTCCGCAAGCAGCGGAACCGCCAGATCATGATCGGGCTCATGACCATCGTGGCGGCGGCGGCGGTGCTGGCGGTGGCCATGCGCTTCGTGGTGGTCCGCCCCATCCACGCGCTGGCCACGGTGGCCCGGCGGATCGGCGAGGGCGACTTCGCGGTGCGGGCGCGCGCGGCCTCCGGCGACGAGGTGGCGGAGCTGGGGTCGGCCCTCAACGACATGACCGGGCACCTCGCGCGGGCCCAGCAGGATCTGGCCGCCCGCAACACCGAGCTGGCCACCGCGCTCGAGAACCTGCAGGCCTCGCGGCAGCGCCTCGAGGTGCTCGAGCAGCTCAAGGGCGAGCTGTCCAAGTTCGTGCCCGACGCGGTCAAGGAGCTGCTGGAGCGGGACCCCTCCGCGACGAGCCTCGAGAAGCGGAACGAGGAGGTCTCGGTGCTCTTCCTCGACATCGCGGGCTACACGCGGCTCAGCGAGCAGCTCGAGGCCAAGCGCCTGAACCAGCTCGTGCAGACCTACTTCTCGAGCTTCCTCGAGATCATCCGCGGGCACCACGGCGACGTGAACGAGACGGCGGGCGACGGGCTGATGGTGATCTTCCAGGGCCAGCGCCGCGGCGAGACCAGCGGGAGAGTTGGTGGGGAAGAAGACCACGCGCTCAACGCCACGCGGGCCGCCTTCGCGATCCGCCAGAAGACGGGCGTGCTGAACGAGGAATACGCGGGAGTGTTCCCGGCCGTCTCGCTGCACATGGGCATCAATACCGGCCAGGCTCTCGTGGGCGCCACCAAGCTGACCGGCGCCGGCTCTCAGCGGTGGACCTTCACCGCCACCGGCCCGACCACGAACATCGCCGCGCGCTTCGCCGGGGCGGCCGAGGGGGGCGACATCGTGGTCGGCCAGGTGACCGCGGATCGGATCGCCAGCCTGTTCGTCCTCGAGTCGCTCGGCGAGCGCACCTTCAAGAACGTCTCGCTGCCGCTCGCGGTGTACCGCGTCATCCCGCCCGGGGTCTACAGCAAGGTCACCTGACCCGGGGGCCGCGGGAGTGGATCAGGCGCCGCCCCCGCCGCCCTTCCAGTCGAGTGACGTCACACTGACCCGATAGGAAGCCCCCGGCGTCCTGAGCGGCACCTCGAAGTACACGCGATCGTTGAACTGGACGACGCCCCGCACGAAGCCGATATTGCGGGCGACCACCGCGCCGGACGCGTCGAGCGTCTCCACCAGGAGGTGCACGTCCGCAGCCGGGCGGCCATAGTCGTTATACACATAGCCCTGGATGACCGGCCGGCCTCCGCGTCCGGTGCCGACTTCCCAGTCGAGGCGGACCCGGCGATCGACGCTCGAGGTCGCGCTCAGGGCCACCGCCGGGCTCGGGGTGCTCCAGGTGCGCAGCGCCACCAGGGCCATCGTCGCGAGCAGCAGGAACTTCATCGGCTTCATGGTCGTCGCCTCCCGTTCTCTATGATGCGCGCGGCGTCGATCGGGATGCGCCGGCTCAGCGTTTCCCGCCCGCCATGAGGCTCGCCTCGGGCAAGGCCCGGAGCCGGGCCATGGCGACCACGCCCAGGGCGGGACCGACGGCCAGGATCGCGAACGCCCAGCGCCAGCCGAGCAGGCCCACCACCGGGGGGATCAGCCAGATGGATACCATGGTGAGCGCGAAGCCCAGGCAGGTCTGGGTGGTGAGCGCGGTACCGACATAGGCGGCGGGCGCCAGCTCGGTGACCGCGGTGGAGAACTGGGCCGAGTCCGCGATGACGGTGACACCCCAGAGGATCGCGATCAGGAAGGTCACGAGCGGGGGGCCTCCGAAGGCGAGGCCGATCAGGACCGCGCCGAGCCCGGATGCCGCCATGGCCGCCATGGTGAGCGTGGTGCGCCCCCAGCGGTCGGCGAGCGCGCCGCCCGCGTAGGCGCCGAGGCCGCCGGCCAGTCCGACGCACACGAAGGTGGCGCCGCTGGCATTGAGCCCGGCATAGCTGCCGCCGCCCCGGGCCTCGAGGCTCGCGGCCAGGAAGACGCCGAGCCACGTCCACATGGCGTAGAGCTCCCACATGTGGCCAAAATAGCCGAGGCACGCCAGCCGCGGGCCCCGCTCGCGCAGCACCGCGGTGGCCATGCGCAGGTCGAAGCGGGCCGGCGGAAAGCGATGCGGGCCTTCGGCGACGAACGTGACCGCGAGCGCGCCGCCCGCGGCCAGCAGCGAGGCGGCGAGGAGCGTGTGCCGCCAGGGCAGGTCGGTGAGGCCGCGGATGAGATGCGGAGTGGCGGAGCCCACCGTGAGCGCGGCGACCAGGAGCCCGATGGCGAGTCCGCGTCCCTCGCGGAACCAGGTGGCGGCGATCTTCATCGCGGGGGGATACGTGCCGGCCAGGCAGACGCCGGTGAGGAAGCGTAGCGCCAGCGCGGGGGCGAGCTGCTCCACCCACAGGGCAAGCACCGCGTTCACCGCGGCGCCCGCCAGCGCGCCCCACATCATCAGCGCGCGCGGGGGCACGACGTCCGGCAGGTTGGAGAGCGCCGCGGCGAGCGTGCCGACGATGAAGCCCGCCTGGACCGCGATGGTCAGCCCGGCCCGGCCGGCGTCGCCCAGCGCCCACTCGCGCGAGAGGGCGGGGAGCACCGCGGAGGCGCTGAACCAGAGCGAGAGGGCCAGCAGCTCGGCCAGCGACAGCAGGCCGAGCGCCCTCCAGCGCCGCGATTCCGCATTCCCCGATTCCGCTTTCACGGTCTGTGCATCTAAGCACAAGTCCCGGTCACCTGCGCGGCCGAAGCGCCCAAGAGCTGCGTTGGGTGAGACGGAGCCGACTCACTGGGTTGCGCGGCGGGGATCGGCGTGTTGACTGAGTCCAGGTGATCGTCTAGCATCGCTAGAGCAGCCCGCAATCCGACTCAACGACGAGAGGATTTCATGGCCGACTCGCCGATGACGCTAGCGGAACATCTCGCGACCCAGCAGGCCTTCCTCTCCACCGCCGACGCTCCCAACGTCGCTACCGTCGTGGGCCGCATCGGTCGGGTGGCCCCGGTCATTGCCCGGGAGCTTGCTCATGCGGCGCTCCGCGATCGGCTCGGCTACGCCGGCGGCACCAACCTCACCGGCGACCAGGTGAAGAAGCTGGATATTTGGGGACACGAGACCATGGTGGCCGCCCTGCGCGAGGCCCGTGCCTGCGCGGCCGTGATCTCCGAGGAGTCGCCGGGGCCGATCGAGATGAAAGAGGCGGGCGGCACACACGGTCTTGTCGTGTGCATGGATCCCGTGGACGGGTCTTCGAATCTCGACGTCAACGGCGCAGTGGGCACGATCTTCGCGCTGCGCGCCTCGAAGGGGAAGACGCCGGCGGGGCCTCAGGCGCTCGGGCCCGGCACCGATCAGATCGCGGCCGGGTACGTGATGTACGGGCCCGCCACCACGCTGGTGTACACGGTGGGGCAGGGCACGCACGGCTTCACGCTCAACCCGGATACCGGGGAGTTCCTGCTGACCCACCCCGACATCCGCATCCCCCGGCGCGGCAAGGTGTACGGCATCAACGAGGGCAACGTCCGTTCGTGGCATCCAGGCCAGCGCGCCTTCGTCGAGCACCTGAAGACGCCGGACAAGGCGAGCGGGAGGCCGTACTCGCTGCGCTACTCGGGGGCGATGGTGGCCGACGTCCACCGCACGCTGCTCGACGGCGGGCTCTTCATGTATCCGGCCGACTGGAGCGATCCCAGGAACCCGAAGGCCAAGCTGCGGCTGCTCTACGAGGTCGCGCCGATGGGCTTCATCGTCGAGCAGGCGGGCGGCCGCGCGAGCACGGGGCTCGGGCGCGTGCTCGACCTGGTGGCCACCGACTATCACCAGCGCGCGGCCGTCATCCTCGGCAGCCCCGAGGACGTGGCGATGGCGGACGAGTTCTACCGCCGGTAACCTCCGCACCAGGAAAGGAACAGGCACACCTATGGAAGCGCGGGTTCGAGAAATCCTGAGCTGGTACGCAAGCGACAATCCGGGGACCCGGGCGAACCTGGCCCGCCTGCTGAATCACGGCCGCCTGGCCGGCACCGGCCGGCTCGTCATTCTGCCCGTGGACCAGGGCTTCGAGCACGGCCCCGCGCGGAGCTTCGCGGTGAATCCGCCCGCCTACGATCCCTTCTACCATTTCCGTCTGGCCATCGACGCCGGCTGCAACGCCTACGCGGCGCCGCTCGGCTTCCTCGAGGCGGGGGCCGCGGAGTTCGCGGGCGAGGTGCCGCTCATCCTCAAGATGAACAACCACGACGTGCTCCACGACGAGAAGGACCCGCTCTCCGCGGTGACCGGCTCCGTGAAGGACGCGCTCCGGCTGGGCTGCGTCGCGGTGGGCTTCACCATCTACCCGGGGTCCTCCCAGGCCCAGGTCATGTACCAGCAGTGCCGCGAGATGATCCAGGAGGCCAAGGCCAACGGGCTGGCCGCGGTGGTGTGGTCCT
>JBGOVO010000012.1:0-26012 GCA_041478145.1 Methylomirabilia bacterium
AGGGAGTCTACGCCAGCATACTGGCGGGTTCTATTCGCGGTTTAGCATATCGTTCGCCCCGATGGCCCCGGTGAGGCGAAGGGGTCCGTGACGTGTTACCGTCGCGCCCCTATGTCGCTCCGGGGGGGGAGCTCGACTAGGAGACGCGATGGCATCACTTCTCCTCCATGAGGCGTAGACGTCCGACGAGTGACCCGGGAAGAAGGCCGACCGGCGGTGGCGCGCCGAGAAGTCAGAGCACTGACGCCCCATGACCCCTGAGATGCTCCCGGATCCGGCCCGTCCGGGACCTCCGGGCGGGAGGTCGGCCCCGTGGCCGGTCCGGTTCTTCGCCGAACTCGGGCCGGGCCTCATCACCGGGGCCGCCGACGACGACCCCTCCGGCATCTCCACCTACTCCGTCGCGGGCGCGGCTTTCGGCTATGCCCCACTCTGGACGGCGCTCTTTTCCTTTCCTCTGATGGCCGCCGTCCAGCTGATGTGCGCGCGGCTCGGCATGGTGTCGGGCCGCGGGCTGGCAAGCGTCGTCCGCCGACGCTACTCCCGCCCGGTCCTCTGGGGGGCGTGTGTCCTGCTCATCGTCGCCAACGTCATCAATATCGGGGCGGACCTCGGCGGCATGGCCGAGGTCAGCGAGATGATGACCGGGGTGAAGGCCTTCGTGTGGACGCCGCTGTACGCCGGGCTCATCGTGTCCCTGCTTTGCTGGTCTTCCTACCGCCAGATCGCCCGCATCTTCAAGTGGCTCACCCTGATTCTCTTCGCCTACGTCCTGGCCGCGTTCCTGGCCCGACCTGACTGGTGGGCGGTGCTCACGGCAACCGTGATCCCGCACATCGAGTGGTCCAACCGCTACCTCGCCACGTTCGTCGGCATCCTGGGGACCACGATCTCGCCCTATCTCTTCTTCTGGCAGGCCGCCCAGGAGGTCGAGGAGGACCGGGCCGCCGGTCGACGGACCGTTCAGCAACGCCGCGGCGCGACCGATGCCGAGCTCCAGCGGGCGCGGACGGACGTCGTGACCGGCATGTTCTTCTCGAACGTCGTCATGTATTTCATCATCCTGACGACCGCCGCGACCCTCCACGCTCACGGACAGAGCGACATCGCGACCGCCCGTGAGGCCGCCGAGGCACTCCGGCCGCTGGCCGGGGACTGGGCGTACTGGCTCTTTACCCTCGGGCTGATCGGCACCGGCATGCTCGGCGTCCCCGTGCTCGCGGGTTCCTGCGCCTACGCGGTGGCCGAGGCGGAGGGCTGGCGTGGCTCCCTCGAGGACACGCCCCGCCTCGCGCGCCGCTTCTATGCGGTGGTGGCCGTCTCGATGCTGGTGGGGCTGGTCCTGAATTTCGTCGGCCTCAACGCCGTCGCCATGCTGTTCTGGTCGGCCGTGGTCAACGGAGTGCTCGCCGCGCCGTTGATCGTGCTGGTGGTGCTGCTCACGAGCGACCACACCGTCATGGGGAAGCGGGTCAACCCGCCACTTCTTCGGTGGCTCGGCTGGGCGACGGCGGTCATCATGACCGGGGCGACGGTGGGGATGCTTGTGACGCTATGACGCCCGTCGCCACTCGGTGCTCCTGACGCGTCAGGCGGTCATCCGCGCATCAGCGGACGCGGACCCGGGCTCGCGGGAGACGCGACCCTTTCGCAGCTCGGCTTCGCGGCGCCGACGCGCGAGACGTCGAAGTCGTTGGACAGCGCGTTTGGTCTTCGAGTGCGTAGCCATACCGTCTCACCCCGTCAGCCGGTCAGGCCTAAGGTCGTCCCCGCACGAAGTGGACGATCAAAGAGATGATCGCGACAACCAGAAGAATGTGAATCAAGCCCCCCGCGACGTGGAAGGCAAGCCAACCGAGGGCCCATGCGACAAGCAGGACGATAAATACGACCAGGAACGACGACAAGAACATAGGGTCTCCTCATCGCCCGGAAGTGTGACCGGTGAAGGTAGGGAAATGAAGCCGAGCACAGGCCAAGGAGCAATAGACGCGCGCCACCGCGGTAGCCGGCTCACCAGTCCGGATGGAGTAGGGCAGGAAGTTGGGTTTGCCGCACCCGTCACAAACTCTTCGCTGTTCTTGCTTCGGTAGCTGCGGCAGCATGGCAGTCTCCGTGGGTTAGGTCGGGCTTGTTCGGCTTCGGGTACCGGGCGCCTCTATACTAGCAGCACGCCGGCGGCATGCCTATTGGACCAATGTCCAATAGGCCGACCGGATCGGGCCAGACTAGAGTGACGTGTCTCTATGTCAGCTTGGTCGATCGACCACATCAGCGCCGTGACTTTGGCCGTGCGTGAGATGGCCGAATCGGTGGCGTTCTATCAAAAGCTCGGGCTCGAGGTCTCCTACGGCGGGCCCGACGCGCCCTTCACGACGATGCGGGCTGGTCAGAGTGTCATCAATCTTCGCCAGGCGGCCACCCGCGCGGGCCGTTCCGGGAATCGCGTCATCCTCCGCGTTCGAGGCGTGGACGCCCTCCATCGGGATCTCGTTGAGAAAGGCCTCGAGGCCACCGCGCCCAAGGATGCCCAGTGGGGCGAGCGCTATTTCGAAGTCTCGGACCCTCAGGGGGTGGTGATCAGCTTTGCGGAATTGCTTTGAATCGGTGCCAGCCGCCAGCGGCCGTAGGCGACGAACGCCGCGAGGAGGCCCACCAGCAGCGGGATCAGTGCCGGCGCGACCCCGACGCTCGTCAGGGTGAGCACGGTCGCACCGATCATGATGATCACCAGCCCGGCGGCGGCCAGCGGGGTCAGGCCCGGCCGAATGCGCAGGAGGCCGGGGAGGATCAGCCCGATCGCGCCGAGTACCTCGACCACGCCGATGAAGCGCAGGAACAGACCCGGCAGAGCCATCTGCTTCGTCATCTCCTCGATCGGCAGGACCAGCTTCGTTCCCCCGGCGAAGAGAAAGAGGGCCGCGAGCAGCCCCTGAACGATCCACAATACATAGGTCACGATCGGCCGGCTCATGTCCTGGCCTCCGCTTTGGCGATGGACTCGCGGCTCGCGAGACCCTTCGCGAACTGGCCGCCAATCATCTTGTCCGTGTTCACGATGAGATCGTCCAGGTGGGCGAATACGACGTCCGCCGGCGCGTCGATCCTCCGCGACCGCTCGACGTGGTAGGTGTCGGGGCGGGTCACCACGAAAACGAGAAAGCCCGCGATGGCGATTGCAAACACGATGAGAATTATCTTCACGGCTCCACTCCTTATTCAGGGTCCTTCTCGATGATTCGGCAGGGGGCGGGCGGACCAGGCCCGCTCCGCCTCCTCTTGGTATAGTCGAACGGGCCGGATCGAGATCGACATGCCCGGCCCGAGAAAGAGCCGGCCAGATCGCTCGGGGCGGGTCAAAGTCTACGCGAGTCCAGGAGGACGCCATGTCCGAATTCCCCGATTGCCTGCTGATCGTCACCGCCGAGGTCGACGCGGCGGTCGAGGCCGAATGGAATCGCTGGTACGACACGGTCCATCTACCGGACGCGCTGAAATGTCCGGGCGTGCGGCGCGGCCGACGCTATGTGTCCTCGGGCGCGATAGCGGAGACCATCGGCGGCAAGACGGAGAAGACCACGAGGCGGCTCTACACGACGATCTACGAGCTCGACAGCCCGGGCGCCGTCGCCACGCCGGAGTTTCAGGCGATGCGTGGCTGGTACCAATTCGCGCCGCATGTCCGCTCGCGCACGCAGGTCATCGTCCCGGCCGGTTGATTTCGTCGGCCGCCAGCCCTCTTGCGCTCGGTCCCCGGAGACGGCATGGTGGCGCTCGTGGCGCCTCTACTCGGCTGGGCCGGCCTCGCCGCGAGCTTCGTGATCGCCCTCGCGGCCGCGGTGCGGATGACGGGACCGGTGCCCGACGGGGACGAGGTGAGCGGTGTCATCCGCCTGCCCGGGCAGATGACGGCCGCCATCGTCACCCTCTTCGCCCTCGCCGCGCTCGTGTTCGTCGTGGATCTCGTGCGGCGCGCGCTGTCGAGGAGGCAAGGGGAGGGCGAGGGCGGGCGCACCGAGGAGCCGGCCCGGATGCCACCATGGCTCCGGAGGCTCACCCAGGTCCTGTCCATCCTGAACATCGCCGTCCTCGCCTACCTGCTGTGGCGAGGGGGAATGCCCCAGGGCGGTTTCCTTCTGGGGGCCGGCGGATCGGCGAGCGGAGTTGCACTTCCGGGGATGGTCCCGGGGAGCGCTCCCGCCGTGCTCAGCTGGGCCTTCGGGATCCTCGCGCTCGCGGCGGGGCTCGGCGCCCTCGCCCTCGCGCTGTGGGTCGCGCTCGGCGATCGCCTGGCCGAAGGGCGTGAGGAAGGCGCCGGCGAGGCGCCGGCGGCGCCTCTGGAGGCTCTCGTGGAGGAGAGCCTCGAAGACCTGGGCTCCGAGCCGGACCCACGCCGCGCCATCGTCCGCTGCTATGCGAGGTTCGAGCGGGCGGCGGCCGCATCGGGGCTCGAGCGCAAGCCCTGGTTCACGCCGATGGAGTTCATGCGCGAGGCCCTCGCCCGCCTGCCCGTCCCGCGCGCGGCCGTGCCGACCCTGACGGGCCTGTTCGAGCTGGCCCGGTTCAGTCACCACCCGCTGGGGCCGAGGGAGCGGGACCGCGCGCTCGAGGCCCTTCACGAGATCCGGACCGCGATGGAGGCGGGAGCGGGCGATGCCGGCGCCCGCTGAGCGGCGGGGGCGCCGTCTCGCCGGCCGCGCCATCGTCGCCACCGTGCTCGCGGTCCTGGCGCTGCCCGTCTACCTCACGATCTCGCCCTCGTGGCGGCCCGCCGCGGTGCGCCTGTCGTGCGCGGTGTTCGTCGCCGTCGGGTGCGCTCGCGCGCGGCGCTGGGCGCGGGACGCCCTCGCGACGCACCCGATCTCGGCCTTCGACGCACCGCCCGCCCCGCCGCCCGCGGTGGAGCTGGACGCGCGCTTCCTCCGGCTGCGCGATGACCTGATCTCGAGCTCGCGGAGCCGGCGCTACTTCGACGTGGTCCTCGGGCCGCGGCTGTCCGCCCTCGCCGGGACGGAGCTCCCGCGCCCGGCGGAGCGGCGCGGGCTGAGCCGGCGCGGGCCGTCGCTCCACGCCCTCGGGGCCCTCATCGCCCTAGTCGAGCGGCGCCCGTGAAGCTCGAGGCGGTCGCCGATCGCTGCCACGACGTCCTCGCCGCGCTCGCCCTGGTGATCGTCGGCAAGGCGGACGTGCTCCAGCAGATCCTGGCCGGGATCCTCGCCAACGGGCACGTCCTCATCGAGGACTACCCGGGGCTGGCGAAGACGCTCATCGCCCGGCTCGTCTCCCAGACCCTTGATCTCGGCTTCAAGCGGATCCAGTTCACGCCCGACCTCCTGCCCAGCGACATCACCGGCAGCTTCCTCTACGACCAGCGCGAGGCCCGCTTCGAGTTCCGCCGGGGTCCGATCTTCACCAACCTGCTCCTCGCCGACGAGATCAACCGGGCCACCCCCAAGACGCAGAGCGCGCTCCTCGAGGCGATGCAGGAGTCCCAGGTCACCATCGAGGGTGAGCGCTTCCCCCTCGAGGCGCCGTTCCTCGTGATCGCCACCCAGAACCCGATCGAGCTCGAGGGAACCTATCCACTGCCGGAGGCCCAGCTCGACCGCTTCCTGATGCGCCTGGCGGTGGGCTATCCGAATCGCGACGACGAGGTCGAGATCCTGGCCCGGCGCCGCCGCCGCCGGGAGGACGCCATCAGCATCGCCCCCGTGATCTCGCGCGCGGAGCTCTCTGCGATGCAGGCCAGCCTGGAGAACGTCCACGTGGCCGCCGTGACCGAGCGATACATCGTGGACCTCGTGCAGGCCACGCGGTCCGATCCGCGCGTGGCGCTCGGCGCCTCGCCGCGGGGGACGCTGGCGCTGCTCAAGCTGGCTCGCGCCAAGGCCGCCATCGAGCGACGCGATTTCGTGCTGCCGGACGACGTGAAGGCCATGGCCGTTCCCGCGCTCGCCCACCGGCTGATCCTCAAGCCCGAGCTGTGGGCCGCGCGGATCTCGCCCGCGCAGGTAGTGCAGGGCCTGCTGGCGCAGGTGCCGGCGCCGGGCGCGGATGCCGGATGACCGGGCGGGTGGCGCCGCTCGCGCTGTCCCTTCTCGCGGTGACGGCCTGGGCGGTCTCGCTCGGCGTCCTGTCCGGGCGGCCGGAGCTGTTCGCGGTTGTCCTGCCGATCGTGCTCGTGCTCGCCACGGTGGCCCGCCGCGCCCCGCTTCCGGCCTATTCGATCGCCCACGAGATCTCGAGCGACCGCGTGTTCGAGGGAGGCGCGGTGACGGTCACGGTGACGGTCGCGGCCCGCTCGCCCATCGCGCTCATCGAGCTCCTGGGGCCGCTTCCCCCGGGCAGCGCCGTCCTGGCGGGGAGCCATCGCGCCGTGATGACCCTCGAAGCCGGCCGGACGGCCCGGTGGAGCTACGAGGTGCGCTTTCCGAGGCGCGGCGCGCACGACCTCGGAGCCATCGCGGTCCGGGTTCGGGACCGCTTCGGGCTGCGCACCTGGGAGCGCCGTCACGTCGATGCCAAGCCGCTGCGGGTCTACCCGTGGATCGCTCCGCTCCGGAGCCTTCCCCGGCCCGTCCACGCCCAGGCGTCGGTCGGCGACTACGTCTCCTCGGCCCTCGGGGAGGGGATCGAGCCCGGTGACATTCGGCAGTTCGCGCCCGGCGACCGGATCAGGCAGGTGAACTGGCGGGCCTCGTTGCGCCTCGGGCAGCTCTACGTGACCCAGCAGCACCGCGAGCGCAACGCCGACGTCGTCCTCATGCTGGACACGCTCGCGGAGGTGGGCGCGCCGGCCCAGACCACGCTCGATCTCTCCGTCCGGGCGGCGGCCTCCCTGGCGGCCGCGTATCTCGCCCGGAAGGATCGCGTCGGCCTCATCAGCTACGGCGGCGTGATGAACTGGGTCAGGCCCGGGTCGGGGCGGGTACAATACGAGCGGCTCGCCGATGCCCTCCTGCGGGCCGACGTCGTGTTCACCTACGTGGCCAAGGATCTGCTCCGCGTGCCACCGCGGGTGCTGTCGCCGCAGGCCCTCGTCATCGCGATCACGCCCCTGCTCGATCGGCGCTTCGCGAAGGCCGTGCTCGATCTGGCGGCCCGGGGCTTCGACCTCGTCGTGCTCGTCGTCTCTCCGGTCGAGGTCACGCGCGCCACCCTGGCGCCGTCGCTCCTCAGCGAGCTCGCTTGTCGCCTCTGGACCCTCGAGCGCCGATCGGAGCTGGGCGAGCTGCGCCGCCACGGGCTCCCGGTTCTCGAGTGGCGCCCTCCGGAGCCGCTCGAGGCAACCCTCGTGGGGGCCCGGCGCCGGCGCGTGCGCCTGGCCAACGCGGGATGATGCGTCTCCTCGCCGCGGCCTCCGCGGTCGCCCTGTTCGTCCTGCTGCGCCTCACGACGCCCGCGCCGGCGGTGACGGTGGCCGGCCTGGTCGGCCTACTCCTGACCGCGGCGGCGATTGCCGCGCTCTGGCCGTGGCTGGCCACCGCCGCCGCGTGCGTCTTCCTGGCCGGCTACGCGGCGGCGCTGTGGATCGAGGGCGCGCCCGTGAACGTGGTGCCCGCCCTGGGGTTCGGTCTCGCGCTGCTCCTCCTGCTGGAGGCCGTGGACCTGGCCGGCCGCGGTCACGGGGCGACCGTCGATGCCGGCGTCGTCCGCTCGGCGCTCGGGCGATGGATCGGCCTCGGGGCAGGGGTGCTCGTGGCCGCGATGCCGGCCATGGCGCTGGCCACCCTCCTCGCGCCGGCACTGCCGGCGGTGGCCTCACCACTCCTGGCCGCCGCCGGGGCGCTCGGCAGCGTTCTGGTCCTCGCGGCGCTCCTCAGGCGCGCCCGGTAGACTCATTCATCGCGGGCGCAAGCCGCCCGCGGCGAGCATCGTTTCGCCGGTCTGGCCGATTCGGCCGAGGGAGGTTTGCCGCGAAACGCGACATTGACAAGGTGGATGCGCCCGACTACGGTGGCCGAGCATGGATCGCTTGCGTGGAGAGGCCCGAGGCTGGACAGACTGCGGCGGTTGTAGCTCGGCAGAGTCACCGCGTGCTTGAAGCCCTGTGGGCTCGCCTGCTTGCGGCCCTCGAAGGTCAAGTCTCCGAATCCGCCCTGGACTCGTGGCTGCGCCCCTGCCGACTCGCCGCCGTGGATGGCGACCACCTCCGCGTCGTCGCGCCCAACACGTTCACGCGCGACTGGGTCGGACGACATCACGTCGACACGATCCAGGCCGCCGCCCGCACCGTGCTCGGCGGGAACCCGCGCGTCTCCGTCGAGATCGACCCCGGGCCGCGTCGCTCCGCCATTCCCCGGCGCGAGCCCGGTCCCGGCGCTCCGTCCAGCGATCTCACGCCGCGCTATACCTTCGAGTCCTTCGTGGTTGGCACCTCCAACCAGTTCGCTCAGGCTGCCTGCCAGGCGGTCGCCGAGCGGCCGGCGAGGGCGTACAACCCCCTGTTCCTCTACGGGGGCGTCGGCCTCGGCAAGACCCACCTCCTCCACGCGGTCGGCCACGAGATGGCCCGCCGCTACCCCTCCCTGCGGCTGCTCTATCTCTCCTCCGAGCGCTTCACCAACGACCTCATCAATGCCATCCGCTATGACCGCACCGGGGAGTTTCGGACGAAGTATCGCACTCTCGATCTGCTGCTCATCGACGACATCCAGTTCATCGCCGGTAAAGAGCGGACGCAGGAGGAGTTCTTCCACACCTTCAACGATCTCTACGAGACCCACAAGCAGATCGTGGTCTCCTCCGATTCCACCCCGAAGGAGATCCCCGAGCTCGAGGAGCGGCTACGCTCCCGCTTCGAGTGGGGGCTGATCGCCGACGTCCAGCCCCCCGACTTCGAGACCCGCGTGGCCATCCTGAAGAAGAAGGCGGAGATGGAGGGCGTCCGGCTTCCCGACGACGTGGCCTACCTGGTGGCGAGCCACATCAAAGCCAACATCCGTGAGATCGAAGGATCCCTCACCCGCATGATCGCCTTCTGCGCTCTGACCGGCCGCACCATGAGCGTCGATCTCGCCCAGGACGTCTTGTCCGATCTCTGGGGCGCGGATGAGAAGATCATCACGATCGAGCACATCCAGCGCAAGGCGTCCGAGTTCTTCGGCCTCAAGCTCTCCGACATGCGCGCGACCACGCGGAGCAAGGCCATCGCCTTGCCGCGCCAGATCGCGATGTACCTCGCCCGTCAGCTCACCCACGCGTCCCTGACCGAGGTCGGCCGCGCTTTCGACAAGGACCACACCACCGTGCTGCACGCGGTCGGGAAGATCCAGGCCCTGATCCAGGAGGATCCCAAGTTCAAGAAGACGGTCGATACTCTCGCGGAGGGGGTATCGGCGTAAGCCTCGTCTCGTCATCAGGATGACCTACACGACCGGGGGGTTCGTTCGCCGCGCGCTGCTCGGCATCCTTCGCCGGAAGATCTACCGGAACCGGTTCGTGTGCCTCACGTGCCTCGTGGCGATGACCCTGGAGAGCCTGCATCCCGGCTGGCGGACGTCGGAGATTGCGCGGGCCCTGGACGAGGTCCACGGCGCGCCCGGTATGCCGATGGAATCCAGGGCGTTGTTCGAGTGCGCCCACTGCCACAAGACCCAGCCGTGCCTCGGAGCTCCGGTTCCGTCCCTGTGATCCGCGGGCGACGCCCGGGGAGCGACCGGCGCTAGCGGGTCACGCCCTGACGGGCACGGGTGAGCCACACCAGATCCAGCTCACGGTCGGTCCAGCCGTGCGAGCGCAGGTGGGCGACCCAGGCGCGCACGTCGGCGGCCGAGACGATCTGGGCGCCGGCGTCCACCTCGACCCGATTCACACAGGGGGCCCGCCGAGCCGGCGCCGCGGGGAGCGGGCGATCGTTGTCATTCATCTCAGTGGTCTCTCTTCTCGTCGCCGAACCGGGGATACTCGCGACGAAGGGTGGCAGCCGCTACGGGGCGAGGACGGATGAGGCGGCGGGGGCGCCAGTACCTGCCGATCTCCTCAAGTGAAGAGGTTCCGAGTATAGCGTAGACGCCCCCTCGGCGTCCGGCTGATTCTGCGCTTGACTTGATGATCTGTCACGATATAAGTTGAATAGGAAGCATAAAGTATATATGTAGACGCGAACTGGCTGCACCTGCGGAGGTGGCGATGTTCGAGGACCGGGCGAGGGTTCTGCTCATTCTCCCCCAAGAAGTCCTGGACCGGGCGCGCGTGTTCGCCGGCGAGGCGATGACGAAGCTCAAGGCCCCCGTGAGTCTGCAGATGGTGCTTCGCGCCCTGATCGACGAGGGGCTGAGGCGAGAGCGTGACCGGGCCCTTGTCACGAACATCGAGGGCCAGGTGCGGGCGGTGCGTGAACTCCGGAGCCGGGTCCGGCGGCCGGCCGCCATGCGCCGGTCCTCGACGGCGCCCGTCCGGGCGAGCGGTCGAACGCCAAGGTAGCCAACGCGGCACGAGCGTCAGAAATGGCGCGGAGGCTCGATGCAGATGCAAGCGACGCTCTTGGCGGTTGGGGATTTCGTCCGGCGGATCGTCGATAGTCTCCTCCGCGGTGCCTGCCGGGGCAAGTTCCTCTGTTCGCGCTGCCTCGTCAAGCTGACGAAGGATCACCTGGACCAGCGCTACACGACGCGCGAGATCGCGCAGGTGATGGACGATATCTTCAGCGCCCCGGGGGCGATCCGGCACGTGGCGAGGTCGACGTGCGCGGCGTGCGCGACGCAGACGATGCCGTGTCTCGGGGTGCCGATTTCGTGACGGGCACCTACACGACCGAAGACTTCGTTCGCCGGACGGTGGGCCGGGTGCTCCGAGACAAGTACCAGGGCCGGGTGGTCTGCCCGTCGTGCCTCGTCGGGATGACTCTGGAGCGTCTGCACGCGGGCTGGCGGAGATCCGAGATCTCGATGGCGATGGAGAAGGTGTTCAGGGCCCCGGGAGCGCTCAACTGCATGCCGACCGGCCCCTGCGCGCGCTGCCGCCGACCGACGCCGTGCCTCGGGGAGCCCCATCCGTGAAAGGGCCGTCATGTGCGTGTACTGCATGGAAGATTCCGCCTGCGAGCACGAACGGGACACTTGCGCAGCCAGCCGTGGGGAGAACTGTGCTGACTGCGGGCACACGTCCTCGGCGCTCCCCTGGCTTCCGCCCGCCTTTCGTGGTCCCGGGCTGCGGTGGAGTCGGCCCAAGCCCAAGCCCCCGAAGAACCGAGCTTCGCAGCCGCCCCGCCCGGCTATTCCCCGGAAGAGCACACGCGGCGCCCCCCGCGGCAGTGGCGGCTGACCGCCTCCTCGGACGCGCTTCATGATCGGCGAAGAGCTGGCGCGGTGCCACGTGGGGGCCATGCTGCGGACTCGACCGGGCCGCTACTACTGTGCCCGATGCCTCGCGCGGCTGCTGGATACCGCGGCGTGGACGAAGCGAGATGCTCGCCGCGCCATTGCGGTGCTCTTCCAGTGGCCCATCGGACTTAGAACCACGCTCCGCCACCGCCGCCACCCTTGCGGGGACTGTGGACAGGTTGGAGGAGCGAGGCTGGGCGCGGCGTAGGGAGCCTACCATCATGAAGCTCCGCGAGCTCACGGCGGTCTGGGCGCCCCAGTGGATCGAATCCTCCGGGCCGGGGGAGACGTCCGCGGTCGCCGAGGAAGGAGTGCTGGAGGGGCTGGAGCGGCTGGGCAACCGACTGTTGCTACGGATCAACGTCGGCGGCCGTCGGCGCACCGCCAGCCTTCAGTGGGACCCGCCTCCAGCCGTCGGGGATGTCGAGACCGTCCTGCTTGCGAGTATCGGGGCCGCGATGCGGGACCTCGGCAATCTGGAGCTGCCCACCACTCGCACCGTCCACCGCTAGCATCACGCCGCTTTCGATGACATGAGGGTGAGACCAAGGTCCAATAGGCGCCTTCCTACCCGGCTGTTAGCGTCAGGTCAGGAGGCCCTCATGGGTGTTCACTCCAACGCGGCTCTTGGTAGCGGACCGGGATACGGGATCCCGCGGCCGTCTCGGCGCTACCCGAGATTCAATGTCTCGTGGCCCGTGGTCGTGGAGTCCGGGAGGCGGTTCTTCCTCCTCCAGGCGGTGAATGTGAGCGGCCGCGGGGCGAAGGTCAGGCCGACGGAGCGGCTCGGCGAGGGTAGTGTCGCTCTTCTACACTTCCACCCGCCCACCGGTCCGTCGCTCGATGTCGAAGCCATCGTGTGGCGCGTCGAGCCAGGCGGACTTGCCTTCTTGTTCACCGACGACAACCAGAGTCGCCTGACCTCCCTGCTCGCCCAGCTCCCCGCGATGGACGTCCACGCTGAGCCGGACCGTGCGGCGACCGTCGGGGTGGCGGAGCGGGGCTAGGAGACGACGGATGTGGCGCCATGGGGTCCTCGCCGGGCTGTTGGTGCTCGCGGCCGTGTCCCTCGCGAGCGCCCTGGAGCCGCAAACCATCGTCGGGGACTGGGTCGGGGAATGGAACAACGGTCTCGGCGTGAGCGATGCCGTGTACATGACGGTCACGAAGGTGTCGGGGGACCGGGTGGAGGGCACCGTGTATTGGCAGGCCAGTCCGGGCGCGCCCTCCGAGAATCAGGCGCTCTTGTTCGTGGGGACGCTCGTCGGGAACATGCTGTCGGTCCGCGGCGCGCCCACGGTGCCGGGAAGTCCCGCGATGAGCTTCTCCTGCAACGTCAACCAGGATGGCACCCGAATGAGCGGCTTCTTTCAGGCGGCGGGCCGATCGGCGGTGTCGTTGGCCAAGAGGCCATAGCCGCCAGTCCAAGGAGAGCGCGCCGACGTGATTGAAGATAAGACGTATCCGGTGACCCCGGCGTCGATGACGGTGAAGTGCGGGATCATCACGGGCGAGGTCATCGAGCTGAAGGTCACGGAGCGAGTCGAGAAGGGCTCCGACCGCGTCGTCTCGCCGGCGAGGCTCACCGGGACGCTGCGGCTCGAGAATACATCCGCGAACCGGACGGTCCACCTGGTCGAGGGCAAGCTCCTGTTCATCGATGCCCAGGGGCAGCCCATCAAGCTCGAGGCGGCGCGGACCGAGCCGATCGTCAAGTTCGCCACGTCCGGCGATGAGCGGCTCGACCCCGGGCAAGACACGACGCAGACCATTGACGTGGAGTTCCCGGTCGAGGCGCTGGAGGCGAAGAAGCTGAAGGAGATCCGCTTGGAGCTCGCCTACATCCCATCTCCATTCCGGGAGGAGACGGTCAACTTCGTGGTCTCGATCGGCGTGGGCAAGTAGCGGCGAAAGCGGGACATGGGGGGCCAGCGAATGACGAAGTTCATCCAGATGTGCGCATCGCAAAACAACCTCTTCGCGCTCGACGAGGAGGGCAACGTCTACCAGTATCACTTCAACGTCAAGACGTGGGTGAAGCTGGCCACCAATCGTGAGCAGCAGGAAGAAAGGCCCTGAGGCCGGTTACTGAGCGGGCCCCATCGGGCCGCCGGCGCCGCTCGGCCCGACGGCCCGATCCGTTGCTCAGGACTTGGGTCTAGAAGTCTCCGCCGTGCGGCATGGCCGGCATGGCCGTCCTCTCCTCCGCCGGGATCTCCGTGATGAGCGCCTCGGTGGTCAGCAGCAACGACGCGATCGACGCGGCGTGCTGCAGGGCCACGCGCTCGACCTTGGTCGGGTCGATGATTCCGGCCCGTACCATGTCCACGTACGTGTTTGACTCGGCGTCGAACCCGTGCGCCACGTCTTTGGACATTCGAACCTTCTCGACGACGATGGACCCCTCGAGCCCCGCGTTCTGCACGATCTGCCGGAGGGGTTCCTCGAGGGCGCGCCGCACGATGTCGGCGCCGGTCGCCTCATCGCCGGAGAGCTTGAGGCTGTCGAGGCCCATCGCGGCCCGGAGCAGGGCGACGCCACCGCCCGGCACGATGCCTTCCTCCACCGCCGCGCGGGTCGCGTTCAGCGCGTCCTCCACGCGGGCCTTCTTCTCCTTCATGGCCGTCTCGGTGGCGGCCCCCACCTTGATGACGGCGACCCCGCCCGCCAGCTTGGCCAGCCGCTCCTGTAGCTTCTCCCGATCGTAGTCCGAGGTGGTCTCCTCGATCTGCGCCCGGACCTGCTTGATCCGCCCCTCGATGGCCGCGGCCTTGCCGGCCCCGTCGACGAGGGTCGTGTTGTCCTTGGTCACCACCACTTTCTTGACCTTACCCAGGTCCGCCAGGGTGAGGTTTTCGAGCTTGACCCCGAGGTCCTCGGTGATGGCCTTGCCGCCGGTCAGGGTCGCGATGTCCTCCAGCATGGCCTTGCGGCGGTCGCCGAAGCCCGGCGCCTTCACCGCGCAGGCGGAGAGGGTCCCGCGCAGCTTGTTGACCACGAGCGTGGCCAGGGCCTCACCTTCCACGTCCTCCGCGACGATCAGGAGCGGCTTGCCCGAGTGGGCGACCTGCTCCAGGAGCGGCAGCATGTCCTTCATGACGCTGAGCTTCTTCTCGTGGATCAGGACCAGGCAGTCCTCGAGGACGGATTCCATGCGCTCCGCGTCGGTCACCATGTACGGAGACAGGTAGCCGCGGTCGAACTGCATCCCCTCGACGACCTCGAGGGTGGTCTCCATGCCCTTGGCCTCCTCCACCGTGACCACCCCGTCCTTACCGACCTTCTCCATGGCCTCGGCGATGAGGCTGCCGACGGTGGGGTCGTTGTTGGCCGCGATGGTGGCGACCTGCGCGATCTCCTTCTTGTCCTTGGTGGACTTCGACATCTTCACGAGCTCCTGGACGACCTTCTCGACCGCCTTCTCGATGCCCCGCTGGAGCCCCATGGGGTTCGCGCCCGCGGTCACGTTCTTGAGGCCCCCGCGGAAAATGGCCTGGGCCAGGACGGTGGCGGTGGTGGTGCCATCGCCGGCGATGTCCGAGGTCTTGGAGGCGACCTCCTTGATCATCTGGGCGCCCATGTTCTCGTAGTGGTCCTTGAGCTCGATCTCCTTGGCGACGGTCACCCCGTCCTTCGTGATGGTGGGGCTGCCGAATTTCTTGTCGATGACGACGTTGCGTCCCTTCGGACCCAGCGTCACCTTGACCGCATGGGCCATGACGTTGACCCCGCGCAGGAGCGCCGCACGGGCTTCCTCGTTGAACAACAGCTGCTTTGACATGGATCTATTCCTCCGGCAAATGTGAGCAAACCGTTAACCGCGACTGAGTGAGGAGGGTCAGGAGCCGAGGATGCCGAGGACGTCCTCCTCCTTCATGATGAGGAGCTCCTCGCCGTTCAGCTTGACCTCGTTACCGGAGTACTTGCCGAAGAGCACGCGATCCCCCGCCTTGACGTCGAGCGGGATCTTCTTGCCGTCCTCGGAGACCTTTCCCTTGCCTACCGCGATGACCTTGCCCTCCTGGGGCTTCTCCTTGGCGCTGTCCGGGATGATGATGCCGCCGTGCCGAGCCTGTTCCTCCTCGATTCGCTTGACGAGGACACGGTCGTGGAGCGGGTGCAGCGTCGTGTGTTTGGCCTGAGTCATGGTGTCGGTCCCTCCCACGCTCACGCTAACTGCTCGGCCGAGGAGTGGATAGTGGACCAAGGTCCAATAGCCGGGCGAGATCACACCGACTTAGAGTCGAAGGCGAAGACAACCAGCGGAGGCAACTCATGGTGAGCTCACGCGGTCCACTCGCTCGTTTGGCGAGCACCGGGATCTACATGGTGCGCGACGTGCCCCGCGAGCTTCAACGGGCCGCGCGGGACCGTGCCGCCCGCCAGGGAACCACGCTACGCCGGGTGCTGCTGCAAGGCCTGCGCGAGTACGCGGCCGGGACCTGGACTCCCCAATCAGACGACCGGCTGCCCGAGTCCCCGGACCGGCCCCGCGCGCGGTCGCGGCGTTAGCGATGGACGAGGGCGTGTTCGCCTCGCGGTTTCGCAACCGCGAAGGGCCCTACCATCTCTACGACTCGGGCGACCGACCCTTGATCCGGGCCGAGACGGGTGCGCACGTCCTCGGCGCGCTGCTCGATCGGCGAGCTCGGCTCGTCTTTCTGGACGATCCCGGGTGCGTCGAGGGCTCGGTGCTGAAGGTCACGTATCCGACCGGGGAGTGGTCGTCCGGGCCGGTTGAGCCGAAGGCGTGCTCCTGCGGCGACGGCAGATGCCGGGGGCGGCTGGTCATCACGCTACACGAATCGCACGCGGGCCCTGACTGGATGCTGACGTTCAGAGGCTAGCCCCGCGGCCAGGACTCGTCGCGGGTGAGAGTGAGATACGAACCCAGGAGGGAGAGCAATGGAACCGAGCAAGCAGAAGCCGAGTCTCAGCCAGCGCTGGAGTGCAACCCGACCGACCAAGACGGGAGTCTTCTGGTTCGGGGTGGCCTCCGTCGTCGTCACGATGGTCGTCGGCTTCACGTGGGGCGGATGGGTGACGGGCGGCACCGCCCGGAGGATGGCGGAGGCGAGCGGGGAGGATGCGGTCGTCAAGCGCATGGCGCCGATCTGTGTGATTCGGTTCAAAGAGGACCCGAAACGAGACCAGAAGCTCAAGCAGCTGAAGGAGATCAACGTGTGGGAGCAGGGGGACTATGTCAAGAAGCAGGGCTGGGCGACGATGCCGGGGGACAAGGAGCCCGAGAGCAGAGTCGCCGACGAATGTGCCAAGCTCCTGGTGCTGATCAGTAGCTGAGCGACTCGAGACCGGTGGGATATTCGACACTGGCGAGCGCGATCGACGACCTGGCCAGTTCCGGCTTCATCGAGCACTTTGGGGTGAGCGGTGCCGCGCTGCGGTCGTTCGACACCGGGAGGACATTCAGCGCGGACGAGGTGGTGATCCGAGAATACCGTCGCTTCGAGGGGGTCTCGGATCCGGACGACATGTCCATCGTCTACGCGATCGAAGGTCAAGGCGGCGTGCGCGGGACACTGGTCGACGCCTTCGGTGCATACTCGGACCCGGCGGTGAGCGCGTTCCTCGACCGCGTGCCGATCCGGGGGCCCAGTCGGTTCGGTGGAGGGGTGAGCGAGCGACCCTGGGCGTTCGGCCCGCCCGAGGAAATCCACGAGCGGAAGACGATCCATGAGCCGTCGCGTCTCGGAAGCTACCACCACGGCTTTCACGTGCCGGTTCCGCAGGATCCGTGGCACGACGAAGGGGGCGAGAGCGGATCCGGCCCGTAGTCGCTCGACATCGAAGCCCCACGGCTACGGGAGAGACGCGCCCGGGCCGGTTGCCTCGTAGAGCCAATCCTGGGAGCGGAGGGCGGGTTCGTGGTCCCGCCGGGTCCGGACCGACCTGCCGCTGGCGAGGATGTGTCGCGCCTTCACGGTATCGGCGAGCTGGCTCTCGAGGATCTCCCGGATCTGGGCCTGGTGGCGGGGATCCAGCACCGGGAAGGCGATCTCCACCCGGCGATCCAGGTTGCGCGGCATCCAGTCGGCCGAGGCCAGCAGGTATTCCGAATCTCCCGCATTCTCGAAGTAGAAGATGCGAGCGTGCTCGAGATAGCGATCGACGATCGAGACAACCCGGACGTTCTCCGAGAGTCCCCTCACATCCGGACGCAGGCAGCAGATGCCGCGCACGATCAGATCGATCCCCACCCCGGCACTGCTGGCGGCGTACAGCTCCTCGATCAAGCGCCGGTCCACGAGGCCGTTCATTTTCGCGATGATCCGTCCGGGGCGCCCGGCCCGGGCGTGGTCGGCTTCGCGCCGGATGCGCGTGATGAGCCCGTCGCGGAGTCCGCCGGGGGCGAGCAGGAGATGGTGGAAGCCGTGTGGGCGAGTGTAGCCGGTGAGGAGATTGAACAGCTGGGCGACATCCTCGCCGAATGACTCCCGGCTCGTGAAGAGGCCGAGATCGCTGTAGACCCCGGCGGTTCGGACATTGTAGTTGCCGGTCGCGAGATGGCAGTAGCGCCGGATCCCGTCGCTCTCCTGCCGGACGACCAGGCACGCCTTGCAGTGGGTCTTGAAGCCCGGGAGGCCGTAGACCACGTGGGCCCCCACCTCTTCGAGGGCGCGGGCCCAGCGGATGTTCGCCTCCTCGTCGAAGCGCGCCTGCAGCTCCACCAGGACGGCGACCTCCTTGCCGTTCTCGACGGCGGTGTGCAGCGCGTGCGCGATCGGGGAGGCCGGGCTCACGCGATAGAGCGTCATCTTGATGGCGAGCACCTTCGGATCGACGGATGCCTCGCGGACGAAGCGGGTGACGGCGTCGAAGGCCTGGTAGGGGTGGTGCACGAGGACGTCCTGGGCCCGGAGGGCGCTCCAGATATCGGACGCGCGCTCGAAGGCGGCGACCGGATGGGGGGGCCGCGACCGATCCTTCAACCGGGGGACGTCGACGGCCGCGTAGAGCTGGAGCAGATCGGAGAAGGCGGTGAAGCCTTCGCCTTCGTAGAGATCCGCGGGCTGCATCTCCAGCTCGTCGAGCAGCGTGGCCAGGAAGTCGGGAGGCAGATCGCCGTCGTACTGCAGCCGCACCGCCGTGCCCAGGCGGCGCTCGCGCAGGCTCTCCTCGAGGCTGGTGAGGAGGTCCTCGGGACGGCTCGACGGCTGCAGGTCTGCATCACGCGTGATGCGGATGGCGTGGCTGGAGAGGATGTCGTAGCCGGTATAGATGTCCGGCAGGTGCAGGCGGATCAAGTCCTCGAGCAGCATGAAGACGTGCCGGCCGTCCGGATCGGGGAGCGCGATGAATCGCGGGAGCACCTGACCCGGGATGTGGATCACGGTGAGGTGGCTGTGCGGAAGGGCCGACGGTGCCGACGGCCGTACCGAGGCCACCAGGCAGAGGGACCGGTTGCCGAGGTAGGGGAAGGGATGGGCCGGGTCGACGGCGAGCGGCGTCAGCACGGGTACCACCGTGCGGCGGAAGTAGTGCTCGAGGAAGCGCCGCTGCTCCTCGTTGATCTCCTTGGGGCGGAGCAGGAGGATGCCCTCGGCGGCCAGGAGCGGCTGGACGTCGTCGAGGAAGCAGCGATGCTGGGTCTCCACCAGCTCGTGGACGCGCGCGGCCACCGCGGCCAGGGTCGCGGCGGGCGTGAGCCCGTCGGGACCCGCGGTCTGATCGCCGGCCCGGATGTGCCGCTTCAGCATCGCCACGCGCACCATGAAGAACTCGTCCAGGTTCGAGCTGAAGATGGCGAGGAACTTGACGCGCTCGAGCAAGGGCACGGTGGGATCCTGGGCCTCCTCGAGCACCCGCCGGTTGAACTCGAGCCAGGACAGCTCCCGGTTCACGAACGCGTCGGAGGGCAGCTCAGGCGCGACCATCGAGCGCCTCGTGAAGCAGGATCCCGTCGCGAACGCCGCGCGTGCACACCACGAGATTCAGATAGCCCCCGAAGACCATGACCTCCTCGATGGCGATCGCGCCCGCCAGGATGATGTCGGCCCGCTCTGCTTTCAGCCCGCGGATCCGGCGGCGTTTTCGTCGGGAGAGGCCTTCCAGCCGCTCGCGGATGGCGGTGATATCGGACTGTCGTAGCCGGAGCCCGTGGCGGTGCCGGCGGGTGCGGTGGTTGGCCCGGAGATGCATGCTGGCGAGGGTGCGGACGGTCCCGCCGAGGCCCACGACCACCTCGCCCTGCCGCGCGGGGGGGAGCGCGGCCAGGAGTCGCTTGCGGATCTCGTTTCGGAGGGTCCGCAGCTCGCGCTGCTTTGGCGGATCGTGGTGCAGGAAGCGGCGCGTGGTCCGGACGGCCCCGAGCGGCAGGCTCACGCTGGAGACGACCTTGTGATCCCGCACCCGGCTGAGCTGTAGACTGGCCCCGCCGAGGTCGACGACGCCTCCGTTCTCGAACGGGAGACTCTGCAGGGCCGCGGCGACACCGAGACGGGCTTCATCCCGCGCGCTGAGGACTCGGACCTCGATCCCTTCGTCACGGCGCAGCGGGTCGAGGAGGCGCTCGCGATTGCGAGCGTCCCGCACCGCGGAGGTAGCGACCGCGATGACCCGAGGGCCTCGACCGTTCGAGGAGTAGCGCGCCAGGAAGTGGTGCGCCGCGCGGAGCGTGTCGTCGATGGCGTGGCGGGGCAGCGTGCCGGGCGCGCCGCCGCCCAGCCGGGTGGGCACTCGCTCCTGCGCGAGCACCCGATACCCGGAACCCGGTCTCAGCCGAGCGAGGAGGAAGCGAACCGCCGTCGAGCCCAGATCGACCACCGCCACGAGCTCCGCCATGCTGGGGCGATGGGGTTCGGGGACTAGGCGCGGGCCGGGACGAACAGCCGAATCAGCCAAAGCAGGGCGATCGCTCCGACGAACGCCATGAAGAGGCTGATGAAGAACCCGCCGCCGCCAACGCCCAGAAGCGTGGCGAAGATCCAGCCGCCCAGGAGAGCGCCGACGACCCCGACGACGACGTCGCCCGCCACGCCGTAGTCGTGACCGCTGACGACCCGTGCCGCCAGCGCTCCGGCGATCAGGCCGATCATGATGAACAGAACAAAGTGCATGGAACCAGGCTACCCGCGCCGCCGGAGGCCCGCCTAGTGGACCTTGGTCGTATGCAGGGGTCGCCGGCCCGCGGGCGGGATTGCGGGCAGGTCAGGGGGGGACTATAGTGACCGGTGGATGTCGAGTTCGGTGCCGCTCGCTCGGCGAATGTGCTTGGCACTGCTCACCCTGCTCTGTCCCGCGCCCTTCACGCCCGCCCTCGCCGCCGCTCGCGACCTGGTCCAGTCCGGTAGCTGGGCGGTCTGGCAAGTCGCCGTGGGCGGGGCGCTCATTCTCTCGCTCGTGCTGATCAGCACCGGGCTCCTGCTCGAGCGGGCGGGCCGGAGGCGCGCGGAGCTGTCGCTCGGCGAGAGACTCCGCTTCGAGACCCTGCTGTCGGAGCAGGTGGCGACGTTCAGCCGAATATTGGGGACCGACGTCGATCGAGAGATCCAGCGGGCGCTTCGGCGAATGGCCGATTTTCTCGCGGTGGACTGGGGCCATCTGACCGAGTACTCGGAGGGCAGCCAGACGGCCCGGGTCACGCACTGGTGGGGCGCCGAGGGGGTGGAGCCGCAGCCGTCCGCGATCGGATTCGGGGAGATCCCCTGGGTCGTGACGCGCCTGCGGCGTGGAGAGCAGGTCCGGTTCTCGAGGGTCGAGGATCTGCCGGAGAGCGGCGCGGCGGTGGACCGGCAGACGTACCGGCGGCTCGGGATCAAGTCGCAGATCGCCGTCCCCCTGACCGCGGAGGGGGTGGTGGTGGGATCCCTGGCCTTCAGCACCGTCGGGAACGAGCGGGCCTGGCGGGACGAGTTCGTTCAGCGACTCCATCTCCTCGGGGAGGTGTTCGCCAACGCGCTGTCGCGCCGGCGATCGGAGATAGAGGGACAGCGACTCCGGCAAGATCTCGCTCACGTCGGCCGCGTCTCCACGATGGGCGAGCTGACCGCATCACTGGCGCACGAGCTCAACCAGCCCTTGACCGCGATCCTGAGCAATGCGCAAGCGGCCCGGCGCATTCTCGACTCCGCCAAGGTCGACCTCGCGGAGATACGCGAGATCCTGACCGACATCGTCGAGGACGACAAGCGCGCCGGCGAGGTGATCTACCGGCTGCGCGGCTTCCTCAAGAAGGGCGACCTCGAGCTCTCGACGCTCGACATCGGGGAGCTCGTCAGCCAGGTGGCGCGGCTCGTGAGCAGCGATGCCATCATTCGCAACGTGGCGATCCGGCTCGAGCTGGCCCCCGGGCTTCCGCCCATACGAGGCGACCGGGTGCAGCTGCAACAGGTGGTCCTGAACTTGCTCTTGAACGGATTGGACGCGATGCGAGAATCGGACGTGGGTGAGCGAACACTCGTGCTGCGGACCGCCCGAGGCGACGGGACGACCGTCGTGGTGGCGGTGCAGGACTCGGGGGTCGGTATTCCCGAGGCCGACCTGGACCACGTGTTTCACGCGTTCTACACGACGAAGCCCGAGGGAATGGGCATGGGGCTGGCGATCGCGCGCTCGATCGTGGAGGCGCACGGTGGCCGGCTGGAGGCGCGGAACAACCCCGAGGGCGGCGCCACCTTCTCGTTCACGCTGCCGGCCTTCGAGGGCGGGCGGTGAGCCCCCCGGCGGCGCCGCTGGTGTTCGTCGTGGACGACGACGCGTCCGTCCGCAAGAGTCTGGCGAGGCTGGTCAAGACCGCCGGGTACGAGGCGGAGCCCTTCGCCTCGGTTCGGGACTTCCTGGCCCGCTCTCCGTACGAGGGCCCCTGCTGTCTGGTGCTGGACGTGCGCATGCCCGGCCTGACCGGGCTCGACCTGCAGGAAGCCCTGAGGGCCGCGGGGCAACGGTTGTCGATCGTCTTCATCACGGGCTATCGCGACATCCCGGTGAGCGTCCGGGCCATGAAGGGCGGGGCGGTCGATTTCCTGACGAAGCCTCTGGATGAGGGGACACTCCTGGGGGCGATCCAGCAGGCGGTCGCGCGGACGCTCGCGGACCGGCGCGAGCAGGCTCGGGTGACGGAGATCCGGAACCGCATTGCGACCCTGACCCCGCGGGAGGCGGCGGTCTTCGCTCTGGTGGTGACCGGGATGCTGAACAAGCAGATCGGGTCCGAGCTCGGCATCGCCGAGAAGACGGTCAAGGTGCATCGAGCCCGGGTCATGGAGAAGATGCGGGCGGCGTCACTCGCGGAGCTGGTCCGGCTCGCCGGCGAAGGGGGAGTGATCGCCGCGGGTTCCTGACCCACCCCGGCCGGGGACCGCGGCCTCCAGGGTCGAGGGGATGGACCAAGGTCCAGTACCGCTCCCATCGCCCTCCTGTAGAATCACCTCGAGCGCTAGGATTCCATGCACAAGCCCACGCCGGTGATTTCGATCGTAGACGACGATTTCTCGGTGCGCCGAGCACTCCGACGGCTGGTTCAGTCGGCGGGCTACCCCGTCGAGACGTTTGCGTCGGCCCGCGAGTTTCTCAGCTCGACCCCTTCGGCCCGCACCGCGTGCCTGGTCCTGGATATCTACCTGGAGGGGATGAACGGATTCGAGCTTCAGGAGCAGCTCGCGGCGGATCGCCTCGCGATCCCGATCATCTTCATCACGGCCCATGACGATGCCGCGACGCGCGAGCGCATCAGGCGATCTGGCGCCGCCGGGTTCCTCGGGAAGCCGTTCGACGGCCAGGCCTTGCTCGACACCATCCGCCGGGTGGCGGGGCCGGGGGCGCCGGGAGCATGACGCCGCCGATCCGGTAGGACCAAAGTCCAATAGGCGCCCCGCGCGGACGGCTGGTAGCGTAGGCGCTGGACCAGAGCGCCTGGGGACCCAGCGATCAGTGAGCAGCGAGGGAGACGGATGATGGCGGAGATCCAGGAGCGACTGCGCGGAGAGTTGAGCGATGTGCTGGGGCTGATCCGCCGCGCGGGTGGAGGGGTGGTGTTCGAGGAGTTTCCCGGCGCCCTGGAGGATGCTTCCCCGACTGATCCGATGGACGGCAACAACTCGGCGGTCCGCCGGGCCCTCATCGAGAAGGCGAACCGGCTCGCCGAGACGCTGGAGCGGATTCGGCGGGACTCAAACGGAATCTAACGGAGACGCGATGTCCTATCAGATCTGGCTCCTCCCCCTCGCGGCCCTGACGCTGACCCAGATCGCCGCCATCGCGACATCCGTTTACCTGCACCGGGGACTCGCGCATCGCTCGCTGCGGCTGCATCCCGTGGCGGACGTGGGGTTTCGGACCCTGCTCTGGCTCACGACGGGGCAGACGCGCCGGGAGTGGGTCGCCGTTCACCGGAAGCATCACACATTCACCGACCGTGAGGGCGACCCCCACAGCCCTCGGCTGCTCGGCATCTGGCGGGTTCAGGTCTGGAACGTCTACTACTACATGCGGGAAGCGCGCAATTCCGAGACGATCCGGACGTTCGCGCCCGACATCACGGAGGACTGGGGAGACCGCGTGTTCTTCTCCCGGGGTCTGAGCGGGCTCGCGCTGGGTGTCGCGCTGCTGTGCCTCGTGCTCGGGGTCTGGTCCGGGCTGATTATCGGGCTGGTCCATGCGGTCCTGTACGTCTTCGTGCTGGCCCCGCTGATCAACGGCCTCGGGCACTGGCGAGGAACGCAGAACTTCGCCAACACCGCGTACAATTCGCGAGCGCTCGCCTGGTTCACGGGCGGCGAGAGCCTGCACAACAATCATCACGCGCACCCGCGCGCCCCGAAGTTCAGCATGCGGCGGTTCGAGTTCGATCCGTCGTGGCTGGTGATCCGATGCCTGGCCGCGGTCGCGCTGGTGGAGATCGTCGGAGCGCCGGTGACCTGGGGGTCGCCTCCGGCGGCGGGGACCGGACGCGCCGAGTAGCCGGCCGGGGACCAGCGCCTCGGCTCGTCCACGCCACGATCATTTCCTTGACAACGGTCAGGCCCGCCTGTACCATCGCGCTTGGTGGTAGGTTCACTCGGTTGCCGATTGGTAGCGAAGACAGAGTCGCGAGAGTCGAGATCAAACGCCGCGCGGACCCCGGGTCCGGCGGCGTTTTCGTTTGTCCTCCACTTCAGGAGGACCGCCCTGCCATGGTGGCGGGGTTTCACCGAGGCGCAAGCCTTACAAGAGAGGTAGAGTCAATGGCACAGGGTACCGTCAAGTGGTTCAACGATGCGAAGGGGTACGGCTTCATCACCCAGGAGGGTGGCGAGGACGTGTTCGTGCACTTCAACGCCATCCAGGCGCAGGGCTTCAAGAGCCTGTCGGAGGGCGATAAGGTCGAGTTCGAGGTGACCAAGGGCCCGAAGGGGCTCCAGGCCGCCAACGTTCGCAAGGCCTGAAGCACAACCCCAGCGTCAAACGGAAGGCCGGGCCCCGTCTCGGGGCCCGGCCTTTTCTTTCAGAGGGACCTCGAGGGCTCTTTCATGGCATTGAGTGGGCGCTGAGTGCAGATCTGGGTAGACGCCGATGCGTGCCCTCAAGTCATCAAGGAGATCCTGTTCCGGGCTGCCGAGCGCGCGCAGGTCCTGACCACGCTGGTCGCGAACACGCCGCTCCGCACCCCACCGTCAGACTTCATCAGGACCGTCCGGGTGGCCAAGGGCTTCGACGTGGCCGACCACCGGATCGTGCAGCGGGTGCAGCCCGGGGACCTGGTGATCACGGCCGACATCCCCCTGGCCGCGGAGATCATCGCGCGGGGAGCCCATGCGCTCGACCCGCGAGGCGAGCTGTACTCGGAGGACAATGTCCGTGAGCGCCTCGCCATTCGCAACCTCATGCAGGAGCTGCGTTCGGCCGGGGCGCTCATCGGCGGCCCGGCGCCGTTCGGCCCGCGCGAGCGGCAGCTCTTCGCCAATCACCTCGACCGCCTGTTGACGCGGCGCCGGCACGCGTAGGCCCAGAGACTGCCTACGGGGTGCTCTCGTCACGCACCTGGAGTCCAAGCCCGACGAAGCTCAGCAGGACCCCGAGCCAGAAGGCCACCTCGCGGGTGGCGGTACCGTCTCCGAGGTGGCCGATGATGACCAGCACGGTGCCAACCGCAACGAGAAGATGTTTGAGCTTGATCGCCATTGGGCCTCCCGGCCCTCGCTACCGGCGCGCGACGAGGCGGCGGAACGCCGCGCCGTACTCGAAGCCGTAGCCGGCCGCCAGCTCCGCCGCGTTCTTCTTCACGCGCTCGCCGAGCGTCGCCCCCTCCGGCACGTTGAAGCCCGGCATCTGGCTGTGGTGGCGGATGAGCGCGGCGATCTGCCGATCGATCCCCGGGGTGACGTCGACGATGACGTCCGGCTCGTCGGCGCCCCAATACCAGAGCTCGCGGACCTTGTGGGGCTCGAGGCTCTCCCGGGTGATGTGCTCGGGGAAGTGCAGGTGGTCCCGGGCGTAGGGGTACACCGCGTCCGTGGTCGCGATGCCGGCCTTGCGGTGGTCGCGGTGCTGAAACCCCTTGATCCGGTACGGGTCGTGGACGAACACGGTGTGTGGCCGGTGGCGGCGGATGGCCCGGACCACGTCGCCCAGGAGCTCGCGCGTGTCCTCCAGCTGGCCGTCGGGATAGCCGAGCATCTCCAGGTGCCGCACGCCCATGAAGTCGGCGGCGGCCCGCTGCTCGTGGGCCCGCTTGCGGGCCAGCTCGGCCGG
>JBGOVO010000327.1:0-4638 GCA_041478145.1 Methylomirabilia bacterium
ATCGTGGGGCCCTCCGGATGCGGCAAGTCCACCATCCTCAACATGATCGGCGGCCTGATCGCGCCGTCGGCCGGTGAGATCGTCGTGGACGGGCGGCGGGTAGAGGGCGCCCCGCCCTCCCAGGTCGGCTACGTGTTCCAGAAGGACACCGTCTTTCCCTGGCGCACCGTGGAGCGGAACATCGCGCTCGGGCTCGAGTACCGCCGCGTCCCGCCCGCCGAGCGGGCCGCGCGGGTGCGGGAGGCCATCGCGCTGGCCGGGTTGCAGGGCTTCGAGGACGCCTTCCCGGCCACGCTCTCCGGCGGCATGCGGCAGCGGGTCGCGTTGATGCGCTCGCTGGTGGTCGACCCCGAGATCCTGCTGATGGACGAGCCCTTCGGCGCGCTCGACACCCACACCAAGCTGAACCTGCACGCCGAGCTGCTGAGCCTGTGGCAGGCCAAGCAGCAGACGGTGATCTTCGTCACCCACGATCTGTCGGAGGCCATCACCCTCGCCGACCGCATCGTGGTGATGACCCGGCGGCCCGGGCGCATCAAGCTGGTCTACGACGTCGGGCTGCCCCGCCCCCGCGACGTGATCCGCCTCCGCGAGAGCGACGAGTACTCCCGCGAGTACAGCGAGATCTGGCACGCCCTCGGTGAGGAATTCCGGGCGCCAAGCGCATGATGGCGATGAGCAACCCGGTTGTCCGCCATTGGGGGAGTGCGGGGGCCATGTCGGGGCCCCCGCATAAGACAGAGGTGCGGGTACGCAAGTCTGCATGAAACGGGAACGCATCAAGATCCTGGCGTGGCAGCTCGCGATCCTGGTCGCCATCGTGGCGGCCTGGCAGTACCTGACCGGCATCAAGGCGATCTCGAGGACGCCGGGCCTCTACTGGATCGACCCGTTCTTCATCAGCCGACCCTCCGCGATCGCGGGGCGCTTCGTGTACCTGATGTCGCCGAACGTGCGCCTCAGCATCTGGCAGATGGCGCTCTCCACCGTGCAGTCGACCATCTGGGGGTTCCTCGTCGGCATCTCCACCGGCTTCGCGGCGGGGCTCGTGCTCGGGCGCGGCGACCGGCTGGCGCGGATCTTCGAGCCCTACATCGTGGCCTTCAATTCGCTGCCGCGCATCGCGCTGGTGCCCCTCATCACCATGATCTTCGGCTTCGGTCTCCTCGCCAAGATCGTGCTCGCCTGGAGCATCGTGTTCTTCATCGTCTTCTTCAACACCTTCCAGGGGGCACGCAGCGTCGACGCCGACCTCATCCACTCCGCGCGGTTCCTCGGCGCGTCCGAGCGCCAGATCATGAGCAGCGTGATCATCCCCTCCACGCTCGCGTGGACCTTCGCGGCGCTGACGCCCTCCATCTCGTTCGCCCTCATCGGGGTGGTGGTGGGCGAGTTCATCGGCGGCGAGTCGGGTGGCGGGCTCGGCTACCTGATCATCCAGTCGCTGGGCACGCTGAACGCCGCCGACATGATGGTGGCCCTGTTCGTGCTGGGGCTGATCGGCATCGTGATGGCGCTCGGCATCAAGCGGGTGGAGGCGCGCCTGCTCCGCTGGCGTCCGGAATACCAGAAGCGCTGACCACGCGCGGCGCGCGCGGTCAGCGGACGGTGTAGGCGGTCAGCTCTTCCTCGTAGGTGCCGTCGGCGGTGTCGGTGCCGCGCAGCTTGATCCAGCCCTTCACGGCCGGGCTGTACCAGAACTCCTGCGACGCCCCGCTCTCGATCTCGCGCCGCGACACCTTGAAGGCCTTGAAGGTCCCGGCCGCGGTCTTGACCTCTTCGTAGGCCTCCACCGCCCAGACGCCGGTGAGGACGAAGCGCCGCTCCTGCTCGCCGCTGTCCACCCACGTGACGGTGGCCGACCACGACTTGCCGACCTGCAGCGGCCACTGCCAGTCCTCGGGCGGCACCGCCCGACGCACCGTGCGGTCCCCACTCATCTTGGCCAGGTAGCCGAGCTGATGCGTGTACCAGTAGCGCGCCGGGCCCGCCTGGATCTCGTACGCCTCCCGGCCCTCGAAGACACCCGCGCGCAGCACCTTGCGCGTGAGCGTGTACGGCCCCGCGGGGCCCCGGCCGCGATAGGTCCAGGAGTCTTCCATGGTCCACGTCGGGCGCTCCGCCAGGTGGACGGTCCGGGATTCCCCGCTGCCGGCGCATCCGGCCGAGAGGAGCGCGAGCGGGAGCAGGGTCAGGAGCAGGGTGGTCGCGCGGGCTGGTCGCATGAGCCTCTCGAGAGAGCATACCGCACTTGACAGCCCTGACCGCCAGTCCTACTACCCTCTGGGGCGAGGGCCGGGTGAGGGGCCCGAGGTGGAGGCGGCTACCCGAAGCGCGCGACGTGCGGCAGGTTGCGGAAGCGCTCGTCGCGGTCGAGGCCGTAGCCGACCACGAACACGTCCGGGATCTCGCGGCCGACGTAGTGGAGGGTGAGCTCCGAGGGCCGCGCGCACTGCTTGGCCAGCAGCGCGCAGACGCGGATGGACGCGGGATTCCGCGTCTGGAAGTTGCGCAGCAGGTAGGCCAGGGTGCGCCCGCTCGCGCAGATGCCCTCCACCACGACGACGTCGCGCCCCTCGATCGGCTCGTCCAGGTCCTTGCGGATCCTCACCACGCCCGAGGCGGTGACCGGCCCGGGCCCATAGGGGACGACCGAGATGAAGTCCACCGTGACCGGCACCGTGAGCGCCCGCATGAGGTCGGAGAGGAAGACGGCCGAGCCCTTGAGCACCCCGATGAGGTGCACGGGCCGGTCGCGGTAGTCGGCCGAGATCTGGCCGGCCAGGCGGGCGACGTCGGCCTGAATCGCCTCGCGCTCGACGAGGACCTCGCCCGGGCCGTCGCTGGCCGGCACCATCAGGCGAACCGGTTGGCCTCGAGGAACTCCCGCGACCGCCGGATCAGGTCCGCCGGCGCCAGCCCCGTCCGCTCTCCCTCGTCGAAGCACTGGGAGATCGTGAGCACCGCGTGCAGCGCGTAGCCGCGCGCCGCGAGCAGCTCGCGCCCGCCCTGCTCCCGGTCGACGAGGATGACCAGATCCTTCACCACGAGGCCGGCTTCCTCGAGCGGCTGGATCGCCTCGAGCTTGCTCGCGCCGTCCGTGATGATGTCGTCGATGAGCACCACGCGCTCCCCGGCCTTGAACTGCCCCTCGATGCGCCGCCGGGTGCCGTAGCCCTTTTCCTCGCGCCGTGGATAGATGAGCGGGACCCGGCCGGCCAGGCTGGCCGCGACCGCCAGCGGGAGGCCCGCGTAGGGGATGCCGCCGATGCGGTCGCCGCCGCAGCGGCTCACCTCCGCGGCCATGAGGGCCCCGACCTGCTCGAGCACGTCCGGGAAGGAGATGACCGCGCGGAGGTCGATGTAGAAGGGCGAGGAGATCCCGGACTTGAGGGTGAACTCCCCGAAGCGGATCGCGCCGATCTCGAAGAGGCGACGGATCAGCGCGGCGTGCGCGCCGCCCGCGGTCACGGCGCCATCTCCTGCAGCACCGCCTCCGCGGCGCGCGCCGGGTCGGGCGCCGCGGTGATCGGCCGCCCGACCACCAGGTAGTGGGCGCCCGCGGCGGCGGCCGCTCCGGGCGTCGCGATACGAGACTGATCTCCGCTGGCGCTGCCCGCCGGCCTCACGCCCGGCGTCACGATGACCCAGGCCGGCCCGCGATTGGTTCGCAGCGCCGCGATCTCGTTGGGCGAGGCCACGCAGCCGTCGAGACCCGCCTCCGCGGCCATCCCGGCCAGATGGAGCACGTGCCCCTCGACGGACGCCGCCACCCCCAGCTCCCGGCTCAGCGCGCTCCGATCGAGGCTCGTGAGCACCGTGACCGCCAGCACCAGCGGCCGCCGCCGACCCAGCTCCTTGGCGGCGGCCGCCGCGCCCTCCGCGGCCGCCCGCATCATCGCGCGCCCGCCCGAGGCGTGGACGTTGAACATGAGCACGCCCATGCGGGCGGCTTCCCGCGCCGCGCCCGCCACCGTATTGGGGATGTCGTGGAACTTGAGGTCCAGGAACACCTCGGCGCCCCGCTTCCGGATGCTCTCGACGGCGGCCGGGCCCGCCGCGGTGAAGAGCTGCGAGCCGATCTTGAAGCGAGTGACCAGGCCCTGGAGGCGATCCATGAGGCGCTCGGCCTCGGCCACGCTCTCGACGTCGAGGGCGACGATCAAGCGGTCCTTGGCCTCCATAGGGCGGTTCCTCACCATCTGGCCCCCTCACCCTGCCCTCTCCCCCGAGGAGAGAGGGGGTGGGTTGTAGTACTCCTGGAGCGGCTTCACGGAGATCTCGCCCTTGAGCAAGGCCTCGATGCCGCCGATGGCCGCCTGGGCTCCGTCCACCGTCGTGTAGTAGGGGATGTTCTGGGTCACCGCGGTGCGCCGGATCAGATAGGAGTCCTTGCGCGCGCGGCCGTCTTCCGGCGTGTTGAAGACCAGCGCGACCTCCCCCCGCTTCATGAGGTCGACGATGTTGGGGCGGTAGCTCTCGTTCACCTTGAACACCGTCTCCACCGTCATCCCCTGGCGCTGCAGCAGCTTGGCGGTGCCGATGGTGGCCACCAGGCTGAAGCCCATCTCGGCGAGCCGCTTCGCGATTTGCAATACTGCGCGCTTGTCCCGGTTCTTGACCGAGAGAAAGACCTTG
>JBGOVO010000077.1:0-12597 GCA_041478145.1 Methylomirabilia bacterium
GACGAGGCGCTGGTGAGCCTGGTGCCGGACAGCGCGCGCCGCGCCTACGACATGAAAAAGGTGATCGGGCACCTGGTGGACCACGGTCGGTTCTTCGAGATCAAGCCCGGCTGGGCCCGCAACCTGATCACCGGCCTCTCCCGCATGGGCGGCCGTCCGGTGGGCATCGTCGCGAACCAGCCCATGGTGCTGGGGGGCGCCCTCGACGTGGACGCGGCGGACAAGGGGGCGCACTTCATCATGCTGTGCGACGCCTTCCACATCCCGCTGCTGTTCCTGCAGGACGTGCCCGGCTTCCTGGTGGGCTCCAAGGTGGAGCGCCAGGGCATCATCCGCCACGGAGCCAAGATGCTCTACGCGGTCAGCGAGGCCACCGTGCCGAAGGTCACGGTGGTGGTGCGCAAGGCCTACGGCGCGGGCTACTTCGTCATGTGCGGGCGCGCCTACGAGCCGGATCTGATCGTGGCCTGGCCCACCGCGGAGATCTCGGTCATGGGCCCGGAGGGCGGCACCAACATCATCTTTCGAAAGGAAATCGCCGCCGCGGCCAGCCCGGAGGAGGAGCGGGGGCGCCGGGTGGAGGAGTTCCGCCGGCTCATCAATCCCTACATCGCGGCCGGAGGAGCGCTGATCGACGACGTTATCGACCCGAGGGAAACCCGACCGGTGATCATCCGCGCGCTCGAGATGGCCCGCACCAAGAAGGTCGACCGCCCCTGGAAGAAGCACGGAGTGATGCCGGTCTGAAAACCGCGGCCCGCCAGAGGCGGGTCACAAGGAGGTCTGCGATGCATTTGGGTCTCTGCATGTTCGCCACCGACTACGCGATTCGCATCGACGAGCTGGCCCAGGCCGCCGAGGAGCGCGGCTTCGAGTCGCTGTTCGTGCCCGAGCACACCCACATCCCCACCAGCCGGCGCACCCCGTTCCCGGGCGGCGGCCAGCTGCCCAAGGAGTACTCGCACACCTTCGATCCCTTCGTGTCGCTGATGGCGGCTGCCGCCGCGACCAAGCGTCTGAAGGTGGGCACCGGGATCTGCCTGATCATCGAGCGCGACACCATCACGACCGCCAAGGCGGCGGCGAGCCTCGACCTGCTCTCGGGCGGGCGCTTCCTCTTCGGCATCGGAGCCGGCTGGAACGCGGAGGAGATGGAGAACCACGGCACTGAGTACCGCACCCGCTACCAGCGCATGCGCGAGCAGGTGCTGGCCATGAAGGAGATTTGGACCAAGGACGAGGCCCAGTTCCACGGTCAGCACGTGAACTTCGATCCGATCTGGGCCTGGCCGAAGCCCGCCCAGAAGCCGCATCCGCCCGTGCTCCTGGGCGGGGAGAGTGGGCACACGCTGCAGCGGGTGGTGGACTTCTGCGAGGGCTGGTTCCCGCGGGGCCGGGCCGGGAACGTCATCCTGGCCGGGCTGAAAGATCTGGAAGTGCGTGCCGCGCGGGCCGGCCGTGACATGAAGACCATCTCGGTGTCCGTGTTCGGCGCCAAGCCGGACGAGGCGACGCTCGAGACCTACGCGGGCGCCGGCATCACCCGGTCGATCCTCCGCCTTCCGTCCGACGGGCGCGAGGTCATCCTGCCCCTGCTCGACCAGTACGCGAAGCTGATCCGCTGAAGGCGGGCGAAGGCGGGAGTTCCGGCTTCGAGCGCGGGCTCCGCCCGCGCAACCTGCTTTCGGGGGGGGATTCGGAAGGGGGGCGGTAGCCCCCCTCCGAGTCAATTCTCGACGAAGGCCCGCAGGGCGCGCCCGCGGAGCGGGTGGCGCAGCTTGCGCAGCGCCTTGGTCTCGATCTGGCGGATCCGCTCGCGCGTCACCGCGAACCGGCGCCCCACCTCTTCGAGCGTGTGCTCACCCGCCTCGCCGATGCCGAAGCGCAAGCGCAGGATCTCCTTCTCCTTCGGCGACAGCGTGCTCAGCGCGCGCTCCACCTGGGTGGTCAGATCCTGGGTGATCAGGTTGTCGTTGGGCGACTCGGCCCCCTTGTCCTCCAGGAAGTCGCCCAGCTCCGAGTCGTCCCCGATGGGCGTCTCGAGCGACAGCGGCTTGCGCGAGGACTCGAGGATCAGGCGCACCTTCCGCGCGGGCACGCCGGTGCGCTGCGCCAGCTCCTCCGGGGTGGGCTCCCGGCCCATCTCGTTCACCAGCGAGCGGTTCACGCGCGAAATGCGGTTGAGCGTCTCCACCATGTGCACCGGAATGCGAATCGTGCGCGAGTGGTCCGCGATGGCCCGCGTGATGGCCTGACGGATCCACCAGGTCGCGTACGTCGAGAACTTGAAGCCGCGGCGGTACTGGAAGCGGTCCACCGCCTTCATGAGGCCGATATTGCCCTCCTGGACCAGATCCAGCAGCGACAGCTCGCTGCCCAGGTAGCGCTTGGCCACCGAGACCACCAGCCGCAGGTTGGCCTCCATCAGCTCCTTTTTGGCCTGCCGCACCACCCGGTCGTGCTCCTCGATCTCGCTGAGCGAGGCCAGCAGGGCCTTGCGGCCCGCGCCCGCGGTCTGCTCGAGCTGGCGCAGCTCCGACCGGTTCGTGACCGCGCCCATGCGCTTGACGAGCTGGCGGATCTCGCCGACGAGCTGATCGGCCAGTGCCGGCTTGAGCGGCAGGTGCTCGAGCACGCTCTGGATCGACGCGCGGTTCTGAGCGATCCACTTGTTGTAGTTGGCGCGCGTGGTCTTGCTCCGCCGCTTGTCGCCGAGCGCCGTCTGCAGCCGCTCGATCTCGCGCTCCAGCCGGCGGATCCGGGCGAAGGCGGCAAGGCTCGACCGGATCTCGCTCGGCGAGGGCTCGCCGCCCTCGGGGAGCAGGATGACGTCCTCGAGCGGCACTTCCTCGCGGCGGACCCGATCCACCAGGGCCAGCAGCTTGGCGGTGGCGAACGGCACCCGGCCCAGCGCCCGCCGCAGGGCGATCTGGCCGATCTCGATCCGCTGGCCGAGCGCGACCTCCTCCGCCGCCTTCAACAGGGAGACCTTGCCGATCTCCTTGAGGTAGAGACGGACAGGATCCTCCGCGGGCGAGCTCGACGGGCGCAGGGCTTCCTCGGACAGCGCGGGGGTGCCTTCCAGCTCGACCGCGGTGTCCACGACCCGGTCCAGTTCGTCGTCCACGGGCGGGGCCGTCGTCTTGCCCGCCGCCTGGGCCTGACGCCCGCGGCGCTTTGGCTCGGTCGAGCTCCCTCTGAATTGGCTTGCCTCGGTCGTCACCACGTTTCCGCTCTCTCTAAAGGTCATTACGGCCCCTCGTATTCGTCGGGATGCGTCCGGTAATTGTTCCCCTCAGCGTTCGTGCTCGGCTCCGTCCTCGGTGCTTTAGATGCTCCATCCCGGGTCCGCGTTTCAATGTTTCAACGCGCCTCATCGCCCCGGTGCTACTCGTGGAACCGGCAACCCTTGCGCATCGTTCCTTCTAACCCTGCGCCGCTCCAAGCAGACGCACCCAGGAAGCCCGGTATTCACCCTGGGGGTGGGGCCCACCCGGGCCGAGGCGAAGCGCGCGGGGCAGGCGAAAGGCTGGCGGAAAGGCGGAACGGCGGCGGCTTACTGAGCTTTGCTCAGAGCCAGGTCGAATGTCGCGAGCACGCTCTCCTTCATGCTGACCAGCCAGTCGCGGAGCAGCGGAACGCTGAACTCACGGGGCTTGATCCAGCTCTCGCCCCGCACCCAGAGGGCGCCCCCCCGCTGCCGGATCCGGGCCGCGAAGGTCACCGGCCGCTCTACGCCGCGCATGGACAGCACCCCCTGAATGGTCAGGAGCACGTCGGTGTTCTCGGCGAGCGAGGGGAACGAGCTGTCCACCTTCTCGATCCGGTAGCGGATCTCCGGGTGATGCTCCGCGTCGAGCGCCCCGCGGATCTCCTTGTCCCGCCCGGCCTTTCCGGAGCGGAGGCTGGCCACCGGAACGGTCAGGTTTCCCTTGACTGGCTGCTTGAGGTCCGAGATGTCGGCCTCGAGCTCGCCGGTCGGGGCGTCGCTGGCCGCGGAGAAATTTCCGAGTCTGTGGAACGCGTCGAACCCGGCCCGGCTCTTCCCCGCTTCCACCGTCCAGCGCTGCATTTCCGCGGAAGCCGGCGCCGCTCCCGCGGCGCCCAGCAGGGCGCCGGTCAGGCAGACGAGTGCGAGTCTCGAAGGCATAGGGGGCTGGGATACCATGGCCGCTCAGGCCGGTCAACCCGTCCGGGGGAAATTTGTTGACTCTGGCTGGGGGCGGCTCTACCGTCTAAATGCCCGCCATGATGAGCGATTGATGGCCGTCGTCCCCAGCGCCTCGTACAGCTTCACGGTCCGGCTCGAGATCCGGAACCGCCCCGGCATGCTGGGCCGGGTGACGTCCGTGATCGGCAAGGCCGGCGGGGACATCGGGGCCGTCGACCTGGTCGAGATGACCGGGGAACGCGTGCTCCGCGACATCACCATCAAGGCCCGCGACAGCCGGCACGCGCACGACATCATCGACCGCGTCAAGGGCACCACCGGGGTCAGGATCGCCAATATCTCGGACCGCACCTTCCTGATGCACCTGGGCGGCAAGATCGAGATACACAGCAAGGTGCCGATCCGGTCCCGAGACGACCTCAGCATGGCCTACACCCCGGGCGTCGCCCGCGTGTGCCTCGCAATCAAGGACGATCCGAGCCGTGCCTTCACCTTGACCATCAAGCAGAACGCGGTGGCGGTCGTCACCGACGGGACCGCGGTCCTGGGCCTGGGCGACATCGGGCCCGAAGCGGCCATGCCGGTGATGGAGGGCAAGGCCATGCTCTTCAAGGAGCTGGCGGGCGTGGACGCCTTCCCCATCCCGCTGGCCACAAAGGATCCGGGCAAGATCGTGGAGACGGTGAAGATGATCGCGCCCGCCTTCGGGGGGATCAACCTGGAGGACATCTCGGCGCCGCGCTGCTTCGATATCGAGGAGCGCCTGCGCAAGGAGCTGGACATCCCGGTCTTCCACGACGATCAGCACGGCACCGCGGTGGTGGTGCTGGCGGCCCTGCTCAACGCGCTGAAGATCGTCAAGAAGGACATCCGCCGCCTCAAGGTGGTGGTGTCCGGCGTCGGCGCGGCCGGGACCGCCACCATCAAGATTCTGCTCGCGCTCGGCACCCGCAACATCATCGGGGTGGACGAGCACGGTACGATCCATCGCGGCCGGCCCGTCGGGATGGACTTCATGAAGACGTGGGTGGCGGCGGCGACGAATCCCCAGCAGGTCAAGGGGCGGCTGTCCGACGCCATCCGGGGCGCGGACGTGTTCATCGGCCTGTCGGTGCCGCGGGTGCTGACGGTCCGCGACGTGAAGAGCATGGCCCGCGACCGCATCGTCTTCGCGATGGCGAACCCGGTGCCGGAGATCCAGCCCGAGGAGGCGGAGCGCCACGTGCGGGTCATGGCCACCGGCCGCTCCGACTATGCGAACCAGATCAACAACGTGCTCTGCTTCCCGGGCTTCTTCCGCGGGCTCCTCGACTCCCGCGCCCGGCTCGTGAACGACGACATGAAGATCGCGGCGGCCCACGCCATCGCCTCCTGCGTGGGCCGCGACGAGATCGGCCCCGAGTACATCATTCCGAGCGTCTTCAACAAGAAGGTGGCGCCCGCGGTGGCCCGCGAGGTGGCGAAGGCCGCTCAGAAGACGGGCGTGGCCCGGCGGCGGCGGCAAGCCGATGCCACCATGTGGACGTAGCGCGCCCCGTGACCGGTTCCGCGCCGCGCTGGTCCGTGGTGATCCCCGCCTACAACGAGGCGGCCCGCCTGCCCGGCTATCTGAAGGAGATCCAGGCCTACTTCGAAGGCCGCGACGAGCCCTACGAGATCATCGTGGTGGACGACGGCAGCCGCGACGGCACCGCCGAGCGGGTCCGCGAGGTCGCGGCGGGGCGGGCCTCGGTCTCCGTGCACGCGCTCGCCCGGAACCAGGGCAAGGGGCACGCGGTCCGCGCGGGCATGGCGCGGGCGGGCGGGCAGCTCCGGCTCATGGTGGACGCGGACGGCGCCACCCCGATCGCCGAGGTGGCGCGCCTCGAGGCGGCCGTCGCGGCGGGGGCCGACCTCGCGGTGGGCTCGCGGGTGCTGGCTGACCCGGCGGTGGTTCGCCGGGTGCGGACGCACCGCAAGCTCTCCGGCCACGTGTTCAATTTCCTGGTGCGGCGCCTGGGCGTGGCGGGAGTCGTCGACACCCAGTGCGGCTTCAAGCTCTTCCGCGGGCCGGTCGCGGACGCCCTGTTCCCGCGACTCACCACCGACGGCTTCGGCTTCGACGTCGAGCTCCTGATGCTGGCCGAGCGGAGCGGCTATCGCGTCGCGGAGGTGCCCGTCAACTGGGCCGATCAGCCGGGCTCCAAGGTCGGGGTGCTGCGCGACGGGCCCCGCATGCTTTACGAGGTCCTGGCGGCGCGCCGTCGGCTCGCGCGGTCGCGGGGAGGACGGACGCGGTGATCGCGCGGCGCGCCCAGGAGATCGAGCCGTTCCTGGCCGTGGAGGTGTTTCAGCGCGCCCAGGCGCTCGAGCGGCAGGGCGTCGACGTCATCCACCTGGAGTTCGGGGAGCCCGACTTCGACACGCCGCCGGTCATCCGCGAGGCCGCCGAACGGGCCCTCAAGGACGGGCGCACGCGGTACGCCCACACCCTCGGCATCCTGCCCCTGCGCGAGGCCATCGCCGAGCACTATCACGCGCGGTACGGGGTGACGGTGTCTCCCGATCAGATCCTGGTGACCGCCGGCACCTCCCCGGCCATGCTGCTGCTCTTCAGCGCTCTGCTCGATCGGGGCGACGAGGTGATCCTCTCCGACCCCTACTACGCCTGCTACCCGAAGTTCGTGAAGTTCGCGGAGGGCGAGCCGATCTACGTGCCGGTGGAGGAGTCGGACGCGTTCCAGTTTCGCCCGGAGGCGGTGGCGGCGCGCCTCACGCCGCGCACGAAGGGCCTGCTCGTCAACTCGCCCGCCAACCCGACCGGCACCGTGCTGACCACCGAGCGGATGGCGGCCCTGTGCCGGCTCGGCCCGTGGGTGATCTCCGACGAGATCTACCACGGCCTCACCTACGAAGGGCCGGAGCACACCGCGCTGGAGTTCACCGACCGGGCCTTCGTCCTCAACGGCTTCTCGAAGGCCTTCGCCATGACCGGCTGGCGGGTCGGCTACCTGATCGCCCCGCGCGAGTTCATGCCGGCCCTGACCGCCATGCACGGCAATTTCTTCATCTCGAGCAACGAGTTCGTGCAGTGGGCCGCGCTGGCCGCGCTCCGCGAGGCGGGGGAGGAGAGCGCCCGGTTCCGGCGCATCTTCGACGAGCGGCGGCGGGCCATGGTGGCGGGCCTGCGGGAGATCGGGCTCGGCGTGGGCGCGCCGCCCACCGGCGCGTTCTACGTGCTGGCCAACGCCAAGCGCTTCACCCACGACTCGCTCGCCTTCGCGTTCGAGATCCTGGAGCAGGCGCACGTGGGGGTGACCCCGGGGGTGGACTTCGGCCGCAACGCGGAGGGGTATCTCCGCTTCTCCTATGCGCAGTCGCTCGAGCGGATCGAGGAGGCCATGAGCCGCATCGGCCGCTTCCTCGGGGCGCGCCGGTGAGCGACGCCTCCTGCGTGATGTGCGGCAAGTACGGGGCGAGCGGCGGTGATCTCCACGTCGCCGATCTCGAGGCCTCGCGGGTGTTCCTCCACGAGGACCAGTTCTTCCCCGGCTACGTCTTGCTCGTGCTGCGTCGGCACGCCACCGAGCTCTACGAGCTGTCGGCGCCGGAGCGCCGCACCCTCATCGAGGAGGTGAGCCGGGTGGCGGAGGCGCTGGCTGGGGTGTTCCGGCCCGTGAAGATGAACTACGAACTGCTCGGCAATCAGGTGCCGCACGTCCACTGGCACCTGATCCCGCGTCTGGCCACCGATCCCGAGCCGCACGCGCCCATCTGGCGAGTCGAGCATTCTCCGGCGCCGCTGGGCGCCCCCGCGGCCCGCGAGCGGATCGAGGCGATCCGCCGGGCGCTCGCGGCATCCGGCTAGCGCGTCGGCGCCTGACTCCATGGATCCGTCGTACGCCGCCGTCCACGCCGAGGAGGACCGCGCCCACTGGTGGTTCCAGGGCCGGCGCGCGGTCATCCTGGCCGAGATGGCGCGCCGGCTGCCCGCCGGAGGCGGCCGCCTGGCCGAGCTCGGCTGCGGCAGCGGCGGGATGCTCGAAGCGCTCGCGCGCTTCGGCGGCGCCGTCGGCGTCGAGACGGACGCCGGCCTGGGTGAGCGCGCCCGCGAGCGCGGCCTCGACGTGCGCCCCGGCTCGCTGCCCGACGACATCCCACTCGAAGCCGGGCGCTGGGACGCGGTCTGCCTCTTCGACGTGCTCGAGCACGTGGCCGACGAGGCGGGCGCTCTGCGCGCGTGCCGCCGCCTGCTGGCGCCGGGGGGCCGGCTGTTCGTGACGGTGCCGGCGTACGCCTGGCTCTGGAGCCGCCACGATGAGATCCTCGGCCACCGCCGGCGGTACACCGCGGGCTCGCTGCGCCGGGCCGCCGAGGCGGGCGGCTTCGCGGTCGAGCGGCTCACGTACTTCAACACGCTGCTGGCGCCCCCGATCATCGCGGCGAGGCTCGCGCGAGCGGCGCTGCGCCGCCCCGATCACGACCTTCAGCGGCCCGCCCCGCTCGTGAACCGGCTCCTCGCCGCCTGCTTCGCGGCCGAGGCGCGCCTCTTGCGCTGGACGTCGGCGCCGTTCGGCATCTCGGTCCTGCTGGTGGCCCGTCCCGCGGATTCCGCTTCCCGGCGATGACCGGCCGCCCCGCGGTGGCCCTCGGCGTCCTGCTGCTCGGGCTGGCGGTCGTCCTGATCGTCTGGGTCTCGCGGGATCGGCGCCCGCCCGAGTGGGACCACGCCAACCATCTCGAGCGCGCGGTCGCCTGCCATCGGAGCCTCTCCGAGCCGCAGCGCGGCGGCCTGGGGGAGATCATCGCGGAGTCGAGCTTCTACCCGCCGATCGTCACCTGCGCCGCCGGCCTGCTCTACTTCGCGCTGCCCATGGTTCCGCTGACCGCGCAGGCGGTCATGTGGGCATTCCTGGTGGTGGGGACTCTCGCGGTGTTCGGGCTCGGTCGGCGGCTGCTCGATCCCGACGCGGGCCTGCTGGCCGCCCTCGTCTTCGCCACCGCGCCGTTCGTCGTGTTCTCGCTGCTCAACTTCCAGCTCGATCTGCCGCTGGCCGCCATGGTGGCCCTGGCCCTCTACACGCTCGTGCGCACCGAGGAGCTGACCCTGCGCCGATGGTCGCTCGGCCTCGGCCTCGTCCTCGGGCTCGGGATGCTCACCAAGCCGCCCTTCGCCGCCTACCTGTCGGCCCCGCTGCTGTGGACGGCGTGGCGGGCGATGCGCGCCCCGGAGCGCCGGACCCGCCTGGCGCATCTCGCGGCGGCTCTCGGCATCGCCGCTCTCCTGGCGCTGCCGTGGTACGGCCCGCGCCTCGTCGGGATGCCGATGCAGATCGTCAACCGCTCCTTCAAGCAGGCGGTGGAGTCGGGACATGCGCCGGCGCTGAGCGCGTCCTCGCTGCTGTTCTATCCGCGGTGGATCGTGCCTCAGCTCGGCCTCCTGGCCACCGCGCTGCTGCTCTGGGGGGTCGTCGCGCTCGCGCGGCGGCCCCGGGCCCGGGGGCTGCTCTGGGCCGCGCTCCTGCCCTTCACGATCTTCCTCCTCATCCAGAACAAGAACCTGCGCTACACGCTGCCGCTGCTGCCCGCCGTGGCCCTCGTGGTGGCGGCGGGGGTGGCCGCGCTGGGCCCAGGCGCGCGGCGCGCGCTCGGCTGGGCCTGCGCGGTGGTGGGGGCGGTGCAGGTCGGGGCGGCGGCCTTCGGGGTCCCGCCCGCGACGCTGCTCGCGCCCGTCGTGCCCTCGGTGGCCTTCTCGTGGCCGCCGGAGGGAGGAGACTGGCATCACCGCGAGATCCTCGAGACGATCGTGCGCGCCGCCGGCCCCGGGCCCGCTCGCGTCGCGGTGGTCGCCAACGACAATTTCTTCTCCGTGTCCAACTTCCGCTACGACGTCGCGCGGGACCGCCTGCCGCTCCGCCTCGGGCGGGCCTGGGATCAGGCTCCGCTCGCGGTGGACTTCGCGATCGTGAAGACCGGCGACCAGGGGCCGGACGCGGCCTCCGCCAAGCCCGACCGCATCATGGCCGCGTTCGAGGGCGGTGATCCGTGGCTGGCCGCGGCCTATCCGGTGATCGCGCGCTTCCCGCTGCCGGACGGCAGCGAGGGCATGGTGCGGATGCGGCGGCTCGAGCCGGTCCGGACGATCTCGGCCGGCCAGCTCGCGGAGCGGCTGCGGCGGGGCGCCGCGGGGCTCCTGGCCGACGTGGTGCGCGACGCGCGGGGCCTGCGGGTGACGCTCGACTACCGGGACGAGGCGCTGCTGCGTGGAGAAGTGGACAGCGTGGCCGTGGAGGCCGAGTCGGCGCTGGTCGGGGAGTTCGCGCGGCGCAAGCCGCCGCTCCGCATCGGCCCCGTGCGCGTGCGCGCCCGCTCCGTGCTCGTGAACCCGGGCCGCCTCGCCGATACGGGAGCGGTCGAGCTGCTCGACGTGCGCTCGCTGACGGTGGAGCGGCTCGGCGTCGGCCAGCAGGATCTGGCGGACTTCCTGGCCCAGCAGCGGGGGCTGGCCGGACTGCGGGCCACGATGGAGGAGGGCTTCATTCACGTCCACTGGCCCCTGCTGGGCCCGGCGCTGTCGGCGCGGCTGGTCGTGGCGGCCGGGTCTCCGCCCGACCCGTTCACGCTCCGGGCCGCCGACGTCCGCTACGGCGGCCTCCGCCTACCCGCGCTGCTGGTGGACTGGATCGTGAGAAACTTCGACCCGACCCCGCGCCTGCGACGGCTGCCGATGGCGGTGTCGCTGGCGCAGGTCCACATCCAGCCGCAGCGTCTCGAGGTGGGAGAATAGGCGGGCCGCCCGCCGAGCAAAGGAGGCACGCCGATGCCCGAGAGCCTGCCCGAGAAGAAGGCGCGGGCCCGCAAGATCCTGGCCCGTCTCGCCAAGGCGTATCCCGACGCCCGCACCGAGCTGCGCTTTGGCACGCCGCTCGAGCTGCTGGTCGCGACGATTCTGTCGGCGCAGTGCACCGACGAGCGGGTCAACGCCGTCACCGCCGACCTCTTCCCACGCTACCGGCGCGCGGAGGACTGGGCCGGGCTCCCGCTGCCCGTGCTGGAGCAAGAGATCCATTCGACCGGCTTCTTCCGGGCCAAGGCGCGCTCCCTGGTCGGAATGGCGCGCGCCCTGGTGGAGCGCCACGGCGGCGAGGTGCCGCGCACGCTCGAGGAGCTGGTGGCGCTCCCGGGCGTCGGCCGGAAGACCGCCAACGTGGTGCTCGGCAACGCCTTCGGGATCCCCGCCCTGCCGGTGGACACCCACGTGTTCCGGGTCTCCCAGCGCCTGGGGCTGGCCCGCGCCGACGATCCGGAGAAGGTGCACGATCAGCTCTGCCAGGTGCTGCCGCGCCCGGGCTGGACCCAGGCGAGCCATCGGCTCATCCTCCACGGCCGGCGCGTCTGCCACGCGCGGAAGCCCGCGTGCCCGACGTGCCCGGTCCTGGCGCTCTGCCCGTGGCCGGGGAAGACGAAGGCTGCGCCGGCCCCGGCCCGGGGCGCCGCGCGGAGGCGCTAGTGGGCCATGGGGAGTTGACCGAATGAGGCGTTTCTTTTATGATTACCTGTTGCCATTTCCCGGGGCGTTCCACGTGGCGGCGGGGGTCCCATCCGGACGGAGATCATGACGACGGTAATGCCGAAGGAAAGTGCTGTGGATCGCAAGTGGTTCCTGGTCGACGCCCAGGACAGGGTACTCGGCCGCCTGGCCACCCAGGTGGCGACGGTGCTGCGGGGCAAGCACAAGCCCCAGTTCTCGCCGCACCTCGACGTGGGCGACCACGTGGTGGTCATCAACGCCGAGAAGGTGCACCTGACCGGGCGCAAGCTGACCGACAAGATCTACCGCTGGCACAGCGGGTACATCGGGGGACTGCGTGAGGTGAGCGCGGAGCGGATGCTCAAGACGCATCCGGAGCGCATGATCGAGTGGGCGGTGCAGGGGATGCTCCCGAAGGGCCGCCTCGGCCGCGCGATGGCCAAGAAGCTGAAGGTCTACAAGGGGGCGGAGCATCCGCACGCCGCCCAGAAGCCCGAGCCGCTCGCCCTGCGGGCGCGCGGCCGCTGAGGAGCCCCATGGCCGTCGTCACCCGCTTCTACGGAACTGGACGCCGCAAGACCTCCGTCGCGCGCGTCTGGCTGCGCGCCGGCAGCGGCCGCATCCTGGTCAACCGCCGTCCGTTCGAGGACTATTTCCCCCGGGAGACCCTCCGCATGGTCATCTCCCAGCCGCTCCAGCTCACGAACACCCTGGGGCAGTTCGACGCCATGGTGAACGTGGGCGGTGGCGGACCCACCGGACAGGCGGGGGCGGTGCGCCACGGCATCGCGCGGGCCCTGCTGCAGTTCGACGACAAGCTGCGCCAGACCCTGAAGCGGGCCGGCCTCCTCACCCGCGATCCGCGGATGAAGGAGCGCAAGAAGTACGGCCAGCCGGGCGCCCGCTCGAAGTTCCA
>JBGOVO010000209.1:0-6960 GCA_041478145.1 Methylomirabilia bacterium
AGAACTTCGCGAAGATGCCGCCGATCGGGGTCTCCTCGCCGGCCGCGACCGCCATCTGGATGCGGTCGCCGCTCTGGACGAAGATGCCGCCTGGCACCGCCTTGCCCTCTACGACCGCCGCGAACGCCACGGCACCCCGCGCATTGATCGAGGGCGGTCCGAAGGCGGCAAAGGTGCCTCCCGCCGGCGCGGGGTCGCCCTGTGCCACGACCTTGCGCAGCGCGCCCCCCGTGCCCGTGAAGATCGCTTCGACCGACTCCCTCCCACGCCGGACGGTGGCGAGGAACACGACCTCGCCCCGCGCATTGATCTCCGGCGCGTCCAGGGCTGCCAGCACGCCCGACGGCAGGCCCGGAGCGGCACCCCCAGTGGCGGCGATGACGCGAAGGCGCCCGCCAGACCACACGAAGATGCCCTCGACCGCGCGGCCGCCGGTCAGCGCGGCCGCGAAGGCCACCGTGCCGGCATCGTTGAGCGCCGGGGTCGGGTGCTTGCCGAAGCCCGAAATCCGCCCGAGGCCCGGGACCCGGTCGCCCTCGCGGGCCACCGTCAGGAGCCGGTCCCCGCGGCGGAGGAAGATGCCTTCGTCGGCGCCGCCGCGGATCAGCGTGGCGAAGAAGGCCACGTCGCCGCGCGCGTTGACAGGCGCCACGATCGGCAGTGTCTCCTGACCGAAGCGATCGAAGGTGCCGCCACCCGGGGCCGCTTCTCCGGTGCGCGCGACGGGCCGCAGCGCGTACGTCTCGGCCGCGCGCACGGGGACGGCCGCGCTCGGCGGGAGCAGCGCGAGCAGGAGCCAGCCGATCACCGGCCAACGCGGGCGGGACGGCATACCCGCCGAGTATAGGAAGATCGAGAGGAGGCCGCAATGATCGTTATCGTCCGGGTCGCTCTCCTCGGCATGACGCTGCTCGCGGCGGCGGCCGACCGCCCTGCCGCCGAGCTGCCGCCCGGTGCCGTCCGGGCGGCGCCGGGGCACGGGGCGTGCTACTGCCGCATGGACGAGGCGCTCCAGTGCACCGCGAACCTCACCGAGCGAGAGTGCCACCGTCAGTGCGACGAGGCTATCTGCGACGACTGGTTCTGGAAGGAGCGCCTGCAGTGCTGGAACTGGGGCTACGGAGGCTGACTCAGGCGGGCCCGAAGCCGACGAGCGTCTGGCCGCCGGCCTCGACGGGCCGGAAGCGGACGGGCAGGCCGCTCTTGAGCGCGTCGAACGGAATGTCGACCACGCGGCCGAGCAGCGAGACCCCTTCGTCGAGCTTCACCACCGCGATCGCGTAGGGCACTTCGCCGCCGCGGCCACGCGGCGCCACCCGGATCACGGTGTAGGACACGATGGTCCCGGCGCCGCCGAGGGGCACCGGCTGCCAGTCGCGCTGCTGGCAGCTCTCGCAGAACTCCTTCGGCGGGATCGCGAGGGCCCCGCAGCGGCCGCACCGGATGCCGGTCAACCGGCCCGCGCGCGCTTCCTCGAAGAAGCTCTTCAGGTTGATCACACGCTCAGTCACGGCCGAACAGGCTCACCAGGACGGTCGCGGTGTTGCCGCCCAGCGTGTGGGTGAGGCCGGTGGAGGCGCCGTCCACCTGGCGCGGGCCCGCCTCGCCGCGGAGCTGGGTGACGATCTCGGCGATCTGGGCGGCGCCGGTGGCGCCGATCGGATGGCCCTTGGCCTTGAGCCCGCCCGAGGGGTTCACCGGCAGCTTGCCGCCGAGGCTCGTCCAGCCCTTCTCGGCGGCCAGGCCGCCGGTGCCGGGCTCGAAGAAGCCGAGGCCCTCGGTGGCCACGATCTCCGCGATGGTGAAGCAGTCGTGCAGCTCCACCACGTTCACGTCCGCCGGGGTCTTGCCCGCCTGGCGATAGGCGCCCTGGGCGGCGCGCTCGGTGGCGGTCACGCGCGAGAGGTCGCGCTTCTCGTGCATGAACATGGTGTCGGTGGCCGCGTGGGTACCCAGCACCCAGATGGGACGCCGGTGCCGGCGGGCCACGTCCTCGGAGGCCAGCACGAGCGCGGCGCCGCCGTCGGTGAAGGGGCAGCAGTCGAAGAGCTTGAGCGGATCCGCGACGTAGGCGCTCTTGAGCACCGTCTCCAGCGAGATCTCCTTCTGGAACTGCGCCTTCGGGTTCAGCACCCCGTGACGGTGGTTCTTGACCGCCACGTGGGCCATCTGCTCCTCGGTGGTGCCGTACTTGTCCATGTGGGCGCGCGCGATCAGGGCGAACACGCCCGGGAAGGTGAGGCCGACCGGCTGCTCGAGGGAAGCGTCGGAGCAGTAGGCGAAGAACTCGGTGGCCGACTCGGTCGGCACGTTGAGCACGCGCTCGGCGCCGCCGACCAGGACGACGTCCGACGCGCCGCTCGCGATCTCCATCACCGCGTGGCGGAACGCGACGTGGCTGGTGGCGCAGGCGTTCTCGAAGCGGGTGGTGGGGATCGTGGGCAGCCCGAGGAGCGTCGCGGCCAGCGGAGCCATGTGGAGCTGGTGCTCGGTCTCGCCCCCCGTGACGTTGCCGAAGTAGAGGGCCTGGACCGCGCTCGGCGCGATGCCCGCGTCGATGATGGCGTCAGCGGCGGCCTGGGCGAACAGCTCGGCGCTCGTGCGATCGTGCTTGCCAAACTTGGTGACGCCCACTCCGATCACGGCGACGCGACGCATTGATCCTCCTCGAGGACTGCGGGAATGTGGATGGGCCGGTACCTGCATCATACCCCGCGGCGACGCGTGAACTCAAAGGGGCGGCCGGGCCGGCAAATGGTCGTGGAAAGCCGGGGGAGCATGGTACGGTGGGCCGCATGGCGCCGGTCCTTTCGTTCGCTCCGCACCGAGGCCAGACGTGACCGTCGAAGAGGCCCTGCTCGCGGTGGTCGGCGTGATCGCGCTCGTGCTCCTCTTCCTCGGGCTCATGGACGTGCTCGAGGGTGATCCGCGGGCGAGGCTTCGCGCGCGCCGCCGTCTCGCGCGACGGCGCCTGCGGCCGGGCCCGACGGCCGGCTCGACGCATCTCCCGCGGCCGCCGCTCGCCCGCCGGCCCGGGGCGGCCCCGCCGGGCGCATCGGAGATCCCGCGCGACACCGCGGCCGAAGACTGGCGGGAGGGGGTTGCCGAGCTGGTGCGGGGGCGGGAGTTCGCCGAGGCGCGGCGGCGCATCGATCCGGCACTCACGAATGGAGAGCTGGGCCCCGACACCGCGGCCTTCCTGCTCGAGGTCTGCTCCACCGCCATCGCCCGGGATCTCTGGCGCCTGAGGCGGGCGCTGCGCCGGGGCGCGGGCGACGAGGCGCCGCTCACCGGCTCGTTGGAGACGGCCCGCGTGCTCCTGGACTCGCGGGCCGCGGCGTCGCTGCCGACGCCGTTGCGGCGGCGGGTGGGGCGCCGGCTCTGGCGCGGTCACACGCGGCTCGGTCTGCGCCGGTGGAGGGCGGGGGACTTCGACGCGGCGGTCGAGACCCTCTTCCAGGCACTCTCCGTCCGGGGCATCGACGAGCGCCGACGGCGGCTCGCTCGCGATCTGCTCGTGCGGACGCTCGAGGACATGGCCGGCCAGAGTCTCGATCTGATCCCGCAGCTCCTGGGCGACGGAGACCGCGCGACCGCGCTGGAGCGGGCGCAGCGGCTCCTCGTGCACGTCCGCCGGGCGCGCGAGGAAGGCGTGTCCTCGGAAGACCTGGCGGTTGCCGCGGCGCGGGCCCGCCAGCTCCTGGAGCACATCGAGCACGCCCCCGTTCGATGACGGGGCCCGGGCCGGCCCTCACCCTCGGCCAGATGGTGGACCGGGCCGCCGCGCAGTTTCCTGAGCGCGAGGCCGTCGTCTTCAAGCACGAGCGCGTCACCTACGCGCAGCTCAAGCGCCGCGGCGACGACTTCGCGCGTGGCCTCCTCGCGCTCGGGCTGGGCCCCGGCGATCACGTCGTGCTCTGGATGCCCAACTGCGTGGAGTGGAACGTCGCCAACCTGGGCATCGCCAAGATCGGCGCGGTCACGGTAACGTGTACCAGCCGCTACAAAGCGCTCGAGGTGGATTTCGTGCTGCGCCAGCCGGACGCCCGGGCCCTGATCATGCTGGACAGCTTCCGCGCGGGCGGCTTCGACTACCTCGAGATTCTCCGCGAGCTGTGCCCGGAGGCGGAGCGGGCGGCCGGCCGGCCGGGGACCGCTTCCCCGCGCTGCGCCACCTGATCGTCCTCGGATCCAGGCGGTCGCGCCGAGGATCCGGTCGGGATGCTGTACACCTCGGGTACCACCGGCGAGCCCAAGGGCTGCCTGCTGTCGCACGGCAACGTGTATTTCAAGTGCCGCGTCTACACGGAGCTCCACGGCTGGACGGCGGAGGATCGCTACCTGGTGCCGGTGCCCTACTTCCACATCTTCGGCTCCATGGGCGGCATCGCGGGCAACTGCCGGGTGGGCTCGACCCAGGTCGTGATGGAGGTCTTCGACCCGCTCGAGGCCATGCGGCTCATCGAGGCGGAGCGCGTGACGATCGTCTCGGGCGTGCCGACGATGTTCATCACCGTGCTCGGCCACCCCGCCTTCGGCACCCACGACCTGCGCTCGCTGCGGACGGGCTCGATCGAGGCCGCGCCGGTGCCGGTCGAGATCATGCGGAAGGTCCTCGATCGCGAGCGCGGGCTCGGCATGGACGCGCTGGTCGTCTACCGGCTCACCGAGGCCACCGGAGGCACCCACTGGACGCGCCCCGGCGACCCGATCGAGAAGCGCGAGTCGACGGTGGGGCTGCGCACCTCCGAGATCGAGGACCGGGTCGTGGATCCGGCGTCGGGGCGCGAGCTCGGGCCCGGCGAGGAAGGCGAGCTCTGCATCAAGGGCTCCACCCTGATGAAGGGGTACTACAACAAGCCCGAGGCCACCGCCGAGAAGATCCGCGACGGGTGGCTCCACACGCGCGACATGGCCGTCAAGGACGCGGAAGGCTACGTGCGGATCACCGGGCGGCTGACCGACATGATCATCGTCGGCGGCTTCAACACGTATCCCGCCGAGATCGAGGATGTCCTACTGCGCCACCCCAAGGTGCTCGACGGCTCCATCGTGGGCGTGCCCGTTTGCCCGGGGCAAGATCGCCAACTTCAAGGTCCCGAAGTACGTGGAGATCGTGGAGCGGTTCCCGGCAAGGTGCAGAAGTTCAAGCAGAAGGCCTACGCGGTCGAGAAGTATCGCCTGGCCGGTCCGGCGTGAACTACGGGATCGAGCGGTCCAGCGAGCGGGCGCGGGCCGCTTCGAACACCGCGAGCGGCATGGCCAGGAAGGTGACGACCACCGCCGGATCGAAGTGGGTGCCCACCGCCTCCCGGATTCGCTCCCGCGCGGCCTCCATCGAGATCGCCGTCGAGTAGGTGCGGTCGAAGGTCATGGCGTCGAAGGCGTCGGCGACCGCGAAGATGCGGGCGGCCAGGGGAATCGCCTCGCCCGCGAGGCCGAGCGGGTAGCCGGCGCCGTCCCAGCGCTCGTGGTGGTGATAGACGACGGGGATCGCGTCGCGCAGGAACGGGATGCGCTCGAGGAGCTGCCGGCCCACCTCCGGGTGGCTCCGCATGATCCGCCACTCTTCGTCCGTCAAGGGCCCGGGCTTGAGGAGGATGGCGTCGGAGATGCCGATCTTGCCGATATCGTGCAGCAGGACGCCGCGGCCGAGGGCGTCCAGCTCCGCGGGCGCCAGCCCGTGGGCGCGCGCCAGCTCGATCGAGTAGGCATACACGCGGCGCGAGTGCAGCTCCGTCCCCACCTCGCGCGTGGCGAGCGCCGAGCCGAGGGCCTCCAGGGTCGCCTGGTAGGTCTGCTGCAGCTCCCCGAGGGCGGCGGCCAGGTCGCGGGTGGCTTCGGCCACCCGGCACTCGAGGAGGCCCTGGTGCTCCCGCCGCTCCATCACGAGCTGCCGGCGCTCGAGGGCCCGCTCGGCCGCGAGCAGGACTTGGTCGAGGTTCACCGGCTTCAGGATGAAGTCGCTCGCGCCCTGCTTGAGGCTCTCCACCGCGGTGCCCACGTCCCCGGCGCCGGTGAGCATGATGACGGCGGCGTCGGCGTCCCGGGCCTTGACATGCCGGAGGAGCTGGAGCCCGTCCATGACCGGCATCTTGAGGTCGGTGATGGTGAGCGGAGCGCCCTCGCGCTCGAAGAGGCCGACCGCCTCCCGGCCGTTGGAGGCCATCCGGCACTCGTAGCCCGCGGAGCCGAACACCGCGTGCAAGATGGTCCGGATCTCGTGCGAGTCGTCGACGATGAGCACACGCCGGGCGGAGGCGAGGGACGTCACCGCGATCAGGCTTCCGGCCGGACTCCGGGCCCGGTCCCGATGTCCTCGTGCACGGACACGCGGTTCTTGCCGGCTCGCTTGGCCGCGTAGAGCGCCTCGTCGGCGGCCCGGATCAGCTCGTCCGCGGCGGGGGCCACGTCCTCCGGCAGCGAGGCGATGCCGAAGCTCGCGGTCACCCGGCGGCCGTGGGCGAAGGTCCAGGTGGAGAGCACGTAGCGGATGCGGTCGGCGTAGAGGCGCGCGCCGCTCTTGGAGGTCTCGACCAGGAGCACCGCGAACTCGTCGCCGCCGTAGCGGCAGATCACGTTGATCCCACGCGACTGCTTGAGGAGGATCTCGGCCATCGCGCGGAGGGTCTCGTCCCCGGCCGCGTGGCCCAGATCGTCGTTGACCGCCTTGAAGCCGTCGAGGTCGAGCAGGACGACCGAGACCGGATGGTTGAAGCGCCGGTAACGCGACACCTCCTCCTCGAGCCGGATGGAGAAAAAGCGCCGGTTGTAGAGCCCGGTCACCTCATCCTTGAAGGAGAACTCCTTGAGACGCGCATTGCTCGTCTCGATCTCCTTGTAGGCGCTGTCGAGCCGAACCGCGTAGCGGTGGACATCCGACGCCTGCTGCTCGACGACCGTGAGCATGCGGGAGAAAGCGTCCATCAGGCTCTCCACCTCGCCGACCGGAGGCGGAGC
>JBGOVO010000021.1:0-22032 GCA_041478145.1 Methylomirabilia bacterium
CGCCGCTTCCTCCTCGACCGGCTCGGCAAGCCGGAGGAGCGCTAGCCGAGGTCGTGGAGCAGGTGGGCGGTGGTGAGCACGCCCTGGAAGAGGTGATCCAGGTTCAAGTGCTCGTTGGGGCTGTGCTGGCGATTGTTGGCGTTGGCGTACGGCACCACGATGGTCGGCATTCGCAGGATGTCCGTGAAGGCCCACAGCGGCACGCTCCCGCCCATGGTCGGCAGCACCACCGCCGGCGCGCCCCCGTGCGCGCGCTCCACCGCCTCGATCACGAGGCGCGAGATCGGCAGGTCCGCCGGCGTCTTGGCGGGGTCGTAGCCCCGCCGCTCCACCACGCGGACCGCGCGGCCGCGCAGCTCGTCCGGGATGGGCGCGTCCGCGGACTCGATCACCGCGAAGCCCTGGCCCCGGATGTGATCGAGGATCCGCCGGTACACCGTCTCGACCCGCTGGTTCTTCACGAGCCGCGCGTCGAACGCCACGGTGGCCTGATGCGGGATGATGGTCTGGGCCTCCCCGCCGGTGAAGCCGCTCCGCAGCCCCCGGATCGTGAGGGTGGAGTGGAACATGAGCCGCTCGAGGTACTCCGCGGGCAACGGCACGCCCAGCTCCTTCTCGATGGCGGCCCGGTCGAGAGGGATGCGCCCCATCAGCTCGCGCTCGGCCGCGGTCGGCGGCACCACCCCATCTTCCAGGCCTTCGACGAGCGGCGTGCCGTCCGGCGCGGCCATCGAAGCGAGCAGACCGACCAGGCGCCAGGCGGGATTCGGGACGCTGAAGTTGCCCGAGTGCACGTCGCGTCGGGCCGCCTCCAGCGTCAGCTCGAGCGAGAGCACGCCGCGCGCGCCGAAGGCCACGGTGGGCCGGCCGCTCGCGTCCTTCGGCCCATCCATGACCAGGACGAGGTCGGCGGCCAGGAGGTCGCGGTGCCGTTCGGTGAAGGGGCCGAAGTGCTGGCTCCCCATCTCCTCCTCGCCGTCGAAGATGAACTTGAGGGCCACCCGCGGCGCGAGGCCCAAAGCGCCCATGAGCTCGACTGCGGTCAGGTGGGCCCAGATGGGGCCCTTGTCGTCGGCCGCGCCGCGCCCGTAGAGCCGGTGCTGCGGCAGGAGGTCGTCGGCCACGTCGGCCAGGCCCAGCCGGGGCGCGCCCTCTTCGGCAGTCCCCCGGCGCAGGACCGGATCGAAGGGTGACGGCTGAAGCCACCCGGTCGGCGGGGCAGGCTTGACGTCGTAGTGGCAATAGACGAGCACGGTGCGGTGGGCATCCGGCCGGGGCAGCGAGCCATAGACCGCGGGGTTGCCGCCCGTCTCCAGGATCTCGGCCTCGAGGCCGCGCGCCCGCATGGCCCGGGTGAGCCACTCGGCCCCGGACCGAACGCGGTCGGGCTGCTGGCTGACCGTGTCTAGGCGCACGAATTCGGCCAGTCCTTGGACGATCGGCCGGCGGCGGGCCGTGATGGCCCGGGCGAAGCCCTGCCAGTCTGGACCCGGCGTGCCCACCCGCTCACCTTACGCGGCCGTGACGCCCTGCGCTACCCAATTAGGCCCGCCCCGCAAAGGTGGACTAGTGCAGGGTCTTCTAGGTAGAGTAACGGTTCGCGTGACGGCCGGCTTGGTCCGGCCCTGCGAACCGCATGAGCATGCTCTTCGCCCGACGTCGACCCGCGGGGACGCGCCGCGCGCTACTGGCGCTGGTGCTGGCGGTGGACGTGTGTGTCGGCAACGCCTGGCTGCTGGCCGGCGCGGTGGCGCCGGCCGCGGCGCAGCAGTCGGAGGCCGACGTTCTCGTGGCCCAGGCGATCCTGGCCTACGACGCGCGCCAGTACGACGAGGCGCTCGGCCTGCTCCGCGAGGCCCTGGCCCAGGACCCCAACAACGTCGAGGCCCTCTACTACACCGGCCTGGTCCTGATGGCCCAGCAGAAGACCGAGCAGGCCGCGGAGGTGCTGGAGAAGGCCCGCGTCCGCGCCCCGCGCGACCTGTCGATCCTGTTCCTGCTGGGGGTGGCCTACTTCGCCCTGGAGCGCTACGACCAGGCCGAGACTCCGCTCACCCCGGTGTTCAACGAGCGGCCGCAGACCGAGGGGATCGGCTACTACGTCGGCCTGATCCGCTACCGGAAGAAGGACTACCAGGGGGCCCTCAGGGCCTTTCGGGCCGAGACGTCGCCGAACCCGAACATCCAGCAGCTCGTGAAGTTCTACTCGGGGCTCACGCTCGCCATCCTCGGACTGCCGGAGCAAGCGGTGGCGGAGGTGGACGCCGCGCTGAAGCTGCAGACCGGCTCGTCCCTGACCGGCCCGGCCGAGCGGATCCGCGACACGCTGGCCTCCGCCCGCGACGCCGAGCGACGCTTCCACGCCGAGGTGCGGGCGGGCTTCCTCTACGACAGCAACGTGGCGGTGGTGCCGCAGCCGAGCCACGATCCGACCGCGGAGTCGCTGCGTCGCCGCAAGACTGCCACGCCGGGCGAGCTGGCGGCGCTGCGGCTCGAGTACGCGTGGCTCCGCACCGGGCCGTGGGAGTCCACCGTCACGTACTCGTTCTTCCAGACGTACAACAACCGGCTGCCGTCGTTCAATGTCCAGAACCATCTGGTGGCGGGCGCGGTGTCCTACCGCGCCGCGATCGGCTCCATGCCGTATCAGGTGGGCGCGCAGTATTCCTGGGACTACCTCTCGCTCGGCGGGGACGACTTCCTCCAGCGGCACACCGCCACGCTCTTCGGCACGCTGGTGGAGAACCAGGGCAACCTCACCACCGTGCTGGCGCGGTTCCAGGACAAGGATTTCTACGCCACCCCCGGCCAGCTCGCGGACGAGGACCGCGACGCTCGGAACTGGATGGCCGGGTTCATCCACGTCTTCCGCTTCGCCCAGGACAAGCACTACATCCGGGTCGGCTACCAGTTCGACTACGAGAAGGCCGACGGTCGGAACTACACGTATGCGGGCAATCGCTTCCTCGCGGGTGGCCAGTACACGCTGCCCTGGGGATCGACGCGGCTGAAATACGACTTCGACCTGCACCAGCGCCACTACCTGCACGCCAACACGATCCTGCCCGTGGTCAATCCGGGCACGCGGGAGCGGGAGGACCTCGAGCAGAACCACGTCTTCCGCATCGAGCAGGTCCTCGCCAAGAACCTGGGCCCCACCTCCATCGGCTGCGCTCCGACCGCACCGTGCCCGCTCACGCTGGCCGCGGAGTACCAGCGCACGATCGCGGATTCCAACCTGCCGGTCTACGCCTTCAACCGGAACGTCTGGTCGCTGACGCTGTCCTGGCAGTACTGAGGCGGGGGAGGGGCGGGACGGCTACAGGCCCTGCTTGACCTGCGACCCGCCCGAGACGCTGATCACGGCGGACCCGGACGTGACCTTGAGAGTGTTCGTTCCGGTCAGATTCAGGATGGGATTGCTGAGGCTGATCGACCCACCGCCCGTCACCAGCACCGGCAGGATGCCGACCATGGTGCAGCCGCCGCCCGCGCACAGATTGTTCGAGATCGAGACGGTGTTGTTGGTGCCGATGAAGTTGATGAGGGCGCCAGTGACGTTCAGGATCGACCCGCCGCTCAGGCTCAGGAGCGCGCCATTGGTCAAGGTGATCGCGCTGCCGTTGGCGACGCGGAAGAGATCGCCCGTGACGGTCAGGCTCGCGCCGCCGGTGAGACTTACTCCGTGGCCCTTGATGGTGAGGCTGCTGGCGGTGAGCGCGGTTAACTGACTGAGCTTCACCGCGGCGCTGCCCGAGAGGCTCACGAGGCTCTGGTCGGTGATGAGCGCCGCGCCCTTGGTGAGGCTCAGGAGCGGGGCGCTCGCGTTGACCAGATCCATGACTGCGGCGCCGCTCACCGCGAGCAGGCTCCCCGCGGTGGTGGCGCTCGAGCCGATCAGGTCCACGACGGCCGAGGCGCCGCTGCCGACCAGGCTCGCGCTCCCCGAGAGCTGCAGGATGTTGGATTGCAGGTCGAGGCCCCCGTTCTGATCCTGGAAGAGCGAGCCGACGAGGCTGAACTGGGCGGCACCGCTCAGCTGGAGCACGCGCCCGGCGCTCAGCTTGCTGGGGTCGAGATAGAGCAGCGGCGCGCTTCCGGTGCTGGTGAACGTGGCCCCGCCCGAGACCTCCATCAGGTTCTGGCTGACGCTGAGCGAGCTGTTGGTGGCCTCGAGGATCGGCATGGTCGGCGCATCCGTCTGGACGCCCGTCAGCGAGTAGAGATTGCCGCCGACCGTGACCGTCTGGCCGGTGTAGGAGGAGCGCGCCTGACCGGTCGGACCCGAGGACGAGCCGCCCGGCCCGGTCGAGCCCGGGAGCCGAGTCGACGTGGCCAGGACCGGAACGACGGGGGCGTCGGTGGGACCCGGCGTCGCGGTGCTCAGTGCCGCCGGAGCGGAAGCCGGGGCGCCGCCGTCTCCGCCGCCTCCCGCGCCGGCCACGTCGGGCGCGAGTAGCTCCGCCACCGCGACTGCCTTCGCCTGCTCCCGCGTGGTGACGCTACTCATGAACTCGCTGGGGCCCTCGACGATCTGGGGGGCGGAGCGGAGGTCGGCGAAGACCTGGTCGGCAGCCGCGGGGGTGAGGGGAACGAGCGCGGAGGGCTCGCTTCCGGTGCGGCTCCAACTCTCGAGGGTTCCCACCTGCGCCGGCGGCGCGCCGGGGTTGTTCGGATCGGACACCTCGACCAGCCCGTGCAGAACGTGGACCTTGGTGGTGTAGCGCGGGGTCCCGCCGGCCCGGCCACCGGGCTCGGGGATCAGCTCCACGACGAGCACGGTCCCCCGGATCGCGGCGATGGCGTTCGGGGTCCGGATCTCGATCACCTCGCCGGGGCGCATGCGCTGTCGCGCCACCCCCATCGCGATCTTGCCGGATGTGAGATCGACGGTGGAGCGACCGGTCTCCTCGGTGATGGTCAGGGCCGAGAGCTCGCGCACCGTGACGAGGGCCTTGCCGCCGAGCAGGACGCGCACGATCGATTTCTCGGCGGTGGAGATGCGGTCACGGAGGAAGACGTCGTCCTTGAACCGCAGAGGCTGCGGGCTCGGCAGGGCGGCGCGCGCCACGGTCGCGGTGCCGGCCAGCGTGGTCACGACACCCACGCCTCGGGGGCTCTCGACCGCGGTCTGGGCCGACGCGGTGGCCGGCCACACCGCGAGCAGAAGCAGGACCGGACTGAATCGGCTGATTCGGCTCATCAGGATCGGGTGGCCTCCCTGCACGGGTTGCATGGTGGCGCTCGCGTGCTCGCGCGTAAGAAGGTAGCAAGCGCGCTGCCATGGGGAGGGGGGCCGGAACCTGCCGGAAGATCAGACGAAGCGAGGATTGCTGGAGCTCGGGCGATCGCGGCGCCCGCAAATCGTGACGCGGCGTCCGACAAAAAGCGTCGGACGCCATCGCCCACAACGGGACGCGGCCCGCCGCGGCGCGTCTACAGCCCGCCGATCGTGACCTTCGTCGCGGCGCCGTCGATGCGAATGGCCGCCGAGTTGGGCGCGAGGCTGAGCGAGCCCAGATTGCCGTTCTTGATCGCGCCCGCGATGCTCACGTTGCTGGCGACCGCGCCGCCGGTCAGGCTCACGGGAAGGCCGCCGATGCTGGTGCAGGGGCAGAGGCTGTTCGTCACCGACACGAGGTTGCCGCCGGTTCCGCCGAAGCCGATGAGCGCGCCGTTCACGCTCAGGATCGACCCGCCGCTCAGGCTCACGAGCGGGCCGTTCAGCAGCTGCAACGTGCTGCCGTTGCTCAGGCTGAAGAGATCGCCGGTGACGCGGATCAGGCTGCCCCCGGCCACGTTGAGCGCGGCGCCCTGGGCGACGGTGAGCGCGCTCCGGTCGAGACGAACCACGGAGCCGAGGCTCGTGACCTTGGCCTGGTAGGAGAGCTGGACGGCGTCGGTGGCGGAGATAAAACGGCTGCCGTCGCGCAATGACAGGAGCGGGGCGGTGGCCTCCAGGAGCGCCGCGTCGATGCGCACGGCCTGGTGGGCGCTGACCGTGGCCTGGGCGGTGTCGAGGAGGGGAGCGGCGATCTGGAGCGGCTGGTCGATGCCCAGCGTCAGGCCGGTCTGGGCGTCCACCGCGGTGTTCACGCCGGCAATCTCGAACATGGGCAGCCCCATGCTGCCGAAGCTGTGGGTGCCGCCCAGGAGCTGGACGAGCGGATCGGTCGACGTGCTCCTGAGGCTGCCGCCCTGGATGACGCTCAGCAAGCTGAAGGGCACGGTCAGGTCACTGTTCAACGCCTGAAGAAGAGGGCCGCCGAGGCTGACCCGTCCACCGCAGCACACGATCATCAGGGAGTCGAACGTCTGCGGCGCATTGGAGAGCCGGAGGAGCGGATCGGTCCCGGTTCGAGTCAGCGTGCCCCCCGATCCCAGGAAGAAGAGCGGCGGATCCGAAATCACCGAGACGTCATCCAAGCCGAGGAAGGACGGGTCGTTGCGGAATCCGAACTGAAGGACCGAGGATGAGCCCGTGGCGACCTCGGTGAAGCTGAAGGACTCCCAGTCACCGGAGGGGATGTTGACCCGCGAAAAGAACGTCTCCCCGGCCCACGATGCGTTGAAGTCGTTGGGGAACCCCCCCGGGCTGCGGAGCGAAAATGACACGATATACGGCTTGCCAGCTATTGTCGCGAGGATCTGGGACAGGAAGCCGTCAGAGCCGATCGGGCCGAGGGACGCGCCGTAGGTTCCACTATGCGCATAGAATCCGGTGGACACTCCGGTGAACCCGAGGTTCCCGGACTGGGTCCATCCATTGAAATTCCCCGTCTCGAAGCCTCCGTTCACGATGAGCCCAGTCGGCGCCTGCTGCGACGGCGGTGGCGGGTTCCCACAGTTCTGGCATTGGTTGATCCCCGGTGGTGGCGGTGGCGGCGGTGGGGGAGGAAAGCCAATGCCTCCTCCACCGATGACGGTGCCGAGCAGCGCGGCCTGATCTGTCCCTTTGTCGATCGAGCCCTGCACGGCGGGGTCGGCCTTTGGGCCGCCCGACCCCGGCTGAACCGTCAAGCCGGTCACGAATGTGGTGGGATTCCAGGCGCGGAGCTGGCCCAGCGCATTTCCGATGGCGCTGATGCCGCTGCCGCCCGGGACGTCCCGCGTCTGTCCGCCGACGGTGACCGAGACGATATCGGGCGCGGCCTGCGGATTCTGCGGCGGCTTCACGTCGATCGTCGTCGCGAACGAGCCGGGAGCACCGCCGCCCGAGGCCTGAGAAGTGCCGACTTGGTGCGTCTCCACCACGAACACCGTGCCGCGCACGGCCGCGACCGCGTTCGGGGTCCGCACGTCCAGCGTTTCGCCCGGCCGCATGCGCTGCTTGGCGACGGCGACCGCGATCTTGCCGGACGTGAGGTCGATGGTGGCGCGGCCCGGCTCCTCGGTGATCGTGAGCACCGAGAGCTCGCGTACGGTCACGATCGCCTTGCCGCCCAGCAACACGCGGACGATGGAATTCTCGGCGGTAGCGATCCGGTCACGCTCGAAGACATCGTCCTTGAATTTCAGGATGAGCGGCTGGCTGAGCGTCGCGCGGGTGATGTCGGCTCGGCCGGTGAGCGTGGTGACGACTCCCACCGGCTGGACCTGGGCGTGGGAGGGCACCGGTGACAGCGCTTCCAGAAGTGCCACGATCGCGAGACTGGTTACACGCACGCTCCGCATGTGGATCTCCTTGACGAGTCGGTTCGGCCCCGACGGGTGCCGTATTATCCGTTCATCGTGGAGCCGGTGCAAGGAGAAGCGCGTGCTAAGATCCGCTCCGCGAGTCGATCTCGTCGCGCCGGGCAGGCAGATCGTGCCTCGGGGTTGGGAAGGGCGCACAAGTTGCGCTTGGTCGCCGGCCTCGCCCGGGGTGATATCATCGGAGGCTGAGCGCGCCCATCCATGTTCGACATCGGCCTGCAGGAACTGGTTCTCATCTTCGTCATCGCCCTCCTCGTGTTTGGGCCGAAGAACCTCCCCCAGCTCGGCCGCTCGCTGGGTCGGGCCATGCGCGAGTTCCGGCGGGCCAGCGAAGAGTTCCGATCCACCATCGAGACCAATCTCAAGATCAACGAGCTCGATCCGCTGCCCGAACCCTCGCCGGTGGTGACCCCGCCCGAGGCGGCTGCGGAGCCCGCCGCCGCCCAGGCCCTGCCGGAGTCGGTGTTGAACCCGTACGACGCGCCGGTCATCCCCGTCCCGGAGGGTGAGGCCTATCTGGCCCAGCGGAGCGCCAAGCTATTCCACGGTCGCGACTGCGGCTGGGCCCGCCGGATCGCGGAGCCCGAGCGCTTGTACTTCAAGCGGGTGGCTGAAGCCCGGGAAGCCGGCTTCGCCGCGTGCCCTGTGTGCGAGCCCTGGGAGCCCGCCGGGTAGACCCCCCTTTTTTTGCTTGTGGAACTCAACGGATGTTGACTATCATCTGTTGAGGCTCAGAGAAGGGCAAGCCGGAGCGGCGCAAGGAGGCCCGGGTGAGAGAGTTGACGGCTCGGCAGCGGGAGGTACTCGAATTCATCCGCATCTTCGGCGAGCGGCACGGAGTGCCGCCCACGGTCCGCGAGATCGGCGAACGGTTCGGCTTCACGGCCCGCGCGGCGTTCGATCATCTGCGCGCGCTGGAGCGAAAGGGCATGCTCGAGCGGCGGGTCACCGGCAAGCGCGCCTCCCGGACGCTGATCATCCCAAGCCAGAAGGGCGCCCGCCGAGGCGAGCCGGCCGGCATCCCGCTGGTCGGCCGGATCGCGGCGGGCGTACCGATCACCGCGGTCGAGAACCACGAGGATACCATCCCCCTCCGGCCGGACTGGCTCGGGACGGGTGGTCAGGAGGTCTTCGCCTTGCGCGTGCGGGGCGACAGCATGATCGACGCGCACATCGTCGACGGCGACCTGGTCCTGGTGCGCAAGCAGGAGACGGCGGGGAGCGGAGAGATCGTGGCGGCCATGCTCGATGGGGAGGCGACGGTGAAGCGCTTCGCGCGCGAAGGTGGTGCCGTCGTGCTGCGTCCGGAGCACCCGACCATGAAGCCCATCGTGGTGGAGTCGGGGCGTGGGGACTTTCGGATCCTGGGGAAGGTGGTCGGCATCGTGCGGCAGATGTAGGGCGGAACGCGCTGGAAAGGAGCAGGTCATGCGGCTCATCGGAATGGCGACAGGCAGCAGGAAGCGGCGGCCGATCACGCGCCGCGATTGGAAAAGCGACCGGCGTCGCGGCGCGCAGCGTCGTGTCTGGATCGGCGCGCGCGCGCGGCGATGCGCCACGCGCCCGCTTTTTTTCTCGCTGAGGGCTCAACAGGTGAAGAGATCGCGTCCGGCGGATTGGCTCGGCGCGGCGGCGATGCTGCTGGGCGTGCTCTCCTGGGGTGTACTGGCGGCGCTGCTGGGCGCCTGACCGCGGCGGCGGATCAGGGCGAGTCCGGCCGCTCCCACGCGCGGACCGCGATGAAGAGCGAGAGCAGGGCGCCGTCCAGCGCCCCGGCCTGGCGCTCCTGGCCGAGGATGTCGAGCGCGCGCTCCACCGGCACCGCCGGCTTGTAGGGCCGATCGCGCGAAGTCAGGGCGTCGAAGATGTCGGAGATCGTCATCATGCGCGTCTGGACGGCGATGTCGCGCGCGCGCCAGCCGTCGGGATAACCCGTGCCGTCCAGCTTCTCGTGATGCGAGCGCGCGATCTCCGGGACCCGCCGCAGCTCCTTGGTCCACGGGATCTGCTTGAGGAACTGGTAGGTGTGGACGACGTGGGACTGGATCTGCCGGTACTCGTCGGGCGTGAGGCTGCCCTTCGGGATGGCCAGGATGCGTGCCTCCTCCGGGGTGATCAGGGTGAGCGTGTCGCCCAGGTAGTCGGGGAACGCGCGGTCCGCGAGATCGCGAATTCCCGCGGAGACGTCGTCCGGCATCACGGCGGGCTCATTGGCGGCGGCGATCGCCTTGAGATGCTGGTCGAGGTCGGCCAGGACCACCGCCAGCTCGGCATCCCACTGGGCGCAGCGCTCGGCGAAGCCATCCCGCCCGTGCTGGAGGAGCCAGTCCGTCTTTCGCCGCGCGTGGCGCAGCTCGAGCCCGCGGCGGATGATCTCGCCGCGCTGCCGGATCAGCTCGAGGTGTCCGGGTGGCAGCTTCTTCGCTTTGACCAGGACCTCCTCGCGGACCCCGACCTTGCCGAAATCGTGGAGGAGCGAGGCGTAGCGGATCTCCTTCATCTCGTCCGCGGAGAAGCGGACCTCCCGGAAGATGCCGTGGTCGGCCCGGTCGACCGCGGTGGCCAGGGCGACCGTGAAGTCGGCCACGCGGAACGAGTGGCCCGAGGTGGTGGGATCGCGCGACTCGATGGCGGTGACCGAGGCCTGCACGAAGCCTTCGAAGAGGGTCTGGATGGACTGGTAGAGCCGGCTGTTCTCGAGCGCGACGGCGGCCTGCGACGCGAGCGACGCGGCCAGGCTCCGGAAGCGCTCCGGGTAGGGAATGGCGTCGGCGAGGACGGCGGCCGGCGTCGGGAACACGGCGGTGGTATCCCGCTTGCAGTTGATGAGCTGGAGCGCGCCGATCACCGTCCCCTGCGGCGTCGTCATCGGCACCACCAGCATCGACTTGGTGCGGTAGCCCACGCGCTCGTCGAACTCGCGGTTGATCTGGAAGCGGGAGCCCGGGGGCAGCACGTAGGCGTCGTCGAGCTGGAGTACGGAGCCGGTCAGCGCCACGTGCCCGGCCACGCTGGCGTCGTCGATCGGCAAGGTGAACTCGGTGAAGGGCACCCGGACGGAGTCGTTCTGGGCGAGCTTGAAGCGGAGCCGCCGGGCGCCGTCCGCCGGCTCCTCCACCACGTAGATGGAGCCCGCGTCGCTCCGCGTGATCTCGCGCGCCTTGCTGAGGATCAGGGTGAGCAGCGCATCGGTGTCGCGCTCAGCGGAGAGACTCACCCCGATCTGGTTGAGCTGCTCGAGCTCTTGACGGGTGGCGTCGGCCTCGCGGCGGGCGCGCGCGTGGTCACACGCGTTGCGCAGGGCGGAGACGAGAACCTCGGGAGGCGCTGGCTTGGTGACGTAGGCGTAGCAGGGCACCGCCGGCGTCGCGCCTGGCGCGAGCAGGGCGACGACGGGGAGGTCCGGCGCGCGCGCGGCCAGATCGGCGGCCACCGCGGCCTCGCCCGCGGTCAGGTCCACCAGCGCGGTCGCGGATTCATCCGGCGCGGGTCGTGGCGCCCCGCGCGCGGGCAGCGGCATCGCCTCGAGATCGCCGGGGAGCGCGGTGAGCAGGGAGGCCGTCGGGGAACCCGCCGGGTACCAGACCACTCGGCGTGGCATGTCCCGAGCGTAGGGCGCGTCTCGGCGATGTGTCAAGGCGCCCCCGAGCCTTGACCGCTTCGCGCCGGGCCCGCTAGAATCATTCGGCTATGACCACGCGCGTGTCGACGGGCAGTTACCGGCTGGACGAGATGCTGGGGGGTGGGCTGCTCCCCGGGACCTTGACGGTCGTTTACGGGGCCACCGGGATCGGCAAGACCCACCTGGGCCTCGGCTTCGGCCATCACGGCCGCCGGGCGGACGGGGCGCGCGGCATCGTCTTCGACATGAACGTGCGCGGCGACTCGCAGCAGCACCACGCCTACGCGGCGCGCCTGCACGACTGGGATCTCAAGCGCTGGACACATTCGGTCCTGCCGATGGCCAATCCGTATCCTCCCGCGGAGCAGATGCAGGCGTTCTACTGCGACGCGCTGCCGTGGGTCGGCAAGCTGCGCGACTACCAGGTGCCGACGCCGGACGGGCTCGAGTTCGACTGGAACTGGAAGGCCCAGTACAATCAGGCGTTCTACACGGTGCGCCCGTTCGTGTACTTCCACCTGGGCGCGGGGAGCCGGCGCATCGTGGTGGATGGCATCGAGCCGATGGACGTCCCGGGCGACTACATCCAGCCCTACATCTTCGACGACCTGTACCGGAAGCTGATCCACCGCGACAGCGAGACGCTCGGCATGGAGATCTGCCTGCCGGTGTGGCAGCACCGGGCCTTCATCGACTCCCATCGCTACGATCACGCGGCCGTGACGACGATGCTCCTGGTGACCACCGAGGAGACGCAGCTCGAGCACCTGATCGCCCGCAAGGTCGCGGCGGGGGACACCGGTGCGGTGGCCAACACCATCGTGGTGATGGGGAGCGAGCGCGTCGGCAACCGGCTGGGCCGCTTCCTCTGCGTGGTCAAGCACCGGGGCAGCGCCAAGAGCGACGAGATCGCCGAGTTCCGCGTCACCGAGCGGGGCTTCGAGCTGAGCTAGTCCGCATGGATGCGGCCGCGCTGCTCGGGCGCCGGCGCTCGAACTTCCGCCATCTCCACTCCCGGCGCGTGAAGTCGCCACAGGGGGCGCTCGGCTTCGTCAACGCGGTCGGCCTGTGCTCCACGTTCTACGTCTTCCCGGAGGGCCTGGGCTGTCTCTGGGAGGCGGTGGTGGGCCGGCCCGGGCCCCGCTGGCCGCGCCGCTCGCACCACGACGCCGGCATCGGGCTCACGTGGGAGCTCAAGGATGTCCTGCCCGCGCGGCGCCGCGTCTACTACGGCAAGCTCGTCAAGGGACGCCCCGTGCTGGTGGCCCTCGATGTGTTCCCGGCCTTCTACGCCCTCGTGCGGGGCCGCCAGCGCGCCCGCGACTACCGGCGGGAGTACGAGGAAGGGCGGCTGTCGATCACCGCGAAGCGGATCATGGACAGCCTCATGCGCGAGTCGCCGCAATACACGCGGGGGCTGCGCGCGGAGTGCTTCATGCTGGAGCCCGCCAAGACGCGCGAGTTCGAGCGGGCGATGGGGGAGCTCCAGCAGGGCCTCTGGATCGTCAAGACCGAGGAGCGCTACGAGCCCACGTTCTCGTATCGCTGGGATCTGCTCGAGCACTGGCTGCCCGACCAGGTGGCGGAGGGGCGGCGTCTCCGGCGGCCGGCCGCGCTGGAGCGGCTGCTGTCCCGGTACCTGGCGGGCGCGGTGTACTCGACCCCCTCGCTCCTGGCGCGGCTCTTCGGGCTCAGGCGCGGCGAGGTGGAGACCGCGCTGGCCGCCCTCGCGCGGGCGGGGCGGGTGAGTGTCCTGGTGGAGGTGCCGGGCTGGCCCGGGCGCTGGGTGGTGAGCGCCTGATGGCGACGCCGCCGGCCGGCTTCCGCTACATCGACATCCACACGCATCTGCACCCCCCGTGGCTGTGGGCCGCCATCCGCCGCTGGTTCGTCGGCCGTCCGGGCTGGGACTTCCAGTACCCGACCGATCCCGATCTGGTGGCCGACTTCCTGCGGGAGCAGCGGGTGGAGCGCTTCGTCTTCTTCTCCTATGCTCACAAGCCGGGGCTCGCGCGCGAGCTGAACGCGTGGCTCCAGGAGACGGGCCGACGGCTGCCCGCCGGGCTCCCGCTCGGCACCCTGCATCCGGGCGATCCGGACCTGCTGGACGTGGCCGAGGAAGCGCTCGACCGCTACGGCTTCAAGGGCTTCAAGTTTCACATCAACGTGCAGCGCTTCCATCCGGACGACCCGCGGATCCTGCCCGTGTACGAGCGGCTGATCGCCCGGGGGGCGGTGCTCCTGATCCACGTCGGGAGCGCCCCGTGGCCGAACGAGTACGACGGCTTCCCGCGGTTCGAGCGCGTGATGACCATGTTCCCGGAGCTGAAGGTGATCGTGGCCCACATGGGCCAGTGGGAGGCCCGCCGGCATCTCGAGCTCATGGCTCGCTGCCCGAACATGTACCTCGACACGACGGGGGCCATGGCGGCGCAGAGCCCGATCTACCTCGGGGGAGCCGGGGCGAGTCCCGCCGACGTCACCGACGACGATCTCGTGCGATGGCAGGATCGCGTGGTCTTCGGCAGCGACTTCCCCAACACGCCCTATGCGTACGACGAGGAGCGGCGGCCGATCTGGGAGCGGCGGCTTCCCGACGCCGTCTACCGCAAGATCTTCCACGACAACGCCGCCCGTCTGCTGGATCTGTAGTGGCGCCGCAGGCCGGGGCCGCCGGCGAGCCGAGCGGAGCGCAGGTCCGACTCTCGCTCGATCGCATCCCGCCGCCGGACCGGCGCGCGCTCGCCCTTCTGGAAGAGCTGGGCGGTCCGGCTCGAGCGGCGTGGCTGGTGGGCGGCGCCCTCCGGGAGCTGCTGGCGGGCGGGACCGCGGCGGACCTCGACGTCGCGGTGTCCGGTGGGGCGCTCGACCTCGGCCGACGCCTGGCCACCCGGCTCGCCGCCTCCTTCGTCACCCTCGATGCCGGCCGCGGCGCCGGCCGCATCGTGGGCGGGGTGGCCGGGGCGGGGCTCGATCTGGTGGACCTGCGGGCGCCGACGCTGGAGGGCGACCTGCGGGCCCGCGATTTCACCGTCAATGCCCTCGGCGCGTCGATCGGCGATCTGCTGCGTGAAGGCAGTGCCGCGGTCGTGGACCCGACCGACGGCCTTCGCGATCTCCGCGACCGCGTGGTGCGCCCGTGCGGTCCCCACGCGATCAGCGACGACCCGCTGCGGGCGCTGCGCGGCGTGCGGCTCGGCATGCGGGCCGGCTGGCGATTGCACCCGACCGCGGAGGCGGCCATCGCGGCGGGCGCGCCGCTCGTCGCGGACGTCGCGCCCGAGCGCCTGCGCGCCGAGCTGGTGGGCATCCTGGCCGAGCCCACCGCGGCGGCCGGGCTGCGCGTGCTGGATCGGCTCGGCGTCCTGGAGGTGCTCCTGCCGGAGAGCCGCCCGATGCGGGCCACCCGCCAGCCTCCCCCGCATCGCTTCGACGTGTGGGAGCACTCGCTGCGGGCGGTCGAGGCGGTGGACGCTCTGCTCGCGGGCCTCGACGCGCTCACGCCGTGGGAGGAGGCGCTGCGAGCGCATCTCGGCGAGGAGCTCGGCGACGGGCTGACCCGTCGTGAGGCCCTCAAGCTGGCCGCGCTGCTCCACGACGTGGCGAAGCCCGAGACGCGCACGGAAGAGGCCGGCCGCATCCGCTTCATCGGCCACGACGCGGCGGGCGCGCGCCAGGCCGCGGGCATCGCCGCGCGGCTCCGCCTGTCCGGGCACGCGAGGCAGGTGGTCGAGCGGCTGGTGGCCGAGCACCTGCGGCCCATGCACCTGGCCCAGGCGGGCGAGATCACCCGCCGGGCGCGCTTCCGGTTCTTCCGCGCGCTCGGCGACGATGCACGCGATCTCCTGCTGCTGGCGCTGGCCGATGCGGCCGCGCTCACGGGCGACTCGCCACTTGCCGTCTGGACGGGGGCGGGCGGGGACGTGGTGCGCACGCTGATGGCGGGCCTCGATGCGGAGGCCGCCGCCGCGGCGGCCCCCGTGCTGGTGCGGGGCGAGGACGTGATGGACGCGTTCGGCCTCCCCCCGGGACCCGAGGTGGGCCGCCTGCTCGCGCTCGCCCGCGAAGCCCAGGCCCTCGGGCTGGTGACCACCCGCGAGGAGGCCCTCGCGTACTTGCGGCGCGCGGGCCCGGCCGCGTGACATGGCCGAACGCGGTCCCTCGCGTAGGGCCACTCGCGGCACCCGTCGCTCTCGACCCCCAAGACGTCAGCGCTGGCAAAGGAGGACTCTCCATGCCCGGCTGCCCGCGGCGGACGAGCTGATCAAGGGGTACGAGATGGCGGTGCGCGAGGCGAAGTGACGCGCGGAACTTGACACACGCGCCGGCGGTTGCCTAGAGTGTGGGCATTTCCAAGGAGGCTTGAGATGGTCGTGAAACGTCTGTGTGCGCTCGTGGTGGCCCTGCTCGTCGTTCCGAGCCTGGCCTGGGCCGCGCCCGAGGGCAAGATCGTCATCGCTCAGGGTGTGGATCCCACGACGCTCGACACCATGAATCAGCAGGAGACGCCCGCGTCCGTGGTGGCCACCCACCTCTTCGACACGCTGGTGGAGCGCGATCAGAATCTCAAGATCGTGCCGGCGCTCGCGGCGGAGCTGCCCAAGCTGGTGGCCCCGACGACCTGGGAGGTCAAGCTGCGCCGAGGCGTCAAGTTCCACAACGGCGAGGACTTCAATGCGGAGTCGGTCAAGTTCAGCCTGGAGCGCGTGAAGAGCGGGCTGCGGGCCAGCTCGAACTTCCGGCCCATCGAGAAGGTGGACATCGTGGACCCGTACACGGTGCGGGTGCAGACGAGCAAGCCGTGGCCCACCTTCACCACGATCATGACCTTCCGCCAGGCCTCCATGTACCCGCCCAAGGCCTACGCGGGCAAGGACTCGGCCTTCATCTCGAAGAGCCCGATCGGGACCGGGCCCTACAAGCTGGTGCGCTGGAGCAAGGACGAGGAGATCGTGCTGGAGGCCAACGACCAGTACTGGCGGGGCGCCCCCAAGATCAAGACGGTGGTGTTCCGCCCGATCCCCGACGACGCGGTGCGGGTGGCCGCGCTCCAGAACGGGGAGGTGGACGTGGCGGTGAACATCCCGCCGCACCTGGCCAACATCATCAACAACCATCCGAAGATCTTTCTGTCCACCGCGCCCTCGATCCGCACGCTGCAGCTCATGTTCGTCACCCACGAGTTCGACGCCCAGCACAAGCTGGTGGGGCCCTACTAAGGGCGTGACCGCGGACAAGCGGGTGCGGCAGGCGATCGCCTACGCGATCGACGTGGACGAGATCATCAAGGGCGTGCTGGACGGCAAGGCGATGCGCACCGCCACCATGCTCACTCCGCTCCACTTCGGGTACGACCCGGCGCTCAAGCCGATCAAGCAGGACCTGGGCAAGGTGAAGCAGCTCCTCACCGAGGCCGGCTTCCCGGGGGGGCTCGAGCTCACGCTGAACAGCCCCCAGGGTCGCTACGTGCGGGACAAGGAAGTGGCGGAGGCGGTGGCCGGGCAGCTCACCAAGGCCGGCATCAAGACCCAGCTCAAGACCTACGAGTTCGTCAACTACCTGAACAACCTCGTGTACGTGCACAAGCCGGGCCCGGTGTGGCTGATCGGCTGGGGCACGCCGACCGTGGACGCGGAGACCGTGTACGGCCCGCTCTTCCGCACCGGCAGCAACCTGGGCAACTACCACAACGCCGACTTCGACGGGATGGTGGACCAGGCCCAGACGATCATGGACGAGAAGCAGCGGCTGGCCCTCTATCACCGGATCAACAAGCTCTGGATCGACGAGATGCCGGCGGTGCCGCTCTATCAGCAGCTCGATCTGTACGGGGCCAGCAAGCGGTTGAGCTGGAAGGCGCGCAGCGACGAGCTGATCAAGGCCTACGACATGTCACTCAAGTAGGCGCGCGTTTGACAAGCGGAGGTCGAAGACTAGAATAGGGGGGCACAGGCGGCCGTAATTCAGTGGCAGAATGCCAGCTTCCCAAGCTGGACGTCGCCGGTTCGAATCCGGTCGGCCGCTCCAATTCGGTGAGGGGGTTGCGGCGAAGCGTCGTAGCCCCCTCACTCTTTCTTGGGCGCCTCGCCTCGGCTGAGCCGGACCAGGAACTTCGCGAGGTCGCGGGCCATGTCGTCGAACGATTCCTTCAGGTGGTCCTTGCTGTCCCCCCCGAAGACGCCCATCTGGGCGACGCGCCGGTCCGCGGTCACGATCACGGGCTGGCCGGTCTGAGCGTCGGTGAAGGTCATGTCGCTCTGGGCCCGCGCCTTGCCGGCTCCGTAGAGGCCGAAGATCGCGCGAGCCGCTTGGGAGCCCTCACCGAGGCGGGTGATCTGGCCTTCGAGCCGGAGCGCCTTCTCGGCCCCCGGCTGCCATGGCGTTTCGGTCAGGTTCACGACGCGCGCGAAGAGGCCGCTCTCGCGCAGGCGTCGCACCAGCTCGGATTGAAAGAAGCTCGACATGGACGACGCGAGGCGCCGGTCGCCGTCGTCCTTGATGCTCCGGTCGGTCACCGGAAAGAGGCCGACCGCGATGACCGAGTAGGACTTCAGGTCCACTCCGCCGGCGATGCCGACGAGCCCTGCATCCTTGTCTTCCAGGGTCGGCGTCAGGGAGCCGGTGCCGACCGGATTGTCGGCCTTCACCTGATAGGCTCCGAAGCACCCGGTCAGCAGGAGCGAGAGGGCGAGGACGAGGACTCCCACGAGTGATGGCTGCTGTCGCGGCATGCGCGGGGCCCTCCTGCCATGGGTGGTGGACGGCGGGGCGTGCCCAGTGGAGCGAGCCGCCGTACCTGCCGATGATGGGCGGCGGGCCGAAGCGTGTCAACGCATTCCTGCGCTTATTGGGCGCCGCCGCCGCGCACTATTCATGTGCAACGTGGTGACTCCGTCGGTATCCTTGCCCCCAGGACCACGGCTCCCGGCTCCACACCATGCGCTGAGGACCGCCTATGTCGCGCTACTTCTGCCACGAGTATCCCGACGTTCTCATCCTCGAGACCCGCGTGGTGGACGCGCGGCCGGGTGCGGTCTTGCTGGAGCGGACGCCATTTCACCCGGGCGGCGGTGGGCAGCTCGCCGACCGGGGGTTCCTGCGCTGGAGCGGCGGCGAGGCGCGCGTGACCGGCATCGAGGTGGTCGCTGGCCGCCACTGGCATCTCCTGGCCGAGCCGGTGGAGCTGGCGGGCGTGGTGGAGACGGCGGTGGACCCGAGCTTCCGCTCGATGATGGCGCAGCTCCACACCGACACCCGCATCCTCAACGCGCTCGTCTTCCAGCATTTCCAGGGTGCGCTCGTCACGGGCGCCCAGATGAACGAAGACGGCACCGCGCGGATGGATTTCGATTTGCCCGATGCCGACAACGACCGGCTGCGCGCGCTCGAGCCCGAGATCAACGACGTCATCCGGCAGGATCTCCCGCTGCGGTACGCCTACGTGACGGAGGCCGACGCGCTCGCCGAGCGCGGGCTGATCCGGAACCGATCGGTGGCCCCGCCGCCCGCCTCCGACGGCACGGTGCGGGTGGTCGAGATCGTCGGGCTCGATCGCCAGGCGTGCGGCGGCACCCATCTGGCCTCGACGGCGGGCTCCCGGCCCCTCCGCATTCTGAAGATCGACAACAAGGGTCGCCACAACCGGCGGGTCAAGATCGGCCTGGTGGGCAGCCCCTAGAGAGCCCATCTTGACGCTCCGCGGCAAGCGCGATGCTTGACGTTGCTCTCCGCCCGGGTCTAGGATGCCCCCGGCGTCGAGACCTCGACGCGCGGCGTACCCCTCTCACGGACGAGAAGGAGTGTCGGCGATGAAGCCAAGAGCGATCGTAGCGGTGGTGGCGGCCTTGATGGTGATCGCGTTCGGCTCGGCGGCCTTCGCCCAGTCGGATTGCAAGACACTTGTCCCGGCCTCGCCGTGGGGACCCAACGACCAGACCGGCGCCACGAATCGCATCACGCCCGCCGTGACCAAGGCCGCCGCCGCCGAGATCAAGGACGGCAAGGTCGTCACGTTGACGTATCCGCTGACCGACGGCATCCCGCTCTTCGGCACCCGCTTCAGCAAGACGATCCTCACCGCGGTCACGCTGGCCCCCGGCGCCGCGCTGGGCGAGAACCAGCTCACGTATATGGAGGACACCTGGCTCAGCCAGAGCCACGTGGGCACGCATCTCGACGGTATGGGGCACATCGGCCGGAAGGACTGCTACTACAACCAGAACGCAATGGGTAAGTTCATCACCCAGAACAACATGACCAGGCTCGGCCTCGAGCACCTCAAACCGTTTGCGACGCGCGGGGTGATCGTGGACATGGTCAAGGTGTATCAGCAGGCGGGCAAGCTGAAGAGCAACCCCGCCTGCAAGAAGCCCTGCCTCGACAAGGGCACCGTCATCACTGCGGCTGACATCCAGGCCGGGCTCAAGATGTACAACGTCACGCTACGCGAAGCTGACATCGTCATAATCCACACCGGATGGGGCGATCTCTTCGAGCAGTTCCCCGCCCAGAACGCGGTCTACAACTCCGGTGAGCCCGGGATCGGCAAGGACGCGGCGACCTGGCTCATCTCGCAGAAGATCGTCGCGGTCGGCAACGACACGTGGGGGATCGAGGTCATTCCGGGGGAGAATCCCAAGGAGGCCTTCATCGTCCACAACATGCTGCTCACCGACAACGGGATCCACATCATCGAGAACGTGCGGACCGACTTGATGGCCGCCGAGGCGGCCGCCACCGGGCGGGCGACGTTCTTCTTCAGCATGACGGTTCCGAAGGCAGTCGGCCTGACCGGCAACTTCGTCGCCATCGAAGGCATCCGCTAGATCACCGCATCGGGGCTCACGCCCGTGATGCACCGGACGCCGGCGTCCTCTCCGTGGGGACGCCGGCGTTCTCGTCTTTCCCATGTCGTCCACGCGGGCCCGGTGCGGTGGGCGGTCTATCTCGCCGCCGCGCTGGTCCTCGTGGCCGGCCTCACTTCCGCCGGCGCGGAGCGCCGTTACGTCATCGCCTTCGCGAACCTGACCGAGGTGCCCGGCGTGACCCTCGAGGGCACCGGCTTCACCGGTCGAGAGGTCCGCGAGAGCTTCGCGCTCGCCGCCCGGCAGTACCCGGTCGAGATGGTGTACTACGACAACGCGCGGAATGACGCGCGCGCGCTCGCCAACGCGGAAGCCGCCGTCGCCCGCAAGGTCGACCTGTTCATCGAGTACCACCACGGAGACAGCGTCGTGATCGCCGAGAAGCTCAAGGCCGCGGGTATCCCGATCCTCGCCCTGAACTACCCCGTTCCCGGCGCGCCCCTCTACTCGGCCGACAACGCCGCGGCGGGGCGCATCGCAGGCGAGGCGCTGGCCCAGTTCGCCGCGCGGTCGTGGCGGGGGCAGCCGATGGCCGCCGCGATCATTGGCCACCTCTCCGACACCGCCGACCGCGTGCCGGAGCGCGCGCAGGGCGTCGTCGCGGCGCTGGCGCAGCGGCTTCCCTCGGTGCACGTCACGATGCTCGATACGAAGGGCAATCCGGCGCAGATCGGGCCGCTGATGGGGCGCTTCCTCGCCGGGCACCCGACCGGAAGGCTACTCCTCGCGGCCACGGACGACACGACCGCGCTGGCGGTAAAGGCGGCGGTGGAGGCGGGCGGCCGCGTCCACGACTCGGTCATCGTCAGCCACGGGGTGGACCGGAGCATCCACGGCGGCATGAACGACCGGAAGGAGATCGATCCAACCAACCGGGGCAGCATCGTGCTCGGATCGGTCGCGTTCCTGCTCGACCGCTACGGCTACGAGGTGCTTCCGCTGGCGATGAGGATCCTCAAGGGTGAGACGATACCCGCGCGCGTCGCTACCCGTCACGTGCTCGTGACCGCGGCGAACGTCTTCATCGAGTATCCGCCTTACGACATGAACTGAGCGGAGGAGTTGCTCAGCGAGCGCCCGCGGGCTCGGCGGCGAAGAGCCCCTCCGGCCCTTCTCCGGTGGCGGTGGGCGCTACCGCGAAGGTCACCTGGCCCCGCGCGCCCACGCTGACCACTGGAAAGAGCGTGAGCGAGGCGATGCGGTCCGACCCCGGCAGCGGGTCTCCAACCGCCACGACGCGCGTGAGGCCGGATCCGTCGGCCAGGAGGATTGCCATCGGACTGGGCCCGCCCTCGAGGGAAGCCGCGAAGGCGACGGCGCCCCCCGCGCTCACCGCGGGCCAGAGACCAAAGTGCGAGATCGTGCCCCCGCCTGGCGCGGTCTCACCGAGCTGCGCGATCGCGCGGGGCCGGCCGCCGTCCACCGCGAAGATCGCCGCCTCCACCGGAGCGAACTTGAGCATCCCGTGGAAGGCGATGACGCCGCTATCGCTGAAGCCGAGATGCTCGGAGAACTTCGCGAAGATGCCGCCGATCGGGGTCTCCTCGCCGGCCGCGACCATCATCTGGATGCGGTCGCCGCTCTGGACGAAGATGCCGCCTGGCACCGCCTTGCCCTCTACGGCCGCCGCGAACGCCACGGCACCCCGTGCATTGATCGAGGGCGGTCCGAAGGCGGCAAAGGTGCCTCCCGCCGGCGCGGGGTCGCCCTGTGCTACGACCTTGCGCAGCGCGCCCCCCGTGCCCGTGAAGATCGCTTCGACCGACTCCCTCCCACGCCGGACGGTGGCGAGGAACACGACCTCGCCCCGCGCATTGATCTCCGGCGCGTCCAGGGCTGCCAGCACGCCCG
>JBGOVO010000370.1:0-3887 GCA_041478145.1 Methylomirabilia bacterium
AGCGGCGGATCGTCACGCGCAGTCCTTCCGGGGGGTCGTCGTGACTGGCCGCGCGAGGCCCCGCCGCGTCCACGCGGTCACGCGCCCACGATAGGAGCCCGCGCGGCGGCCCGCAACCTTTACCGCCATGGCGGATTCGGGTATGGTGAGGGCGCGATGAACTCCCGCTGGAGCGAGGCCGACGCGCAGGGGCTCAACGACCTCGATCTGCTCGTCCACGCCTCGCGGCTGATCGGCGCCGAGACCACGCTGGTGGTGTGGGGCGGGGGCAACACCTCGGTGAAGCGCGACGAGCGCGACCACCGCGGCCGCCCCACCCGCGTGCTGCGCGTCAAGGGCAGCGGCTCCGACCTCAAGAGCATCCAGAAGAAGGACTTCCCGGGCGTCCGCATGGACGACGTGCTGGCGCTGCTCGAGCGGCCGGACATGGGCGACCAGGAGATGGTGGACTATCTGGCGCACGCGCTGCAGGAGCCCGCGAGCCCGCGCCCGTCCATCGAGACGCTGCTCCACGGCTTCCTGCCGGCTTCCGTCGTGATCCACACCCACGCGGACGCGGTCGTCTCGCTCACCAACAACGATCGGAGCCACGACGTGCTCCGGGAGGTCTACCGCGACGAGGTCATCGCGCTGCCGTACCGCCGGCCCGGATTCCTGATCTCGCGCGAGGTGGCCCAGACGTTCGGGGCGCATCCGAAGGCGCGCGCCCTCCTGCTCGAGAAGCACGGCACCATCTGCTGGGGCGCCTCGGTGAAGGAGGCCTACCTCGCCACGATCGAGCTGATCAGCCGCGCGGAGGAGGCGATCGCCCACCGCGCGAAGGGGCGGGCGCGCTTCGGCGGTGTCGCGGTGACGAGCCCGCCCGCGGACACGCGGCGGCAGGTCGCGCTGGCGGTGGCGCCGCATCTGCGCGGGCTGGTCGGCAAGAGCCGCCGCCAGGTGCTCTTCTTCGACGATGCGCCGGACGTGCTCGAGTTCGCGGCCTCGCGCGAGGCCGACGCGCTCTGCCGGATCGGGCCGGCTACGCCCGATCACACGATCTTCACCAAGCGGCTGCCGTGCTTCGCGCCGGTCGAGAACCCCGCGGATCCGGAGTCGGTCCGGGCCGGGGTCACCGCCGCCGTCGAGCGGTTCGTCGCCGACTACACCGCCTACTTCGAGTCGCACAACACGGGCGGCGCGAAGCTCGGCGATCCGTTCCCGCGGGTGGTCGTGGTGAGCGGGCTCGGCCTCTTCGCGACCGGGAAGGACCGCCGCACCGCCGGCATCGTCGACGACATCTACCACCACACGATCTCGGTGCTCGGGGCCGCCACCTCGTTCGGCGCCTACGTGTCGCTGTCCGCGCGCGAGGCCTTCGACGTCGAGTACTGGCCGCTCGAGCTGTACAAGCTCTCGCTGGCCCCACCGGAGAAGGAGCTGGCCCGGCGCATCGCGCTGGTCACGGGCGGCGCCAGCGGCATCGGGCGCGCGGTAGCCCAGCGCCTCGCCGCCGAGGGCGCGCACGTGGTGGTAGCCGACCTGGACGCGGCGGGGGCGCGCAAGGTCACCGAGGAGATCGTGGGCGCCCAGGGCGCCGGCCGCGCGCTGGGGCTCGCCATGGACGTGACCCGCGAAGCCTCGGTGCGCGCGGCCTTCGAGGAGGCGGTGCTGGCCTACGGCGGCGTGGACATCGTCGTCTCCAACGCGGGCACCGCGCACTCGGCGCCGGTCGATCGCATGGAGCTCGGCGACTGGGAGCGCTCCTTCGCGGTGAACGCCACCGGTCACTTCCTGGTGGCGCGCGAGGGCATGCGGGTGCTGAAGGCGCAGGGACTCGGCGGCGCCTTCGTCTTCGTCGCCACCAAGAACGTGATGTCGCCGGGCAAGGACTTCTCGGCCTATTCGGCCTCCAAGGCGGCCGAGGCGCAGCTCGCCAAGGTGCTGGCCCTCGAGGGCGGCCCCCACGGCATCCGCTCCAACATCGTGAATCCGGACGCGGTCTTCCGCGACTCCAAGCTCTGGTCGGAGGACGTGCGCCGCGAGCGCGCGCGCGCCCAGGGCATCACGGTGGACGAGCTCGAGGACTTCTACCGCAAGCGCAATATCCTGGCCCGACCGATCCTGCCGGAGGACGTCGCGGAGGCGGTGTTGTTCCTCGCGTCCGATCGCTCCGCCAAGACCACGGGCTGCACGATCACGGTGGACGGCGGCGTGAAGGACGCCTTCCCGCGCTAGGCATGGCGGGGATCCGATTCGGCGCGTTCCTCGCCGCGCATCCGCCCGAGGAGCAATTCGCGCTGGCCCGGCGCTGCGAGGAGATCGGGCTCGACTCGCTGTGGACGGGCGACCACGTCTCCTTCCACAACCCGCTCTACGAGTCGCTGACCCTCCTGGCGTCGTATGCCGGGATCACCAAGCGCATCAAGCTGGGCAGCGGAGTCTATCTGCTGGCCCTTCGCCAGCCGACGGTGGTGGCCAAGATCACCTCGACGCTCGACGTGCTCTGCGGCGGCCGGCTCATCTTCGGGGTCGGGGTGGGTGGCGAGAACCCGAAGGAGTTCGAGGCCTGCGGGGTTCCCCACAAGGAGCGCGGCGCCCGCGTCACCGAGGGCATCGACGTGGTGCGGACGCTGTGGCGGGACACGCCCGCCTCGTTCAAGGGGCGCTTCACCCGCTTCGACTCGGTGAGCATCGACCCGAAGCCGGTGCAGCAGCCGGGCCCGCCGATCTGGATCGGCGGCCGGTCCGACGCGGCGCTGGCGCGCGCCGGGCGGCAGGGCGACGGCTGGGTGTCCTACGTCATCCAGCCCGAGCGCTATGCCCTGAGCCTCGTCAAGATCCGCCGCGCCGCCGAGGAGGCGGGGCGGAGCCTGGACGGCTTCGTCACCGCCCATCTCACCTTCGTCACCGTCGGCCGAGACTACGAGAGCGCCGAGCGGACCTGGGTGCGCGCCCTCTCCAAGCGCTACGCCCAGGACTTCGGCCCGCTGGCGCGGAAGTACGGCGTCATCGGCACGCCCGCGCAGTGCGCCGAGCAGATCGATCGCTTCGCGCAGGCCGGTTGCCGCTACTTCGTGATGAACCCCATCGGCGAGCTGGCGGACGAGCGGGCGCAGCTCGAGGCGATCGCGAGCGAGATCGTCCCCCGCGTGCAGAAGGGCGCATGACGGGCCATTCGACCCCCTCTCCCTGGAAGGGAGCGGGTAGGGGTGAGGGTGGGTGGCGCACCGCACGGACCCCTCACCCACCCCTCCCCCCTAGGAGGGGAGAGGGATGAAGCCGAGGGAGTGCCGGGCCGAGGTCACCGCGGTGCGCGCGCTCACCCCCGAGATCATCGAGGTGGACCTGCGGGTGCTCGAGCCCGCCGATTTCACCTTCGAGGCCGGGCAGTGGATCTCCGTGCCCTTCGGCCCCAAGATCGTCCGGGCCTGGAGCATGGTCTCCCCACCCACCCGCCGCGGCACCTTCACCCTGTCGGTGGACGTGGCGCCGGGAGGCATGGGCTCGCAGTGGCTGCGCGGTCTCCAGCCGGGCGATCCGGTGCAATTCAAGGGGCCGACCGGCGGCTTCGTCTTCAACCGCGCCGACCCGCGCCGCGCCGTCTTCGTGGCCGAGGAGATCGGCATCGTTCCCGTCCGCTCCATCCTGAGCCACCTCTACGAGACCGGCTACGGCCGCCCCACCGCGCTGATCTACTGGGCCCGCAATCCGGGCTGGCTCGTCTACGACGCCGACTTCCGCTCGCTCGCGCGGCGCTATCCCGGCTTCTCCTACCTGCCGGTGCTGCGGGAGCCGCCGCCCAACTGGCGCGGCGAGAAGGGGGAGCCCGCGGAAGCCGTGGCCGGGGGGGTGTACGGGTGCGAGCGGCGGGGGGACTCCGTCTGGGGGGGCGGGGCGCCCAGCAC
>JBGOVO010000448.1:0-2837 GCA_041478145.1 Methylomirabilia bacterium
CGGACTGAGGAGGACGCGCCATGGCCCCGATCATGATGGAAGTCATCGAGTGGTTCGATCAGACCGGCACCGGGATCGTCCAGCGCTATCCCGAAGGCGGCTCGGGCGACATCAAGATGGGGGCGCAGCTCGTGGTCCGCGAGAACCAGGCCGCGGTCTTCTTCCGCGACGGCCAGGGGCTCGACGTCTTCGGGCCCGGCCGCCATACCCTGTCGACCCAGAACCTCCCGATCCTGACCCGCCTGCTCTCGCTGCCGTGGGGCTTCACCAGCCCGTTCCGCGCCGAGGTGTACTTCGTCAACCTGAAGGTCTTCACCAACATGAAGTGGGGCACGCGCGATCCGGTGGCCTTCAAGGACACGCAGCTCGGCCTCATCCGGCTGCGCGCCTACGGCAACTTCACGATGCGCGTGACCCAGCCGCTGCTCTTCGTCAACAGCCTGGTGGGCACCCAGGGCTCCTACACCACCGACCAGATCGAGGACTACCTGCGTGACGTCATCGTCGCGCGGCTCAACGACTTCCTCGGTGAGAAGGTGCAGAGCCTGCTCGAGCTGCCCCAGCACTACGACGAGATGGCGGTGGCGCTCAAGACGCGTCTCGTCGACGAGTTCCGCAAGTACGGGAGCGAGCTGGTCGACTTCTACATCAACCGCATCACGCCGCCCGAGGAAGTGGAGCGGATGATCGACGAGCGCTCGGGCATGGGCGCGGTCGGCGATCTGGATCGCTTCCTCAAGTTCAAGGCGGCCAAGGCCATGGGCGACGCCGCGCAGGGCAGCGGTGGTGGGCTGGGCAACGGCGCCGCCGCCGGAGTCGGCGTGGGCGTCGGGGCCGGGCTCGGCATGATGATGCCGGGCATGCTCGCCAAGAGCCTGAGCGCCGAGCCCGCGACGGCGCCGGCGAGCGCGGTGATCACGTGCCCGGGCTGCCAGTCGGCGGTCGCCACCGACAGCCGCTTCTGCCCGCGCTGCGGGCGCCAGCTCGCCGCGACCGCGCGGTGCTCGCGCTGTCAGGCCGAGCTACCGGGCGGCGCGCGCTTCTGCGCGTCGTGCGGTCAGGCCGTCCCGGGCAGCTGAAGACGGGACGGCTGGCATGAGCCAGCTCGTCGTCTCGACCGCGTGCCCCACCTGCAGCGGCCCCCTCGATTTCTCCGAGGGCGCCAACGCTCTCCGCTGCCCGAGCTGCGGCTCCCATCTCCTCGTCACCGGCCGCAAGCAGGTGCTGAGCTACTGGGTGAAGCCCACCGTCAAGGCCGACGTGGCCGGCGCGGCCGCGCGTACCGGGCGACTCGAGGCGCGCGTCGCGCGCACCCAGCTCTTCCTCGTGCCCTTCTACCGGCTGACCGGGCACGACTTCCAGTGGCAGGACGTCCCGCCCAAGCCGGAGCCGGAGAACGGCGCGTTCCCCTCGATGGTCGTCGGGGGCCGCGACCGCGATACCGACCGGGCGGAGATCGAGATCCCGATCGGCTCGATGCTGGGCTGGGGCGCCGATCTGCTGCTGGGCCGGCGCGCGGGCGACGTGGTACGAGACCTGCTGGGCGGCGGGTCGAAGCCCGAGCGCTCCCTGGAGCAGGCGGTGCTGATGGCTCCGCCGCGGCCGGCCACCGCCGCCAGCGGCGAGGCCACCGTGCAGTTTCTCGACCGCTACGTGGAGAAGAGCTTCCCGGCCGCCGATCTTCCGGGGCTCGGAGTGTACTCGCTCGGCATCCGCACCCAGGCGCTCCACGTCGCGCTCTTCCAGCGTGAGGCGCTGACCGCGCTGGGCACCGTGGTCCCGGTACAGGTGGATCTGGCCGCCGCCATGACCCAGGGACTCTCAGCCTCGGGCTTCGAGCACGTGGTCTACCGGCAGGTCCTCGGACGCATCCTCTCGATCATCTACTTCCCGTTCTGGGTGGTCGAGCTCACGCAGGGAACCGAGCGGTGGCTCACCGTGGTCGACGCGGTGGCCGAGAGCGTGGTCCAGCCGCGCGCGCCCCTGGCGCTCTACGACGTGCTCGCGCGCCCCGCGACCGAAGAGTCACGCACGGTGGGCCTGCGACCGCTGGTGTGCCCCAACTGCGGCGGCAATCTGCCGGTGGAGCCGGAGGACGTGATCTTCTTCTGCGCCACGTGTAGCCGGGCCTGGCAGATCCACGGCGCCGACCTGACCGAGACGCCGCACGAGATCGCCCAGGTGACCTCGATGGCCACGCCCGTCGGCCGCCCGGTCGATCTCATCTACCTGCCGTTCTGGCGCTTGGATCCCGCGGCGCCGGGCCCGGACGGACCCGCGTGGGTGCCCGCCTTCCGCTACCGCCGGCTCAAGGCCCTGCAAGATCTGGCCGCGCGGTTCTCCGCGAAGCCGCCGGTGTACGAGCCCTGGACCGGCGAGCGGCCTACCGTGCAGGGCTGCTTCTACGACGTAGAGGACGCGGTGCTCCTGGCCCGCTTCACCGCGGCGGGCCGCCGCCGCACGCCGGACGCGGTCAAGGCCGCGGCCAAGGAAGAACCCACGTTCCAGGGCGCGCGGCTGGCCTGGATTCCTTTCCGGCACGAGGGGCAGTCCCTGCTGGATCCCTTCGCCGGCCTCGCGCTCCAGGGAGGCTTGCTTGGCTAGAGCTACGGTCACCGCGACGGCTTCCCCCCGGGTCCACCGTCCCCTCTCCCTGGCCCGGGGCGTCCTGCTGCTCCTGCTGGCGGGCGCGCTCGGCGTGGTCGGCTTTCACGCCGCGCGGTTCGCGCGCTCGTGCCTGACCCTGGACGGCGCGCGCGCCACCATCGAGAGTCACGTCAAGAGCAAGCACGTGCGGCGAATGGCTCGCGTGCTGAAGACGGCCGACCGCGAGGTGC
>JBGOVO010000248.1:0-5996 GCA_041478145.1 Methylomirabilia bacterium
GGCGAGGATGAGATCGCCGAGCATCGCGAAGCTGGCGGTCACGCCGCCGGTGGTGGGGTCGGTCAGCAGCGAGATGTAGGGCACCCGCTCGGCGGCCAGGCGCTGCAGCGCGGCCGACGTCTTGGCCATCTGCATGAGCGACAGGATGCCTTCCTGCATGCGGGCGCCGCCCGAGGCCGAGACGATGAGGAGCGGGATGCGCTTCTGCAGGGCGAGCTCGATGGTGCGGGTGAGCTTCTCCCCGACCACCGACGCCATGCTCCCGCCCAGGAACGAGAATTCGAAGACGGCGAGCGCGACCGGGTAGCCGCCGAGGCGCGCGGTGCCCGTGACGACCGCCTCCTCCATGGCGGACTTGCTCCGGGCGGCCTTGAGCCGATCCGTGTAGCGCTTGGTGTCCTTGAAGCCGAGCGGGTCCTTCGAGCGCAGCCCCGCCTCGCGCTCCTCGAACGACCCCTCGTCGGTCAGCAGGGCGATGCGCTCGCGCGCCGAGATGCGGAACGGGTAGCCGCACTTGGGGCAGACGCGCCCGGCGCGCTCGACCTCGGCCCGGTAGACGATCTCGCGGCAGGAGTCGCACTTGACCCACAGGCCCTCGGCGATGACGACCTTCTTCGGCCGCCTCTCCTCTTCGCCATCCTTCTTCTTCCAGAACCAGGCCATGGGCCGATTATCTCCGGCTCGCTGCCCGCTGGCGGCGGACACTCGGATCCGCCCCTCTGTTCAATGCGGGGGCCCCGAAATGGCCCCCGCACTCCCCCAGGCCGCGGACACTCGTTCCGGCGGTCACTGATCGCCTTTCAGGGGCGCCTTGAGGGAGGCGATGAAGTCGCCGACGCGGGGGAGGAGGTCGGGGGAGCCGCCGTGCCGCTCGACGAGGCGCACGATGGCCGAGCCCACGATGACGCCATCGGCCACGCGCCCGACCTCGGCGGCCTGCTCGGGCGTGCCGATGCCGAAGCCCACGCACACCGGCTTGGTGGTGATCGCGCGCAGGGCGCGGAGCTGCTGCGCCAGCTCGGGGGCAAGCGCGGCGCGCTCGCCGGTGACGCCGGTGAGCGAGACCATGTAGATGAAGCCCCGGCTCGCGCGGGCGATCCGCCGCATCCGCTCCGGAGTGGACGTGGGGGCCACGAGGTGGATCAGGTCGAGCCCCGCGGGAAGCGCCTCGGCGCGCAGCGGCTCCGCTTCCTCGGGCGGCAGGTCGGCGACGATGACGCCGTCGATGCCCGCCTCCACCGCGGTCCGGCAGAAGGCCTTGAGCCCGAAGGCGAGGATGGGGTTGTAGTAGGTCAGGAAGACGAGCGGCACCGACACCTCGCCCCGCATCTCCCGCACCAGCTCGAGCACGCGCGGCAGCGTCACCCCCGCGGCCAGGGCGCGCTGGGTGGCCCGCTGGATCACCGGCCCGTCGGCGAGCGGATCCGAGAACGGGATGCCCAGCTCGATCACGTCGGCGCCGCGCCGGGCCGCCTCCACCACCAGCCGCCCCGTCATCGCCAGCGACGGGTCGCCCGCGGTGAAGTAGGCGACGAGCGCGCGCGCGCGCCGCGCGCGCAGCGCGGTGAAGGTGACGTCGAGGCGGGAGGGCGCGGGCGGGGCCGCCGCGGCTCGCCTCATCGGTGGCCGCCGTGGCCGTTGGCGCCCTTGCCGTCGAGCGCCTGCCCCACCGTGTGCACGTCCTTGTCCCCGCGCCCGGACAGTCCCACCAGCACGCTTTGCGTCTTCTTCATGCGGGCGGCCGCCCGCATCGCGTAGGCCACCGCGTGCGAGGATTCGAGCGCCGGCATGATGCCCTCGAGACGCGTGAGGGCCTGGAACCCCTCGAGCGCTTCCTGATCGGTCACCGAGGTGTACTCGAACCGTCCCGCGTCCTTGTAGTAGGAATGCTCGGGGCCGACGCCCGGGTAGTCGAGGCCGGCCGAAATGGAATGCGCCTCCGCCACCTGCCCGTCGTCGTTCTGGAGCACGTAGCTCATGCTCCCGTGGAGCACGCCCACCGCGCCGGCGCCGAGGGAGGCGCCGTGCTTGCCGGTCTTGATGCCGTGCCCGCCCGGCTCGACCCCCACGATGCGCACCCGGCGGTCGCCGATGAAGGGCCAAAAGAGGCCGATGGCATTGGAGCCGCCGCCCACGCAGGCCACGAGCAGATCGGGCAGGCGGCCCGTCGCCCGGCGGGACTGGGCGCGCGCTTCCTCGCCGATCACGCGCTGGAAGTCGCGCACCATCATCGGATAGGGATGCGGCCCCATCACCGAGCCGAGCAGGTAGTAGGTGGTGCGCACGTTGGTGACCCAGTCCCGCAGCGCCTCGTTGACCGCGTCCTTGAGCGTCTTCGAGCCGCTCTCCACCGGGATCACCCGGGCCCCGAGCAGCTTCATGCGGAAGACGTTGAGCGCCTGGCGCTCGATGTCCACCCGCCCCATGTAGACCTCGCACGCGAGGCCCAGGAGCGCGGCCGCGGTGGCGGAGGCGACCCCGTGCTGACCCGCGCCGGTCTCGGCGATGATGCGCGCCTTGCCCATCCGCTGCGCGAGCAGCGCCTGCCCGAGCACGTTGTTGATCTTGTGGGCGCCGGTGTGACAGAGATCCTCGCGCTTGAGATAGATGCGCGCGCCGCCCACGTGTCGCGTGAGGCGCTCCGCGAAGTAGAGCGGGGTCGGGCGGCCCGCGTAGGAGGTCAGCAGCTCGCGCAGCCGGCGGCGAAAGGCCGCGTCCGCGCGCGCCGCGCGGTACGCCTTCTCCAGGTCCACCAGGGGCTGCATCAGCGTCTCGGGCACGAAGCGCCCGCCGAAGCGGCCGAAGTGTCCGCCCGCGTCCGGCAGCGAGCCCGGGCGAAGGCGCGCGGTGGTCATGGCTCGACCGCCGCCCGGGCCTCGGCGACGAAGCGCCGCACGCGCGCCGGGTCCTTCCGCCCCGGACGGGCTTCCACCCCGGAGTTGACGTCCACCCCGTAGGGCCGCACCCGGCGCACCGCCGGGCCCACGTTGTCGGGCGTGAGGCCGGCCGACAGGAGCACGGGATGGAGGCGCGCCGCCGCCGCGGCCACCTCCCAGGGGATCGGCGGCCGCGTCTCGCCCTCGCTCCACCGCGACGGCGAGTCGAGCAGGAACGCGGCGACCCGATAGCCGGCCATCTTCGTGAGGTCCTCCGCGCCCGCCACCTTGAGCGTCTTGATCACGGGCAGGCGGTACTCCTGGAGATCCTCAGGGGTCTCGTCGCCGTGGAATTGCAGGGCGCCGAGCCCGCATTGCTCGGCCACCGCCTTGACGTGTCCCGGGGCGTGATCCCAGAAGACCCCCACCGGGGTCACGAAGGGCGGCAGCGCGGCGATGATGCGGGCGGCCGGCTCGGGAGCGATGTAGCGCGGCGTGCGCTCCACGAAGATGAAGCCGAGCGCGTCGGCGCCCGCCTCCACGCAGAGCCGGGCGTCCTCGAGATTGGTGATGCCGCAGATCTTGATCTTCATCGGAGCGAGAGCTCGCGCACCTTGGCGGCGACGTCCCCCGCCCGCAGGAGCGTCTCCCCCACCAGCACCGCGTGGGCCCCCGCCGCCACCACGCACGCCACGTCGGCGCCGCTCGCGAGCCCGCTCTCGCTCACCGCCACCGGCCCGGGCGGGATCTGCGGCAGCAGGGCCAGCGAGGGCTCGAGGCTCGTGGTGAGCGTCTGGAGATCGCGGTTGTTGACGCCGATCACCGGCGCGCCGAGACGCAGCGCGCGGTCCAGCTCCGTCGCGGTGTGCACCTCGACGAGGGTGGCGAGCCCCGCGCCCTTGGCCGCGTGGAGCAGGTCGCGCAGGGCCGCGTCCTCCAGGGCCGCGACGATCAGCAGCACCGCGTCGGCGCCCGCCTCCCGGGCTTCCCAGAGCTGGTATTCGTCCACGATGAACTCCTTGCGGAGCACGGGGACGCCGATCGCGCGGCGGACGTGGACCAGATCGTCGAGGCTGCCGTGGAAGTAGCGGGCGTCGGTCAGCACCGAGACCGCGGCGGCGCCCGCCCCCGCATAGGCCGACGCTTGGGCGGTGGGATCGAGATCGGCCCGGAAGAGACCTTGCGACGGAGAGGCCCGCTTGACCTCCGCGATCAGGCGCACTCGCTCGCCGGCGGCGGGCCGGAGCGCGGTCTCGAAGTCGCGAGCGGGCGCGAGGGCGCGGCAGGCCGCGACGAGCCCGCCCACCGGACGCCGGGCCTTGAGCGCGGCCAGCTCGGAGCGCTTGTGGGCAACGATCTCATCCAGGACGCCCATGCGGCTAGTAGTCGCCGCGCAGCCCGTGGCCTCGCCCCGCCGTGATGTCGATGCGCGCCATCTGCTCCATCACGTACTCGCGTAGCATGCGCGGCGGCGGCAGGTCGCGCACCAGCCGGCCCCCCGCGATGAGCGGCTTGAGCAGGGCTTCGGCGGGACGGCCGTCGGGGCCGATGGGCGCGGGCGAGGCGGCGGGGAGCACCACGTTCTGCAGGGTGCCGGGGAACCGCCACACCTGCTTGGCGCCCGAGCGCTTGCCCCGCTTCGCCATCGGCTCGCCCTCGATCTCCATGATGTCGAGCGCGAAGGAGAGCACCGGCGCATTGGCGATGGAGGTGCCGACCCCGTAGCCGTCGACCAGCGAGTTCAGCTTGAGGATCTCGTACTCGTCGATGCCGCCCGAGGCCAGGATCTTGACGTACTCGAAGCCGCGCAGGTCGAGCTCCCAGCGCACCTCCTCGAGGATGCGGAAGAAATCGCCGCGCCGCGAGGACGGCGTGTCGAGGCGCACCGCGTGGAGATCACGGCCGAGGGCCTTGGCCACCCGGATGGCCTCGAACTTCTCGTCCTGGAGCGTGTCGATGAGCGCCACCCGCCGCACCTTGGGGTCGATCACCTCGTGGAAGGCCCGGAGCGCCTCCACCGTGTCGCCGAAGAGCAGGACCAGGGCGTGGGGGATGGTGCCGGTCGGATCGGCGTCGATCAACTCGGCGGACTTGGTGACCGCGACGCCGTCGCAGCCGCCCACGAAGGCGTTGCGCTCGATCATCGGCGCCAGCGCCGGGTGCATGCGCCGCGCCCCGAAGGAGATGACCTGGCGCTCGCCCGCGGCACGCTTGCAGCGCGCGGCCTTGGTGGCGATACCGGAGGCCTGGCAGAGGAAGCCGAGCAGCGCGGTCTCGTACTTGGCCCACTCGGTGTAGATGCCCTCGATCAGAAGCACGGTGTCCTCGGGCCCGAACAGCGTGCCCTCGTCCATGGCCGAGACGTCCACCGGGAGCCCCTCGAGCAGCGCGGCAGCCTCCTCGATGCCGGCCAGCACGCCGAAGGTCCAGTCCGGCTGGGGGAAGCTCTTGAGGCGGATCTCCGCCTTGACCCGCTTGTTGAGCCCCTTGGCGCGGAGGATCTGGACGGTGCGATCGAAGTAGACGTCCGAGACCTCGCCGGCCTTGATCTCGGGCTCGGACGCGATGTGGAAGGCGCGCTTGGGCTGGCTCTTCATAGGGATGGAGGCACCTCCCGCCCCGGCAATAAAGTGGAGGGATTGTCCCAGAAACGCCGGGGGAAGTCAATCACTGGGGCCGCCGAGACGGGGTCCAAGCTCGCGTCCTACAAGGCGTTTCTGCGCCGCGCTACAGCCGGAGGCCCTTCAGGTACTCGCGGAAGGCGTCGGCCAGGTCGGGCCGCGCCAGGGCGAACTCCACGGTGGCCTTGAGGAAGCCGAGCTTCTCGCCGGTATCGTGCCGCTTGCCCTCGAACTCGACGGCGTAGATCGGCCGCCGCCCGCGCAGGGCCCGCAGGCCGTTCGTGAGCTGGATCTCGCCGCGCGAGTCGGGCGCGGTGTCTTGGAGGATCGGGAAGATATCCGGGGTGAGCACGTACCGCCCGATGATCGCGAGATCCGACGGGGCATCCCGCGGGTCCGGCTTCTCCACCAGGTCCTGAACCTCGTAGACGTTGGCCCCCAGGCCGCGCGCGGCGATGACGCCGTAGCGGCCGATCTCCTCGCGCGGCATCCGCATCAC
>JBGOVO010000284.1:0-5402 GCA_041478145.1 Methylomirabilia bacterium
ACCGGGTCGACGTCGCGCCGGCGGTGGATCACTGGAAGGCGCGCGGGCTCGACTTCTCCGCCATTCTCCACCGCCCGCAGGTGGGTCCGGAGGTGGCGGTGCGCCGGGTCGTCGCGCAGGACCACGGGCTCGAGCGGTCGCTCGACATGACCACCCTGCTGCCGATGTGCGGGCCCGCCCTCGAGCGGCGGGAGCCGGTGGACATCCGCCTGCCCATCCAGAACGTCAACCGCACGGTGGGCACGATCCTGGGCTCGGAGATCACCGCCCGCTACGGTCCCGAGGGTCTGCCCGACGACACGATCCGCATCCACTTCTCGGGGTCCGCGGGGCAGAGCTTCGGGGCCTTCCTGCCCCGGGGCGTGACCCTCACCCTCGAGGGCGACGCCAACGACTACATCGGCAAGGGCCTCTCGGGCGGCAAGCTCGTCGTCTACCCGCCGCGCGAGGCCACCTTCGTGGCCGAGCAGAACATCCTGGTCGGCAACGTGGTGCTCTACGGGGCGACCGGCGGCGAGGCCTATTTCCGCGGAGTCGCGGGCGAGCGGTTCGCGGTCCGCAACAGCGGGGCCCTGACCGTGGTGGAGGGCGTGGGCGATCACGGCTGCGAGTACATGACGGGCGGCCGCGTGGTGGTCATCGGCGGGACCGGCCGGAACTTCGCGGCGGGCATGTCGGGCGGCCTCGCCTTCGTGCTGGACGAGGCGGGAGACTTCAAGCGACGCTGCAACCGGGGGATGGTCGACCTCGAGCCGCTGGTGGACACCGAGGACGTGGAGCAGGTCAAGGACCTGCTCGCGCGCCACATCCGCTACACCCAGAGCCCGGTGGCGGCGCGCCTGCTGGTGGACTGGGAGCGCAGCCAGCCCCACTTCGTGAAGGTGATCCCGCAGGACTACAAGCGGGTGATGGCCGCGATCAAGAAGGCGCAGGAGACCGGCGTGTCGGTGGACGACGCGGTGATGGCGAGCGCGCACGGCTAGCCCTTGGGCAAGGTCACCGGGTTCATCGAGTTCAAGCGGGACAAGCAGCCGTACCGGCCCGTCGAGGAGCGGACGCGCGACTGGAGGCAGGTCATGCTGCCGTGGCCCGCGGATACCCTGCGCAAGCAGGGGGCGCGGTGCATGGACTGCGGCATCCCGTTCTGCCACCAGGGCTGCCCGCTCGGCAATCTCATCCCGGACTGGAACGACCTCGTCTACCGCGACAGGTGGCGGGAGGCCATCGATCGCCTCCACGCCACCAACAACTTCCCGGAGTTCACCGGCACCCTCTGCCCGGCCCCCTGCGAGGGCTCGTGCGTGCTCGGCATCAACGACGACCCGGTCACCATCAAGGGCATCGAGCTCGCGATCATCGACCACGCCTTCGAGCAGGGATGGGTCGTCCCCGAGCCGGCCGCGGTGCGCACCGGCAAGACGGTAGCGGTCGTGGGCTCAGGCCCCGCCGGCCTCGCCGCCGCCCAGCAGCTCGCGCGGGCGGGACACGCGGTGACGGTCTTCGAGCGCGCGGATCGGATCGGGGGGCTCCTCCGCTACGGCATCCCCGAGTTCAAGATGGAGAAGCGGGTGCTCGACCGCCGGCTCGCGCAGATGGAGGCGGAGGGTGTGCGATTCGTCGTCAACGTCCACATCGGCGTGGACCGACCGGTGGAGACGCTGCGCCGCGAGTTCGACGCCCTCCTGCTCGCGGGCGGCGCCTGCGCGCCCCGCGATCTGCCGATTCCCGGGCGGGCGCTCGACGGCGTCCACTTCGCGATGGACTACCTCACGCTGCAGAACCGGCGCTGCGAGGGTGACCCGGTGCCCGACGAGGCCTTCATCAGCGCCCGGGGCAAGCGGGTGGTGATCATCGGCGGCGGGGACACCGGCGCGGACTGCCTGGGCACCGTCCACCGGCAGGGCGCGCTCGCGGTGCACCAGCTCGAGATCCTGCCCCGCCCGCCCGACGAGCGCGCCGCCGACAACCCGTGGCCCCTGTGGCCGAACATCTATCGCGTCTCCTCGGCCCACGCGGAGGGGGGCGAGCGCCTCTACTCGGTCTCGACGGTCCGCTTCGTGGGTGACGAGCGCGGCCGCGTGAAGGCCCTCGAGGTCGCCCGCGTGGAGCCGGTCCGCGACGGCGGGCGCCTGACGTTCCGGGACGTGCCGGACTCCGCCTTCATCCTGCCCGCCGAGCTGGTGCTGCTCGCGCTGGGCTTCGTCGGACCCGAGCGCCCGGGCCTCCTGCAGGAGCTGGGCGTCGCGCTGACCGAGCGCGGCAGCGTGCGGCGCGACGAGAGCTGGATGACGAGCGTGCCGGGCGTGTTCACGGCCGGCGACATGCAGCGCGGGCAATCGCTGATCGTGTGGGCGATCGCGGAAGGCCGGAGCGCCGCCCGCGGCGTGGACCGCTACCTCATGGGCCGCTCGGATCTCCCCGCGCCGCTCCCCTGAGCGCCGGGCTCACCTCCAGCGATCCGGATCCCAGAGCGCTTCCGTCCTCGCGACGGTGCTCCCGAGATGAGCCAGCTCCGCCCGCAGCCGGTCGGCGCTCAGGTCCTGGTTGACGACCGGCTTGTTCAGGAAGAACCAGCGCCGGCTCTCGTTGTAGGAGAAATGCATGGGTCCGATGGCGTCGTTCTCCGCCAGCATGCCGAGGATGGCGTTGCCGCTGATCGTCCGGCCCGGGGGCACGCTCTTGAGCCAGGCCACGAGCCACACGATGGCCCCGTCCTTGGAGAGGGTGACGCGGGTGGTGATGGCGCGCCCGTCCGGGGGGCGGAGCACGATCTCGAGCTCCACGCCCGACTCGTTGCCCGACTCGCGCGACGGGTAGCCGAGCGCGGCGAGCATCGCCCTCAGGCCGGCCGCGTCGACGCGCACGGGTGCGCGCTCCGGCTGGGCGTGGGCGGCGGTGGCGACCAGGCCCAGGGCGAGCACCACCGCGCCGAGCCGGCGGCGCACGACGTTCCCCTTCACCGAGAGGATCAACGATGAGCCTCAGCCGCACCGAGCGAGAGCGCCTGATCCAGCAGTACGCCGACGGCCCCGTGCGCCTCGAGGGCGCCCTGGCCACGATGCCCGCGGCGGCGCGGCAGTGGCGGCCGGCGCGCGGCGAGTGGTCCGCCCACGAGGAACGCCGCCGCCCGCATCCGCTACGTGGTGTGCGAGCCCGAGCCGCTGGTCCTGGGCTATGACGAGAACGCCTGGGCGGTGGCGCTCGACTACCACGGCCAGCCGCTCGAGCCCGCGCTCGCCACCGTCCGCGCGGTGCGGGCCCACACCACCGCGGTGATCCGGAGGCTGCCCGAGGCAGCCTGGGCGCGGGAAGGGCGGCACACCGCGTCGGGACGCTACACCACCGAGGACTGGCTGCGGATCAACGCCGAGCACCTGGAGAATCACGCGCGGCAGATCGAGGCCAACGTGGCCGCGTGGCACGGGGCCGGCCGCCCTAGCTGACCGGCCGGACGACCGCGTCCCAGGCGCTGAAGTCCTCCTTCAAGAGGATGACGCGCTCGCCGCCGCCTTCGAGGTAGTCGAGGCTGCCGCTCCAGATGTAGAAGCTGAAGCGCGCGCGGCCGCTTTCGAGCGTGACCTTCCCGTACCGGGTCACCGCATCCCATGAGGCCACGAGGGTGCCGTCGGGATTGATCGTGAGGTAGAAGAGCTGGTAGGAGCTCCGGGCGAAGGCGATCTGACCCTGCCAGCGCCCGGCGACGAGCGTGAGGTCGGTGACCGCGCGGGCGGGGGGCAGCGGCGCGCAGCCGGCCGGCGCGAGCGCGGCCGCCAGCAGCACCGCGGCGCCGAGCGCCCGCATCCGGCCCGTCCCCGGGCGGCGCTCCAATCGGGGGCTCATCGGAGCGCGCTCTGCCAGAGCACGTGGCCGACGAAGAAGGGGCCGAGGCTCTGGAGGTACTGGGAGGTTTGCGCGGTGCGGCGCATTGCCTGCACCAGATGAGACAGCGGGTGCAGCTCCCGCCCGATGAGCCCGATCACGAAGTCGTTGTCGTTCGTATCGAGGCCGTGGCAGGCGAGCCTCACGTCGTGGGCCAGGTCGGCGTCCCCGTAGGCGCGCCCCTGCGTGCCGTGCTCCTTGAGGATCGCGCCCTGCTCCTGGGCAGAGAGCCGGGCGAAGGCGCCGGCCCGGCGCAGCGGATACCAGATGGCCCACGGCCAGGCCGGGTTCAGCACGGTGCGGCGCGGGCGCCCCAGCAGCCAGTCGTCCAGATCGGGCTCGAACCCGGAGGCGTAGGTGCGACCGAGCATGGTGAGCTCCGGCCGGAGCCGAAGCGAGGCGAACGGCTCGCCGTGGAGCAGCTCGCGGAGCGCGGTGGGAAAGAAGGCGGGACTCTCGTGGAGCGCGAGCAGCGCCACCCCGGCGGGATCGTTGACATCGTGGTAGAGCGCGCCCTCGAGCCGGCCCCGCTCCACCGCCGCCACCAGTGGCTTGCTGTCCGCGCACCCGCTCCACACCAGGAGCTGCATGAACAGGCGCCGATCGGAGCCCTGCTGGTTGGCGCCCTTCTCCCTGACGTCGACGCCCGGTCCTTCCACCACCCTACCCTCCGCGGGTGTGCATCTCGAGGTGGGGATCACGCTTGAGCTCGCCGATCTGCACCAGCGGCCGCCGCTCGGGCAGGGCCAGCCGCTCTTCGGCGCCGCGGTCGCTCCGCCCCTGCCACATGGAGCGGACGAGCGCGAGCAGCTCGTCGCGCGAGGCGCCCGCGCGCAGCGGCTTGCGCAGATCCGTGCCCCGGGTCGCGTAGAGGCAGAGATACCAGAGGCCGTCGGCGGTGAGGCGGCTGCGATCGCAGGCGCGGCAGAAGGGCGCGGTGGTGGACGAGATGATCCCGAACACGCGCCCGTCCGGGAGCCGGAAGCGGTCGGCGGGCGCGGAGCTCTCCTCCACGATGGGCGCGATCGTCCCGTATCGCTCCACGAGCCGGGCCAGCATCTCGCTCCGGGGGAGCACGCGCTCCATGCTCCAGTGGGTGGCGCCGCCCACGTCCATGTACTCGATGAAGCGCACCTCGGCCCCGACGCGGCCGCCGTACTCGATCAGGTCCGCCAGCTCGTCGTCGTTGACGCCCCGCATGACCACGGTATCGACCTTGAGCCCGGGCCAGCCGGCCCGCCCCACCGCCTCGATGCCCTCGAGGACGCGGGCGTGGGTGTCCCGGCGGGTCAGCACCTTGAACCGCTCTTCCCGGAGCGTGTCGAGGCTCACGGTGACCCGGTGCAGACCCGCGGCGCGGAGCGCGTCCGCCTGCTCGGCCAGCAGCACGCCGTTGGTGGTCATGGCCAGGTCGCGGATACGCCCGTTGCCGGCCAGGAGCCGCACGAGCCGGTCCAGATCCCGCCGCAGCAGCGGCTCGCCGCCGGTGAGGCGCACCTTGTCCACGCCCAGGTCGGCGAAGA
>JBGOVO010000314.1:0-4832 GCA_041478145.1 Methylomirabilia bacterium
TCGACGTCACCGACGGCGCCAGCCGGGTGGAGCCCGTCTCCGACGACATGGCGCGGAGCCTGCTGTGCGGCAACGGGTTCGCGGCGCGGCTCCTCATCGACCACGTGCCCACGGGCATCGAGGCCTATGACCCCGCCAACGCGGTGATCTTCGCGGTCGGCCCCATCACCGATACCACCGTGCCCGGCAACAGCCGCGCCTGCGTGGCCTCCAAGTCGCCGCTCACGGGTCTCTTCTTCGACTCCACCTTCGGCGGCCGCTTCCCCGCCACCATGAAGCGCACGGGCTTCGACGCCATCGTGATCACCGGCCGCGCCGCCGAGCCCGTCTACGTGAAGGTCACGGAGGCGGGGGCCGAGATCAAGCCCGCGCGCGGCCTCTGGGGCAAGACCACCCGCGACACGGTCCAGGCCGTCCATGCCATCGAGGGCGGCGACACCGACGTGATGGCCATCGGGCCCGGCGGCGAGCATCTGGTGCGCTTCGCGGCGATGGGCACCTACTGGAGGAACCGCGAGGCCTTCGCGGGCCGGGGCGGCCTCGCCGCCGTGCTCGGATCGAAGCGGGTCAAGGCGGTGGTCGTGACGGGCACGCGCAAGACGGAGCTGGCCGATCCGGCCGCGCTCAAGGCGCTGCTCGAGCAGCAGCGCGAGCCGCTCAAGACCGGCACCAAGGCCCTCTCCACCTACGGCACGCCCTTCCTGGTCAAGCCCATCAACACGCTCGGCGCGCTCGGCTCCTACAACCTGCGCCAGGAAGTGTTCGCCGACGCCGCCGCCATCTCGGGCGAGGAGATGCACGCGCGCTTCCACGACAAGGACACGACCTGCCTCAAATGTCCGGTGGCCTGCGGGAAGCAGTACGAGATCCGGGAAGGCGAGCTGGCCGGGCTCAAGGCGAAGATGCCGGAGTACGAGACCATCTTCGCGTTCGGGTCCATGCTGGGCAACGGGCACGCGGCCTCGCTGACCCGGGCCAACGACCTCTGCGATCTGCTGGGGCTCGACACCATCAGCATGGGCGTGACCCTGGCCTTCGTCTGCGAGGCGGTGGAGCGCGGCTGGCTCACCGAGAAGGATCTCGGCCTGCCCTTCGGCTGGGGCGACTGGCGCGGCATGCTGCGCCTGATCGAGATGACGGCGACGCGCGAGGGCTTCGGCGACCGCCTGGCCGAGGGCGGCTGGCGGCTCGCCGAGTCGGTGCATCCCGACGCCACCCGGCTCGTCTACGCGGTGAAGCGGCTCGAGCTGCCCGCCCACTCGGCCCGCGCGCTCAAGGGCATGTCGATCGGCTACGCCACCGCCACCCGGGGCGGCAGCCACCACGACACGCGCCCCACGCCGCAGTACGCCCAGAACTACGATCGGCGCAGCCCCGAGGGCAAGCCGGAGTTCGCGGTGCGGAGCCAGCACTTCACCGCGGTGGACGACTCGCTCGTGCTCTGCCGCTTCACCTCCGAGCGCGGCTTCGGCCTCTACGTCGAAGAGCCTTACTCTCGGATGGTCGGCGCGGTCACCGGCTTCAACATGACGGTGGACGAGCTGGAGCGGGTGGGGGAGCGCGTGATCAACCTGGAGCGGCTCTTCAACGTGCGCGAGGGCGTGCGCCGGCAGGACGACGCGCTGCCGTGGCGCGTGATGCACGAGCCCATTCCCGACGGGCCCTCCGCCGGCGCCTACTGCCCGCCCGAGGAGCTGGGCCTCATGCTCGACCGCTACTATGCGCTGCGAGGCTGGGACGGCGACGGCGTGCCGACCCCGGCGCGCCTGGCCGCGCTCGGCCTGTAGCCCTCTCCCGCGAGGTCATCGCATGCCCGTCACGCGATTCGAGATCATGCTGCAGCGGCCGCTGGCCGGCGAGCCCGCGTACGAGGAGCTGAAGGGACGGCTCCACTTCGCGATCGACCCGCTCAACGCGGCCAACCGCCGGATCACCGACGTGGAGCTGGCGCCGCGCAACGCCCAGGGCCGCGTGGAGTGGACGTCGGACGTGTCCATCCTGCTGCCGGTGGACCGGGCCCGGGGCAGCGGCCGCGTGCTCCTGGACGTCGTCAACCGTGGCAACACGGTGGCGGTGCCCAACTTCAACCGCGCCACCCGCCCCGTCTTCGGCCCGGGCTCGGACCCGAATCCGCCGGTGGACGTGGGCGACGGCTTCCTCATGAAGCGCGGGTGGGTCGTCATCTCCTGCGGCTGGCAGGGCGACCTGCCGCGCGTGCCCGGCCTGATCGGCATGCGCACGCCGGAGGCGCGCGACGCGCAGGGCCGGCCGCTGCGGGGCCGCGTGTACACCCAGATGCAGGCGACCGGATCCGGCGCCGACCTCCTGCTCTCCGATCGCGGGCACGTTCCGTATCCGGCCGCCGACCTGGACGAGCAAGACGCGCTGCTCACCGTGCGCGACCAGCCCGATGGGCCGGCCAGCGTGATCCCGCGCGAGCGCTGGCGCTTCGCGCGTTACGACGGCGGGCGCGTCGTGCCCGACGCCGGCCACATCCATCTCGACGGCGGCTTCGAGAAGGGGCGGCTCTACCAGATCACCTACACGGCCGAAGGCGCGCCGGTGCAGGGGCTCTCGATGGCCTCGCTGCGCGACGCGGTGGCCTGGCTCAAGCACGGGGGCGCCGCCGAGGGCAATCCGGCGCCCGGTCGGCTGCGCTGGGCCTATGCCTACGGCCGGTCGCAGACCGGGCGGCTGCTCCGCACGCTGATCTACGAGGACCTGAACCAGGACGAGCAGGGGCGCGAGGCCCTCGACGGCATCATCGCCAACGTGGCGGGCGGCATGCGCGGGGAGTTCAACCAGCGGTTCGGGCAGCACTCGAAGGACCGCAACAACATGATGGCGCATCTCTTCCCGTTCACCGACCAGCCCTCGGTGGATCCGGAGACCGGAACCAAGGACGCGCTGCACGCCCGGATCGACGCGCGGGGCAGCCGGCTGCGGGTGTACTACACGAACACCGCCGCCGAGTACTATCGGGGCGATGCCTCGCTGATCCACACCGATCCCGACGGTCAGCGCGACGCGGCGCATGGCCCGAACACGCGGGTCTATCACTTCGCGGGCACCGAGCACGGCCTGGGCATCTGGCCGCCGACCGACACCCAGCCGGCGCCCGCCGATCCGACGGGCCCGGTCGAGCGCGCGCAGAATCTCCGCAGCGTGGTGGACTACTCGCCGCTGCTACGCGCCTGCCTCGTGAGCCTGGACCGCTGGGTGGTGGAGGGGACCGAGCCGCCGCCGAGCCGGCACCCGCGGCTGGCCGATGGCACCGCGGTGCCGCCCGCGCGCCTGGCGCCGGACTTCGCCCGGATTCCCGGGGCCCACTACCCGCGCCACACCGCCCGGCCGCGCCGGCTCGACTGGAGCACGCTCCCGCCCCGGCCGGGCAACGCCTTCGGCACCCTGGTGTCGGCGGTGGACGCGGACGGCAACGAGGTGGGCGGCATCGTCCTGCCGGAGCTGGCGGTGCCGCTGGCCGCGCACACCGGCTGGAACCTGCGGCACCCCGACATCGGCGGCGCCGAGCAGCTCCTCATGTTCGCCGGCTCGACCCTCCCGTTCGCGCGCACCCGGGCCGAGCGGGAGGCCGGCGGCGATCCGCGCCCGTCCATCGCGGAGCGCTACGCCTCGCGTGCCCTCTACCTCGACCGCGTGCGGCAGGCCGCGGAGGCGCTGGCGCGCGAGGGCTACCTGCTGGCGGACGACGTCGCGCTCTCGGTGGCCGCGGGCGCGCGGCTGTGGGATTACTTCACTCGCTGATCCATCGGAGACGCCATGTACGATCTCCTGCTCAAGGGCGGCACCCTGCTGGACCCCTCCACGAAGCTCGACGGCGTCCAGGACGTGGCGGTGCAGAACGGCGCCATCGCGTGCATCGCCCCGCAGATCGCGGACACGGAGGCCACGCGCACCATCGACGTGAGGGGCAAGGTCGTCGCGCCGGGGCTGATCGACCTGCACGCCCACGTCTTCGAGGGCTTCAACCGCACCGGCGTGAACCCGGACCTGGGCGGCGTCTACGCGGGCGTCACCACCATCGTGGACGCGGGCAGCGCGGGGGCGGCCACCTTCGGGGGCTTTCCGCGCCACATCATCCCGAGCTGCCACACCGAGGTGATCCCGTTCCTGCACATCTGCCAGACCGGGCTCGCCACGCTGCCCGACATCATCGCGGAGAGCAGCATCAACCTGGACGACACCCTGAAGGTGGTCGACCAGCACCGGGGCCTGATCCGCGGGATCAAGGCGCGCATGGTCTCGCCCGCGCTCGAGATCATGGGCATGGAGATGCCGCGGCTCGCCAAGCGGGCCGCGAAGGAGAGCGGCGTCAAGCTCATGGTGCACATCGGCGACACCGAGAAGCGCTATGACCCGAAGGTGATCCGCTCGCTGCTGCCGCTGCTGGAGCAGGGCGATATCCTCACCCACTACTTCACCGCCAACCCGGGCGGGGTACTCGACGGCAACGGCAAGCTGGTGCCCGAGGTGAACGAGGCGGCCGACCGCGGCGTGTGGTTCGACACCGCGCACGGGCGCATGAACTTCAGCTTCGAGGTGGGCCGCCGCGTGATCGAGCAGGGCGTGCTCCCGCACTGCATCAGCACCGACCTCACCGTGCCCGGCCGCATCATGACCGTGCACAGCATGACCGAGATGATGACGCGCTTCCTCGGCCTCGGCTTCACGCTGCCGCAGGTGGTGACCATGTGCACCGCGAACCCGGCCAGGGCCGTCGGCGCGGAGCAGCGCATCGGCAGCCTCGCGGTGGGCCGGCAGGCCGACATCTCGGTGCTCGACATCCGCGAGGGCGACTGGATGGTCTACGA
>JBGOVO010000269.1:0-5710 GCA_041478145.1 Methylomirabilia bacterium
CACGTCGGCCACCCCGCGCCAGATCGCGTAGTGCGGCGTGTTGCGGTGCGCCTCCAGCGCCGCCTGGTCCTTGTAGACCTCGTAGAAGTAGTAGACGTTCTCGTCCTTCTCGTCCTGGAGCACGTTGAAGCGCAGGCAGCCCGCCTCGTCCCGCTCCGAGCCGAGGGCGTCCGCCTCGATGGCCTTGAGGAACTTCTCCCGCAACCCCGGCTTGATCTTCACCTTCACCCATATCGCGAGCATCGTCGCCTCCGTCGATTCAGGTTGGTCCGCCGCGGCCGACAGTACCACGTGAGCGGCCGGCCCGGCGGCTTGCCTTCCTCGTCCCCGCCGTCGTAGCATCCGCCACGGAGGAGGCTCGCTCAATGGACCCGACCTCGATCGGCGCACTCACCTTCGACGTCTTCGGCACCGTGGTGGACTGGCGGAGCAGCATCATCCGCGAAGGCGAGGTCTTCGGGACGAGCTATCGCCTCGCGGTGGACTGGGCCAAGTTCGCCGACGCGTGGCGAGGCCTCTACCAGCCCGCGATGGAGGAAGTCCGCAGCGGGCGGCGGCCGTGGATGCGGCTCGACGACCTGCACCGCGAGAGCCTGGTCCGGCTGCTCGGCGGCTTCGGCATCGCCTCCCTCTCCCCCGCCGAGATCGATCATCTCAATCGCGCCTGGCACCGGCTCGACCCGTGGCCCGACGTGGTCGCCGGCCTCACGCGGCTCAAGCGGCGCTTCGTCCTCGCCACCCTCTCGAACGGCAACATCGCGCTGATGGTCAACATGGCCAGGCGCGCGGGCCTGCCCTGGGACGCCATCCTGGGGGCCGAGGTGGCCCGCGCCTACAAGCCCCAGCCCGAGGCGTATCTGCGCAGCGCGGACGCCCTCGGGCTCCGCCCCGAGCAGTGCCTGATGGTGGCCGCGCACCCGGGCGATCTCGCGGCGGCCGCGCGCTGCGGGCTGCGCACCGCCTACGTGCCCCGCCCGCTCGAGCACGGCCCCGACCGGGCGGCGGCCGGGCCGGAGCCGGCGCAGGCCTTCGACGTCGTGGTCGGCGACTTCCTGGAGCTGGCCGAGAGGCTCGGGTGCTGAGCCGGCTCTTCGATCTGAGCGGCAAGGTCGCCCTCGTCACCGGCGGCAGCCGCGGGCTCGGCCGCGCCATGGTGCTGGCCTTCGCCGAGGCGGGCGCCGACGTGGTGATCGCCAGCCGCAGGCTCGCCTCCTGCGAGGCCGCCGCGGAGGAGGTGCGGCGCACGACCGGCCGCCGCGCGCTCCCCGTCGCCTGTCACGTCGGCCACTGGGGCCAGGTGGAAGCGCTCGCGGAGACCGCGTACCAGGAGTTCGGGCGCGTGGACGTGCTGGTCAACAACGCGGGGATGTCGCCGCTCTACGACCGCATCGAGAACGTCACCGAGGACCTCTGGGACAAGGTCCTCGACGTGAACCTGAAGGGCCCGTTCCGCCTCACCGCCCTCGTCGGCGCCCGGATGGCCGCGGGCGCGGGCGGCTCGATCATCATGGTGTCGAGCACGGCGGCGGTGCGGCCCACCGCCAACGTCATCCCGTACGCGGCGGCCAAGGCCGCGGTGAACGCCATGACCGAGGGCTTCGCGCGCGCCTTCGGCCCCACCGTGCGGGTGAACTGCATCATGCCCGGCCCCTTCCTCACCGACATCTCGAAGGCCTGGGACCTCGAGGCCTTCCGCGCGCGCGCCAAGAGCACGATGGCGCTCGGCCGCGGGGGCGAGCCGGAGGAGATCGTCGGGGCCGCGCTCTACTTCGCCTCGAGCGCGTCGAGCTTCACCACCGGCGCGGTGCTCGGCATCCACGGAGGCTCCGCCTGACCCGCTCCCCGTCCACCGGGCACACAACGGGCCACGACGCCACGAGCGAGGACGCTACGGGCGAGGGCGGGCCGGCCGAGGTCGCGCCGGTCCGTCCCGGCGAGGGCCTGGACTGGGCGGCGCTGGAGTCGTGGCTGCGCCCCCGCCTGGCCGAGGCGCTGCCCGAGGCGCGGGGCGCGATCGAGGTCCTGCAGTTCCCGAACGGCTCCGCGAACCTCACCTATCTGCTCCGCGTCGGCTCGCACGAGCTGGTGCTGCGCCGGCCCCCGTTCGGCCAGATCGCCCCCGGGGCGCACGACATGAAGCGCGAGTTCAAGGTCCTCTCGCGGCTCTGGCGCCACTTCGACCGCGCGCCCCGGGGCTATCTCTTCTGCGACGACCCCGCGGTGCTGGGCGCGGATTTCTTCGTGATGGAGCGGCGGCGGGGCGAGGTGGTGCGCGACACGCTGCCCGTCGCGCTCCGGGCCCACCCGGACATCGGGCGTCGCATCGCCTTCGCGCTGGTGGAGGCCATGGCCGATCTGCACGCCCTCGAGCCCGCCGCCTGCGGGCTCGGCGATCTCGGCCGGCCCGACGGCTTCGTCGACCGCCAGCTCGACGGCTGGGCCAAGCGGTGGGCGCTGGCCCGGCCCGAGGACGCGACCGGTGAGATGGAGCGGATCCACGAGCGCCTGGCGCGCGGCAAGCCCCCGCTGAGCCGCGCGTCGATCGTCCACAACGACCTCAAGCTCGACAACTGCCAGTTCGCCCCCGAGAATCCCGACCGCGTGACCTCCATCTTCGACTGGGACATGACCACGCTGGGCGATCCGCTCGTGGACCTGGGCACTCTCCTCAACTACTGGCCCGACGCCACCGACACCGACGCCACCCAGCGCGGCACGCGGCCGGGCTTGGCCCGCATGGGCCTGCCCTCGCGCGCCGAGATCACCGCGCGCTACGCCGCCCTCACCGGCGCGGATCCGGCCGCCGCGCGCTGGTGGGAGGCCTTCGCGCTCTGGAAGACGGTGGTGGTGGTGGTGCAGCTCCACCGCCGCTGGGTGCGCGGCGAATCCACCGATCCGCGCATGGCCCAGATCGCCGACCGCGCGCCGTCCCTCGTCGCGGCGGCCCGGGTCGTGCTCGACCGCGCGGGGCTCTAGCCGTGTTCATCGTGGGCATCGACGTGGGCGGGACCTTCACCGATCTCACCGCGGTGGACGTGGAGACCGGCCGCGTGGTCGTCACCAAGGTGCCCTCGCGCCCGCGCCACGAGGCCGCCGCCGTCCTGGCCGGCCTCCACGCCCTGGGCATCGCGAGCGCGGACGTGCGGCGGCTCGTGCACGGCACCACCGTCGGCACCAACGCGGTGCTGGAGCGCCGGGGCGCGCGCGTCGCGCTGCTCACGACATCCGGCTTCCGCGATCTGATCGAGATCGGCCGCACCAAGCGCAATGTCCCGGCCCTCTTCATCCCGACCTTCGTCCGGCCCAAGCCGGTGGTGGAGCGCCGGGACCGCTTCGAGGTCGTGGAGCGGCTCGGCCCCGACGGCGCGGTGCTGGTGCCGCTCGATCCCACCTCCATCGAGCGCGCGCTCGACGGGGCGCTCGCGGCCCCCGCCGAGGCGGTGGCGGTGTGCCTGCTCCATGCGTATCTCAATCCCGCCCACGAGCGCGCGGTGGCCGACGCGGTCAAGGGGCGCGCCCCCGGGCTGCCCGTCTCCTGCTCGGCCGACGTGGTCGCCGAGTATCGCGAGTTCGAGCGCTTCTCCACCACCGTGCTCAACGCGTATCTCCAGCCGCTGATGGAGGGCTATCTCACCTCGCTGGAGGAGCAACTGCTCGCCACCGGCTACGTCCACGGGGTCCTCACGGTGGCCTCGAGCGGCGGCATGATGACCACCGACACCGCGCGCCGCTTGCCGATCAAGACCATCTTCTCGGGGCCGGCGGGCGGCGTGAGCCAGGCCTGCTTCCTGGGCGCCGCCGCCGATCTCCGCGACTTCATCACCTACGACATGGGCGGCACGTCCACCGACGTCTGCCTGGTGCGCGAGCTGCAACCGTTGATGACCGCGGACGCCATGGTGGGCGCGTTCCCGGTCAAGGTGCCGCAGATCGACATGCACACGGTGGGCGCGGGCGGCGGCTCCATCGCGTGGCTCGACGTGGACGGGAGCCTGGCGGTGGGGCCGCGCAGCGCGGGCGCCTCCCCCGGCCCGGCCGCCTACGGCCAGGGCGGCACCGAGCCCACCGTGACCGACGCCAACGTCGTGCTCGGACGCATCGGCGCGCGGCGGCGGCTGGGCGGCAGCATCGCCCTCGACGTCGAGCGGGCGCGCGAGGCCGTCGCCGACCTCGCCGCGCGCCTCGATCACCCGATGGCGGTGGAGGCCTTCGCCGAGGGCGTGGTCACCATCGCGGTGGCGCGCATGACCTCGGCCATCCGCGAGATCTCGATCCAGCGCGGCCACGATCCGCGCGACTTCACCCTGATCGCCTTCGGCGGGGCCGGCCCGATGCACGCCCTCACCATGGCCGAGGAGATCGGCATCCCGCGCGTGCTCGTGCCGCGGCACCCCGGCAACTTCTCCGCCCTCGGCCTTCTCGCCGCCGACATCAAGCACGACGACGTGCGCACCCGCGTGGGCCCGCTCCGCGAGCGGCTGTCCGCGCTGCCCGCAGTGTTCGACGAGATGGAGACGGCGGCGCGCCAGCAGCTCGAGCGCGAGGGCTTCGCGCCCGAGCAGCAGCGGCTGCTACGCTCGCTCGACCTGCGCTACCGCGGCCAGGCTTTCGAGTTAGCCGTGGCCCTCGGAAACTGGCTCCCGCTGGTAGCCGACATCGAAGCCGCGTTCCACCGCCAGCATCGCGACGTCTACGGGCACTGCAACCCGGAGGAGGCCATCGAGCTGGTCAACGCGCGGCTCACCGCCTACGGCCTCGTGCCCAAGCCCGCCGCGAAGCGCCACGTCGCGCCGCGCGCCACGCTGGAGACCGCGCTGGTCGAGCGCCGCCCGGTGTGGTTCCAGGGCCGCGCGCACGACTGCCCGGTCTGGGACCGTGAGCGGCTCCCCGAGCGCGCCCGGCTCCGCGGCCCCGCGATCGTGGAGGAGTTCGGCGCCACCACGGTGGTGCCGCCCGGCTGGGCGGGCGAAGTCGACGAGCACGGCAACCTCCGCTTCGAGCGGGAGACCCCGCGATGAGCGCACCGGCGGTCGATCCGATCACCCTCGAGGTCCTGCGCGAGGCCTTCGTCTCCATCGTGCGCGAGATGCGGGTCACCCTGGTGCGCACCGCCTACTCGTCCATCCTGTACGAGGGCGAGGACTTCTCCTGCGTGCTCATGGACGGCGATGCCCAGATCGTCTCCATGTCCAAGGGGCAGGACCACCCGCTCCACATCGTGCCCATCGGCTGGTCCATGAAGGCGGTGCTCGAGAAGTTCGGCGGGGACATCCACCCGGGCGACGTCTTCCTGCACAATGACCCCTACACCGGCGGCACTCATCTGAACGACGTCGCCATGATCCACCCGCTCTTCGCGGACGGCCGGCTCTTCGTCTTCCCGGTCGTGCGCGCGCACTGGGGCGACGTGGGCGGCATGAGCCCGGGCAGCCTCTCCGGCGGCGCCACCGAGATCTTCCAGGAGGGCGTGCGCATCCCGCCCATCCGCATCGTCGACCGGGGCACCCCCAACCAGGCCGCGCTCGATCTCCTCTTCCACAACATGCGCGGGCCGCGGGAGCGGAAGGGCGACTTCGACGCCATGATCGGCACCTGCCGGAAGGCGGCGGAGCGCATCGAGGCGCTGGCCGCGCGCTACGGCGCGGCGACGGCGCGCGAGGCCGTGGCGGAGCTGATGGACCGGGCCGAGGCGCGCATGCGCCACGCCATC
>JBGOVO010000282.1:0-5446 GCA_041478145.1 Methylomirabilia bacterium
ACCCCCGGCCAGCAGGTGGTCAAGGTGGTGCGGGACGAGCTGGTGGCGCTGCTCGGCGGCTCCGCCCATCGCCTGGCGATGGCGCCGCATCCGCCCACCGTGGTGATGCTGGTGGGCCTGCAGGGCTCCGGCAAGACGACCAGCGCCGCGAAGCTGGCGCGGCACTTCCAGAAGCAGGGGCAGCACCCGCTCCTGGCCGCCGCGGACGTGTACCGGCCCGCGGCCATCGACCAGCTCACGACGCTGGGCGGGCAGCTCGGGATCCCGGTGCTGGGCGAGGCCGATCAACGGCCGGTGGACATCTGCTCGGCGGCCCGCGACGAGGCCGCGCGCCGCGGCCTGTCGCCGCTGATCCTGGACACCGCCGGCCGCCCGCACATCGACGAGACGATGCTGGAGGAGCTGCGGGCCATCAAGAGGGCGGTGGGCCCGCATCACGTCCTGCTGGTGGTCGACGCCATGACCGGCCAGGACGCGGTGACGGTGGCCGAGAAGTTCAACGCCGCCATCGGCATCGACGCCGTCATCCTCACCAAGATGGACGGTGACGCCCGGGGCGGCGCCGCCCTGTCGGTGCGCGAGGTCACCGGCCGGCCCATCGCGTTCGTGGGCGTGGGCGAGAAGACGGAGGCGCTCGAGCCCTTCCATCCCGATCGGCTCGCGCAGCGCATCCTCGGCATGGGCGACGTCCTGTCGCTGGTGGAGAAGGCCCAGGCCACCGTCGACGCGGAGCAGGCCGAGGCGCTGGCCCAGAAGATCCGGGACGACGCGTTCACCCTGGAGGACTTCGCGTCGCAGCTCAAGCAGCTCCGGTCCATGGGCCCGCTCGGGCAGCTCATGGACATGGTGCCCTTCTTCAAGGGGGCCAAGGGTCTGCCCAAGGAGATGAAGGGCGAGGAGCAGGAGCTGCACCGGTACGAGGCCATCATTTCCTCGATGACGCCCGAAGAGCGCCGGGAGCCGGCGGTGATCAACGGCAGCCGGCGCGCCCGGATCGCGCGGGGCAGCGGCACGAGCGTGTCGGACGTCAACCGGCTGCTCAAGCAGTACGCCCAACTCAAGAAGATGATGAAGGGGCTCAAGCAGATGGAAGGGCGCATGGGAAAGCTCAAGGGCGCCCTGCCCTTCCTGCCGCGCTGAGCCCAGGGACCCACGGCAGCGCAGGACAACCCAGAGAGAGGTGACCCGGTGGCGGTTCACATCAGGCTGAGACGGACGGGAACGACGCGGAAGCCGGCGTACCGCGTGGTGGTGGCCGACTCGCGCGCGGCGCGGGACGGCAAGTTCATCGAGGTGATCGGGCACTACAACCCGCTCACGAATCCGCCCACCCTCAAGATCGCGGTGGAGCGCGCGCAGGAATGGATCAAGAAGGGGGCCCAGCCCAGCAACACCGTGAAGAACCTGCTCGCGCGCGCCGGGCGCGCGGCGGCCGCGGCGGCCGCGAAGGCGTAGTGGACGTGGCGGAGGCGCCCCTCGTCGCCATCGGGGAAGTGCTGCGGCCCTTCGGGCTGCGCGGCGAGGTCAAGGTGCGCCCGCTGACGGATCGGCCGCACGAGCGATTCGCCCAGCTCGATCGCTGTCTGCTCTGGGAGCCCGATCGGGACCGGCGCGAGGAGTGTCGCATCGCCTCGTCCCGGTTCGACGGGGAGACGGCCTTCATCCGGGTCGAAGGCGTCTACTCGCCGGAGGCGGCGCGGCGCTTCCAGGGGCGGCTCCTGGCCGTGCCGCGCGACGAGGTCCTGCCGCTCGCGGAGGGCCAGTTCTACCCCTGGCAGCTCGAGGGAGCGGTGGTCGAGACGCGCGAGGGCCGGCCGGTGGGCCGGTTCGTCCGCGTCGAGAGTGGCGCGCAGGATCTGTGGGTGGTGGACGACGGAAGCCGCCAGCGGCTGATCCCGGCGGTGCCGTCGATCGTGGTGGAGGTCAGCGTGGCGGATCGCCGGATCGTCATCGATCCGCCGGAGGGATTGCTCGAGCTGTGAGAATCGACATCATCACCCTCTTCCCGGCCATGCTGGAAGCGCCGCTGTCCCAGTCCATCCTGGGCCGGGCGCGCGCCCGCGGCCTCGTGGACATCCGCGTCCATGATCTGCGGGAGCACGCCCCCGGCCGGCACCGGGTGACGGACGAGCCGCCGTTCGGCGGCGGGGGCGGCATGATCCTCAAGCCCGAGCCGCTCGCCGCGGCTATCGAAGCCCTGCGGGCGGCCGGCTCCGCCCTGGGTCCGGCCGGATCGGAGGCGCGCGTGGTCCTGCTGGGTCCGGCGGGACGCCGCTTCAGCCAGGACGTCGCGCGGGAGCTGGCGCGCCGGCCCCACCTGATCCTCCTGTGCGGCCGCTACGAAGGCGTGGACGAGCGGGTGAGCGAGACGCTGGTGGACGAGGAGCTGTCCATCGGCGACTACGTGCTGACGGGAGGCGAGCCGGCGGCCCTGGTGGTGGCCGACGCGGTGACGCGCCTCTTGCCGGGGGTGCTGGGCGACGCGGACGCCCCCGCGCACGATTCCTTCGCCCGCGGCCTGCTCGAGCATCCGCAGTACACCCGGCCCGAGGTCTTTCGCGGCGCGGGCGTCCCGGAGGTGCTGCGCTCCGGCGATCACGGCCGGATCGCCCGCTGGCGACAGGTCATGTCGCTCTGGCGCACGTGGCGGCGGCGGCCCGATCTCCTGGAGACGGCGGATCTCACGCCGGAGGAGCAGAAGTGGACGGACGGCTTCCGGCAGGGCCGGACCCCGTCCGATTTCCTGGACTAACTTCATCGAGCGAGGAGCGTCAGATCATGGAAGCGATCCGAATCGTCGAGGCGGGCGATCTCAAGAAGGACCGGGGCGGCTTCCGGCCCGGGGACACCGTCAAGGTGATGGTCAAGGTGGTGGAGGGTGAGAAGGAGCGGCTGCAGGCCTTCGAGGGCGTGGTGATCCGCAAGCGCGGAGGCGGCACCGGGGCCTCGTTCACGGTGCGGCGCATCTCCTACGGGGTCGGGGTCGAGCGGACGTTCCCGCTGCACTCGCCGCGCATCGACAAGATCCAGGTAACGAAGCGGGCCACGGTGCGCCGGTCCAAGCTCTACTACCTCCGGGAGCTGGTCGGCAAGGCGGCGCGGCTCAAGGAGAAGCGGGCCGCCGCCGTGCCGACGTCGGGCGAGCAGTCGAGCTAAGACGCGGGCGTGACCGCGGGGGCGCCGTACCGCTTCGAGCGCGCCGCCTGGCGGCGGGGGGTGACCCGTCTCGCCGGTGTGGACGAGGCCGGACGCGGACCCCTGGCGGGACCGGTGGTGGCGGCGGCGGTGGTGCTCCCGCCGGGCGCGCGAATCAGGGGCGTCGACGATTCGAAGCGCCTGGCGGCAGAGGAGCGCGGGCGGCTGTTCGAGATCATTCACGAGAGGGCGCTGGGAGTGGGCGTCGGGATAGTGGATCAGGCCACGATCGACCGCATCAACATCCTGGAGGCGACGCGACTGGCGATGGCGCAGGCCCTGGCCGCGCTGGATGTCGAGCCGGAGCTGGTGCTGACGGACTTCGTGGCGGTGCCGGGACTGCGGTGCCCGCAGCGCAACCTGGTGGGCGGCGATCGGCGGTCGGCCTCGGTGGCGGCCGCCTCCATCATCGCCAAGGTGACGCGGGACCGGATCATGGAGGAGGCCGACCGCGACTTCCCGGCCTATGGCTTCGGGCGCCACAAGGGCTACGCCACCCCGGAGCACCGGGACGCGCTCGAGCGCCACGGGCCGTGCCCGCTCCACCGCCGGACGTTCGCGGGGATCTGGAGTCAGCTGGCGTTGTTCTCTCGGAACGAGCTGCAATGGATCGACGCCGATTCATGATGAGCGATCTTGTGCTGGTCAAGGAGTAGTGCCCGTGCCCACCGATACGCGAAAGATCACCGGAGACCGGGGCGAGGAGGAGGCGGCCCGCTTCCTCGCCCGCAGCGGCTTCGCCATCCTCGATCGCAACGTCCGCACCCGGGCGGGGGAGATCGACCTCGTGGCGAAGGAGGGCAAGACGCTCGTCTTCGTCGAGGTCAAGACGCGTCGGGACTCGGAAGGCGATCCGCCCCAGGCCGCGGTCAACACCCGCAAGCAGAACCGGCTCGGGAAGCTGGCCCACGGCTATCTCAAGCTCAAGCGTCTCCGGCAGGTGTCCTGCCGCTTCGACGTCGTCTCCGTGATCTTCAACGAAGAGGGCGCCGTCAAGGCGATCCGGCACATCCCCAACGCCTTCTCGGTATCTGCCTGGTAGTGAACGGTAGCGCGGGGGGGCAGTGGCAGGGCGAGGCGCAGCCGAAGGCGAGCCGAGCGAATACAAAAGAGCTGAAGACGTAAACGAGAGTCCGGTGCACCGCGACGAGCTTTTTCGCAGGGCCCTTCCCCTCGACCCCGAGCGCACCGCGCTGCTCGTCGTGGACATGCAGCGCGCCTTCGTGGAGGCGGGCCAGGCCATGGAGGTGCCGTCCGCCCGCGACGTGGTGCCGCGGATCCAGGAGCTACTGGCCATCTTCCGTGAGAAGGGCCTGCCCGTCGCCTTCACCGAGTTCACCTACTCGCCCGCCGCGCCCTTGCTGGTCGGCGAGCTGCACCCGGAGCACCGGCCCGCCGGTCCCGGTGCCCCGACCGGCTTCGGCCGGCCCTCGTCGTCCTGCCTCGAGGGGGCGGACAATGCCGCGGTCATCGCGGAGCTGGCGCCGCGCGCGGACGAGCTGGTGGTGCGCAAGCACTACTACGACGGCTTCAACGGCACCGTCCTCGACGGCGCGCTCCGCGCCCGCCGTGTCACCACCCTCGTGCTCACCGGCACCATGACCGACATCTGCGTGCTCGCCACCGTGATCGGCGGCTTCAACCGCGAGTACCGCATGGTCGTGGTCGAGGACGGGGTGGCCACCCTCTGGCCGGAGATCCAGCGGGCCACCCTCGACATCATCCGCCGGGCCTACGCCCGCGTGCTCTCGGCCAAGGAGCTGGCCGACGAGCTGGCGCGCTGGTGAAGGCGCGACGCGATGTGCTAAGGTCGACGCCATGAGCACCGGGCTCCGCTTCCACGGGTGCATGCCCGCGAACCTCCTGCCCTTCACCGCCGATCTCGCGGTCGACGAGCCGGCCTACCGGAAGCACCTCCGGTGGCTCGCCGATGCCCCCGGCGTCACCGGCATCGTGGCCAACGGCCACGCCGCGGAGGTGGCCTCGCTGACCCGTGAGGAGCGCAAGCGGACGCTGGCGATCGGCCTCGACGAGGTCGCGGGGAAGATCCCCGTCGTCACCGGCGTCTACTGCGACGGCACGCTGGAGGCGGTGGAGCTGGCGCGCGACGCGCGCGCGGCGGGCGCGGCGGGCCTGCTCGTCTTCCCCCCGACGCTCTTCATGTGGGGCGCGCAGGTGAAGCCCGACATGGTGCTGCGCCACTTCCAGACCCTGGCGGACGCGGTGGACCTGCCCCTCATCGTCTTCGAGT
>JBGOVO010000136.1:0-9233 GCA_041478145.1 Methylomirabilia bacterium
ACCGTGCTCATCCAGGAGCTGATCAACAACATCGCCAAGCAGCACGGCGGCATCTCGGTGTTCGCCGGGGTGGGGGAGCGCACCCGCGAGGGCAACGACCTCTACCACGAGATGAAGGAGTCGGGCGTCATCGAGAAGACCGCGCTCATCTTCGGCCAGATGACCGAGCCGCCCGGCTCGCGGCTGCGCGTGGCCCTGACCGGCGTGACCGCCGCCGAGTACTTCCGCGACGAGGAAGGCCAGGACGTGCTGCTGTTCATCGACAACATCTTCCGCTTCACCCAGGCGGGCTCCGAGGTCTCGGCCCTGCTCGGCCGCATGCCCTCCGCGGTCGGCTACCAGCCGACGCTCGCCACCGAGATGGGCGCTCTGCAGGAGCGGATCACGTCCACCAAGAAGGGCTCGATCACGTCGGTGCAGGCGATCTACGTCCCCGCCGACGACATCACCGACCCGGCCCCCGCCACCGCCTTCGCGCACCTCGACGCGACCACCGTGCTGTCGCGCCAGCTCACCGAGACCGGCATCTACCCGGCGGTGGATCCGCTCACCTCCACGTCGCGCATCCTCGACCCGATCATCCTGGGCCAGGAGCACTACGCGACGGCGCGCGCGGTGCAGTCGATCCTGCAGCGCTACAAGGATCTCCAGGACATCATCGCCATCCTCGGCATGGAAGAACTGTCCGACGAGGACAAGCTGATCGTGGCGCGGGCCCGCAAGCTGCAGCGCTTCCTCTCGCAGCCGTTCTCCGTGGCCGAGGTCTTCACCGGCCAGCCGGGCCGCTACGTCAAGCTGGCCGACACGATCAAGGGCTTCAAGGAGGTCGTGGAGGGCAAGCACGACGAGCTGCCCGAGCAGGCCTTCTACATGGTGGGCGGCATCGAGGAGGCGCAGGAGAAGGCGGCCAAGATGCGCGAGGTCAAGTAGTGCGGCTGGAGCTCGCCACGCCCACGCGCCAGCTCGTCTCCGAGCAGGTGGACGAGGTGATGGCGCCGGGGAGCGAGGGCTACTTCGGCGTCCTCCCGGGCCACGCCGCCTTCCTGGCCACGCTCGGCACCGGCGAGGTGGTCTACCGCCGGGGGCGCGACGAGGTGCACCTGGCCGTTCACGGCGGCTTCGCCGAGGTGACGCCCGAGCGCGTCATCATCCTGGCCGAGACCGCCGAGCGGCCCGACGAGATCGATCGGGCGCGGGCCGAGCGCGCCCGTCAGCGCGCGGAGCAGCGGATGGCCGGGCGCGACCCGGACGGCGCCCAGGACGAGATCGACTACGGCGACGCGGTCGCCGCGTACCAGCGCGCGCTCACGCGGCTGCTGGTGGTTGCCATCGGCGGCGGCTAGCCGTCCTGCCCGCCGCGCGGGGCAGCCCGCCCCGAGCGCTGCCCAGCCCTCCGGGCATTTCCCGATACGGAGCTGATCTCAAGCCGCTGATTCCACGCGGCTGCGCCCATGGCACGTCCCTCGCACTGGCGTGCGGGCATGACGACCATCCTGATCGCCGACGATGAGCCCGCCATCCTCGACCTGGTTCGCTTCACCCTCGAAGACCCGCAGGTGCAGATCGTCGAGGCCGCCGACGGCGCCGTCGCGCTGGAGCTGGCGCGGCGCGTGCGCCCGGACGTGGCGCTGCTCGACGTGCAGATGCCACGGCTCAGCGGGCTCGACGTGTGCCGGCGCATGCGCGAGCTGCCCGAGTGCGCGCACACCCGCATCGTCATGCTCACGGCGGCGGCCCAGGCGGAAGACCGCCGCCGGGGCCTGGCCGCCGGCGCCGATCACTATCTGACCAAGCCGTTCTCGCCGCTGGCCCTGCTGACGCTCATCCGGTCGCTCGTGCCGCAGGTCTCGGTATGGCCGGCAGTGTAGCCCTCTCCCAGGCCCTGTCCTACGCGCGCGATCTCAAGTCGCTCTACGAGACCTCGCGCGCCCGCGAGCGCGAGCTCGAGCAGACGCAGGATCGGCTGCGCCACGCCTACCAGCAAGCCCTGCAGTACGCGATCGACCTGCGCAAGACGTACCGGCGGCTGCAGCAGGCCAGCTTCCAGAGCCTGCTGGGCCTGGCCAATGCGCTGGAGGCGAAGGATCCGTACACCCGCGGGCACTCCGAGCGCGTCGCGACGCTCGCCCGGCGGCTGGCGCTCGCGGCCGGGATCCCGCCCGGCACCGCCGACACCATCGCCCAGGCGGGCTTGCTCCACGACATCGGCAAGATCGCGATCCCCGAGAGCGTGCTGCGCAAGCCGGGTCCCCTCAGCGTGGACGAGTGGGCGGTGATGCGACAGCACCCGCTCATCGGCGCGCAGATCGTCGCGCCGCTCGAGTTCTTTGCCGAGGGCGCCGTCATCCTGCGTCACCATCACGAGCGGCACGACGGCAGCGGGTACCCGGACGGGCTCCGCGGCGAGCTGATTCCTCTCGGCGCGCGGATCGTGGCCGTCGCCGACGTCTTCGACGCGCTCACCTCGGACCGCCCCTACCGGTCGCGGCTGTCCCCGGCCGAGGCGGTGCGGTGGATCGAGGAGCAGGCCGGCTTCACCCTCGACGCGCGCCTGGCGGCGCTCTGCATCCGGCTCACCAGCGATGCTGCTCCTCAGCGCTCCGTTTGAGGCGGCCGCCGGCCCGCCGCCCCGGCCGGCGGTGCGGGCCTATGTGCAGACGAGCCTCGCGGCGGCGCTGCTCGTCGCCGTCGGCCTCTCGCTGGATGCGCTCGGGGCGCTGTCGGCGGGGTGGGGCCACGCGCTCGCGAGCGGCGCGGCGCATGGCGGCTTGATCGCGCTCGGCTGGCTCGTCGCGATCGGCCCGGCGCATGGCTGGCTGGGCCCGGCCATCCGGCTGGGCGTGACGGTGGTGCTGGCCTCGATCGCAGCGCGGCTCGGCCCGTGGGGGCCGCTGGGCTTCCTGCTGGTGCCCCTGGTCTTGCTGCTGGAAGCGCGCGGGCGGCCGGAGACGCGCGCGATGGGACTGCGCGGCGCCCCCCTCTCGCGGGCCCTGGCCGGGCTGGCGGCGGGCACGTTCCTCGGCGCGCATCTGCTGATCACCGCCTCGCTGACCTTCGGCTATCGGGTGCAGGCCACCAGCCTCGCCGCCTATGCGGGCGCGCTCGCCTACGACATCGGCGCCAACGTCATCTCGGCGGAGTGGCTCTTCCGGGGCGCGCTGTTCTCGCGCTGCTGGCGGCGCTGGACCTTCTGGCCCGCGGCGCTGCTGACGACGGCGCTGGCCCTCGTGCGCTATCTGCTCGATCCCGCGCTGCCGCACGCGCCGGAGGCCCGTGCCGGCGCCGTCTTCTACCTGGGCCTGGTCGGGCTGACCGCCTGCGCGTTGCGCGCCTGGAGCGGCAGCCTGCTGCCCGGCTATCTCGCCGGGCTCGGCTTCTTCGCCGCTTACCGGACGCTCACGCCGTGATCGCGCTGCCGCTGCTGCTCCTGGGCGCCGTCGCGACCGGCATGGTCGGCGCGCATCAAGGGTCGGACTCTGTGCTCCGGCACCTCTACCTCGTTCCCACGATCTGGGCGGGATTGAGCCGGGGCGCCATCGGCGGCGGTTTGATCGGCGCGCTGGCCGGCCTGCTCCACGCGCCGCTGGCGCTGCCGGCGGTGGAGCGCGCGGGGCTCACCTCGCAGACGCTCGAGGGGCTGCTGTCTCTCGGCCTGCCGGTCGTGGCGGGGCTTCTCGTGGGCCGCCTCGCCGACGGCTCGCGCGCGCGGGCCACGCGGCTCGAGGCAGTCCTCGCCATCCAGCGCCGCCTGGGCGGGCCGGGGCTTCTGGAGGACGCCCTCGCGGGCGTGGCGGAGGAGCTGCGCGTCACCCTGCGCGCCCGGCGCGTCGCGCTCCTGATCGGCGGCGACATCCGGACGGCCCGGCTGGCCAGCGTGCCGGTGGGCACGCTCGTGGACGCGGGCTCGGCCGCGGCGTTCACGCTGGCGACCGGGCAGCCGGTGGCCAGCCCGGACCTGCGCGCGGATCCCCGCATCCGGACGGACGAGCCGCCCGCGCCGACGCCCCTCCGCGCGCTCGCGCTGCCGCTCGTGTCGGGCGTGGGGGTCGTGGGGGTGATGGCCGTCGAATGGACGGGCGAGCTGTCGCGCGCCACCCGCGGCGCGGCCGAGGAGCTGGCCCTGCATGTCGGGCTGGCCGTGGAGAACGCCCGGCTCACGCTGCGCCAGCTCCGCTTCGCGGAGGAGCTGGCGGAGAAGGTCGCGGCGGCGACGGCCCGGCTGCGCGAGCTGGATCAGGCGAAGGCCGAGTTCCTCTCGGTGGTCTCGCACGAGCTGCGCACGCCGCTGACCGCGCTGCAGGGCTTCAGCGAGCTGCTGCTCCGGTCGACACTGCCCCCGGACAAGGCGCACCGGTGCCTGGTCTATCTCCACACCGAAGCGTGCACGCTCGGCCGTATCGTCGGCGAGCTGCTGGACCTCTCGCGCATCGAGGCGGGGCGGCCGCTCGAGCTGCGGCCGGAGCCGGTCGATCTCGACGCGCTGATGGAGCGCAACGTCGAGCTGTTCGCGGCCGAGCATCGCTCGCATCGCTTCCGCTGGACCTCGAGCGTGCCGGGCGTGGCGCTCCGCGCCGATCCCGACGCGCTCGATCGCATGGTGAAGAACCTCCTGTCCAACGCGGTCAAGTACTCCCCGCGTGGCGGCCAGGTGTGCGTGTCCGCCAGCTCGGCCCCGGACCAGCCCGGCATGGTCGAAGTGGCCGTCGAGGACGACGGGGTGGGGATCCCGGCCGATCAGCTTCCCCGCATCTTCGACAAGTATGTCCGCGTGCCCCATCCCGACACCGCCGCGGCGCGCGGACTTGGCCTGGGGCTGAGCCTCGTCAAGGCGCTGGCCGAGGCGCACGGCGGGCGTGTCGAGGTGGACAGTCTCCCTGGGAAAGGCTCCCGGTTTCGCCTGCTTCTGCCTGGCCTAGACGGCCAGTTTTGACCTATTTTCCATATAGTTGTGCTTGACACCCTCGTTCGGGGCCGTGTACCCTGTCTCCTCGGGCATGGCGCGACGGGACGAGATGGCCGGGCGGATGGCGGAGGCCGTGGTGAAGCGGCTGGTCGGGCGGAAGCTCGCCGATGTCCGCGACGAGACCCGGGCGCGCGAGGTCGTCCGGCGCATCCTGGTGGAGAACTTCCCGGCCGAGGAGAAGATCGACGCCGACGCCCGCACGCTCCTGATGGACAATGCCAAGCTGATCCGCGACTCCGCCTCCGACTACAAGCGGCTCTTCGCCATGGTGAAGGCCAAGCTCGCCAAGGAGCGGGGGTTCACACTGTGACCCGCATGAGCCGCGAGCGCATGTTCGCGCTGGCCGACCGCATCGTGGCCGACCTGACGGCCACCGAGAGCGTGATGATCAAGGCCGCCGACGAGAAGGCGCACGGCCAGCTCCGCACCGAGGTCTTCCGGGTGCTGGAGGACGAGTCCAAGCTCGAGGAGTCCATCGACCAGGAAGTGCGCCGCGCGCTCAGCACCTACTCGCGGCCGGCGCCCGAGGGCAGCGCGGAGTGGGAGCTGCTCTACCAGAAGACGCGGGACGAGGTCTACCGGCGGAGATTCCGGCTGTGAAGCGCCTGGTCGTCGGCATCAGCGGCGCGTCCGGCGCGATCTACGGCATCCGCTTCCTCGAGCTGCTGCGCGGCATCCCGGACGTCGAATCGCATCTGATCATCTCCGACGCGGGCCGGCGCACCATCGTCGAGGAGACCGATCACACCGTCGCGGATGTCGAGGCGCTCGCCACGCGGCGCTACCGCAACCGGGACATCGGGGCGGCGATGGCGTCCGGCTCGTTCAAGACGGACGGCATGGTCGTCGTGCCGTGCAGCATCAAGACCGCGGCCGCCGTCGCCCACTGCGTCTCCGACACCTTGATCGCGCGCGCGGCCGACGTGACGCTGAAGGAAGGCCGCCCCCTCATCCTGGTCGTGCGCGAGAGCCCGCTGCACCTGGGCCATCTCCGCGTGCTCACCGCCCTCGCCGAGATGGGCGCGGTCCTGCTGCCCCCGATGCCCGCCTTCTACAATCGGCCGAAGCAGATCGACGACCTCGTGACCCACACGCTGGCCCGCGTGCTCGACCGGCTCGGCCTGCCCCACACGCTGGCGCCGGAATGGCAGGGCGCGCCGCCGCGCGTCCCGCCGGCGCCCCGCGCGTGACCGCGGCCGGCGCCCCGGGGGAGCCGATGAACGGCCCGCTCGATCTCTCCATCGTCGTGCCGGTGTACAACGAGGAGGAGAATCTCCCGCTCCTCTGGCCGGAGATCCGCGACGTGTTGGCGCCGACCGGCCTCCGCTACGAGGTGATCTTCGTCGACGACGGTAGCCGGGACCGCAGCGCGGAGATCGTCCGCGCCTTCCGCGAGGGCGACCGGCGGGTGCGGCTCGTGCGCTTGAAGGCCAACGCGGGCGAGACCGCGGCCACCGACGCGGGCTTCAAGTCGGTGCGGGGCCGGTACGTGGTGGTCATGGACGCGGATCTGCAGAACGACCCGCACGACATCCCGGCCATGCTCACCCATCTCGAGCAGTGGGACGCGGTGACCGGCTGGCGCGTGAATCGAGCCGCGGGAGACTCCTGGGTGCGGCGCATCTCCTCCCGCATCGCCAATCGCGTGCGCAACCGGCTCAGCGAGGAGACGATCCAGGACAGCGGCTGTACCTTTCGCGCCTTCCGCCGCGAGTGCCTGCGCGACCTGGTGCTCTACAAGGGCTTTCATCGCTTCATTCCCACCCTGCTCAAGATGCGCGGCTTTCGGGTGCTCGAGGTGCCCGTGAATCACCGGCCCCGCCGCTTTGGCGAGTCCAAGTACGGCATCGGCAACCGGGCCCTGCGCGCCTTCGTGGATCTGCTGGTCGTGCGCTGGATGAAGGACCGGCGGCTGCGCTACCAGATCGTCGAGGACGTGGGCGGCGAGCCGAGGGAGCGCCGATGAAGGTCCTGCTCGTCGGACTGGGCCGCTGGGGGGAGAAGCATTTGCGCGTGCTCGGTGAGCTGGGCGTCGAGCTGTGGGTGGCCGACGTCTCGGCCGAGCGGCGCGCGTTCGCGGTCAAGGCCGGGGTGACGGCCGCCCGCGCGGTGGAGGACTTCCGCCAGGCCCTGCCCCACGTGGACGCCGTCGACATCGTGACCCCCGCCGACACCCACCTCGCGCTGGCGGGGGAGTGCCTGCGCGCAGGGCGCGACTGCTTCATCGAGAAGCCGCTGACCCTGACGGTGGACGAGGGCCGGCGGCTCGCCGAGATCGTCGCCGAGACCGGACGGATCCTCCAGGTGGGCCACATCTTCCGCTTCCATCCCGTCACCACCGCGATGCGCGAGCGGCTGACCGCGGGGGCGCTCGGCCGCGTGCGCTATTGCACCGGCCGCTTCGCGGGCTTCAAGCGCCCGCGCACCGACGTGGGCGTGACGCAGACGGACGCGATCCACTACTTCGATCTCTTCGCCTACCTGCTCGAGCGCGAGGCGACCGCGGTCACCGCCGTCCTGCGCGACTACCTGGGGCGCGGCATGGACGACTGCTCGTTCGCCACCGTGGAGTACGGCGACGTGGCCGCGGTCGTCGAGGCCGGCTACTTCGCGCCCGGCACCTATCGCGACTGCGTGATCGTCGGCGAGCAGGCGACGATCGCCGCCGACTTCGGCAGCTCGGAGGTGCGGGTGCTCGCCAACCGCCACGTCCAGGGCGCGTCGGGCTGGCAGGCGCCGGAGGGATCCGTGGAGAGCTTCAAGGCCTCGGGCCCCGAGCCGCTCCGCCGGGAGCTGGAGCTGTTCCTCGACGCGGTCGCGCGCCGCGGCCGCCCCGCGGTCGACGTGCACGCGGGCCTGGCCGCCCTGCGCACGGTCGAGGCCGCGCAGCGGTCGTCGGCCCTCGGCCGTCGGGTCACGCTCTAGGGCGCGCTACGCGGTTGGGGGGCGGGTGTCCTTGCACACTAGCTGTCTGAGCTTGGCAGCAGCCCTGGGGGTGGCGGCATGGCGATCGCGCGGGCGCGCACGCTCGGCGTGCGCGGGTTCGTCCCCCGTCGGCCGGCGATCGCCGAGGCCGCCATCGCGGGCGCCCAGGTCTTCACGATCGCTAATTCAGCTGCCGATTCTGGGCCAGCGCAACGGTCCCGCGACGGTCCCGCAAGCGGACTATTTGGGGTGACACGAGCCTCAAGTAGGGTCGGGCTCAACCTGCACGTGCACGCGCTCGCCCTCGACGGGGTCTTCGTCCGATCTGCGGCCGGGCCGCTCGAGTTTCCTGCACGGCCGCCGAGCGACGCGGAGGTGGGGCAGGTGCTCGCCACGATCCGGCGGCGGGGCGCAGGTGCGCCGGCTCGGCGAGGGGCCCCGCCAGGTAGGCCGCGGCACGGGCGGCCCGCGCCACGCGCACCTGGAGGGCTTCGATCTGCACGCCGACGTCTGGGTCCCCGCCAACAACCGGGCGCGGCTGGAGCAGTGGTGCCGCTCCGTGCTGAGACCGCCGCTGGCCGAAGACCGCCTCCGGCGCCTGGCCGACGGCCGCGTGCGGGTGGCGCTCAAGCGGGCCTGGCGTGATGGGACGACGCCCCTGCTCTTCGAGCCGGTGGAGTTCCTGGAGAAGCTGGCGGCCTTGACGCCACGGCCCGAGATCAACCTGGCCCTGTATCACGGGGTGTTGGCCCCGCACGCGCGCTGGCGGCCCGGCGTCGTCGCCTACCGCCGGACCGACGGTGACCCGGCGCCGGATCGGAACGAACCAACGGGGAGGGCCGGGGCGGGACGCCTGGGCGCGGACCGGCCCCGCTACTGGACGTGCCTCGATGCTCCGGTTTGACTTGTCCCGCGCGCTCTGACAGGATCGGCGCGAGATGCCACGGTTCGTCCGCGCTGTGACACGGGCACCCAGGGCCGCCGGGTCGGAGAACCGGCTTCATGTTCCTCACGCGCACGCATCAGCGCAATTATACGGGAAATCTCGGCCCGGCAATCCGGGCCGCACGATAGTCCTTGACAAGTGTGCGGCCCCGAGGCTAAACGGGGTTACTTTCGGGATGTTCGACAGTATGCGCCGATGGAGCATTGCCACCCCAAGGAGGCTCGCCGATGAGTGATCCACGCCCGGTCCCGACCGAATCCACGAGCGTCAACCGCCGCCGCTTCCTCAAGATCGGCGGCGCCGGCGTCGCGGCAGGCTCGCTGCTGACGATGCTCGACGCCCGCCAGGCTCCCGCCCAGATCAAGGGGACGAATCTACGGATGCTCCTGTGGAGCCACT
>JBGOVO010000414.1:0-3292 GCA_041478145.1 Methylomirabilia bacterium
CCTTTCCAGAGCTCCCGCCGGCGCCGGCGCACGTACCAGTTGGACAGGTCGTCCCGGACGAAGTCTTCCACTGCGCGCAGCGCCCGCGGGAGCTGGTAGGCGTCGAGCGCGTCGCGCACTTCCCGGATCGTGGACTGCAAGCGGGCGAGGATCCAGCCCTCGAGCCCACCGCGCGTCCGAGGCGCCGCCGCGTCCGGCGGCAGCGCCGGGCGGTCCACGTTGGCATACGTGACGAACAGCGTGTAGACGTTCCAGAGCGTCAGGAACCGGCGCGTCACCTCGCGACCTGCCCCGGGCCCGAGTTTCACGGGATCGGTGATCGCCTGCGTGGCGAAGAGGTAGCGGAGCGCGTCGGGCCCCATCTGGTCGATGGCGTCGTCGAGCGGGATCGCGTTGCCCCAGCTCTTGTGCATCTCGCGCCCGTCCGCGCCGAGCACGCGCTCGTGCGCCATGACCGTGCGATAGGGCGCCCGGCCCTCGAGCGCGACCGACATGAAGAGGAGCGCATAGAACCAGCCGCGGACCTGGGCGGTCATCTCCACCACGAAATCGGCCGGAAACCAGCGGGCCCAGGCGGAGCGGTCCTCCAGGTAGCCGAGCGTCGAGAACGGGACGATGCCGGCGTCGAGCCAGCAGTCACCGACTTCGGGGACCCGGGAAACCGCGGAGGCGCACCGGGGGCATCGGATGACGACGCCATCGATCCAGGGGCGGTGCAGCTCGGGCAATCGGTCGACCGCGTCCGGCTCGACCGCGAGCGCCCGTAGCTCCTCGAGCGAGCCGACGACGGTGAGCTGGCCGCAGGCCTGACAGGGATAGAAAGGCAGCGGCAGCCCCCAGTAGCGCTTGCGCGAGATGCACCAGTCGCCCATGTGAGTGAGCCAGTCGCGCATACGCAGACCCATGTGATCGGGCATCCACGTGACGCCCTCGTTGGCGGCGAGCGCGGCCGGCCGGAGCTCGTCCGCGCGGATGAACCACTCGTCGACCAGGCGGAAGATCAGCTCGTGGCCGCAGCGCCAGCAGGACGGGTAGCGATGCCGGTGGGGCGCCTCGTGGAAGAGGAGACCCCGGGCGCGCAGGCTCGCCAGCACGGCCGGCGTCGCGTCCGAGACGCTCCCGCCCTCCAGCTCGCCGAACCCCGCGCGATAGCGCCCCTCGTCGTCGACCGGGGCGATGATCGCGAGATCCTCACGCCGGCCCAGCTCGAAATCCTCCTGACCGCAGCCGGGAGCGACGTGGACGATCCCGGTCCCGGCATCGGCGGCGACCTCCTCCCACGCGACCACCCGGTGCTGGACCCCGCGCTGGGCTTCCAGGTGATCGAAGGGGCCCGCGTAGCCCAGCCCGACGAGCGCCCGGCCGGGCAGGCGCTCCCGTACGTCCGTCAGGCCGGGCAGAGCCGGCCGCGCGGCGGCGGCCACGTAGTAGCGCCGGTCGCCGACGGCCACCAGCTCATAGGGCATGTCCGGATGCACCGCGAGCGCCACGTTCGCGGGAAGCGTCCACGGGGTGGTCGTCCAGGCGAGGAGCCAGTGCCGCTCGCGGCCGACGACGGGGAGCGCGACCACGACCGATCGGTGCGTCACCTCCGCATACGACTCGAGCATCTCGTGCTGGGAGATCGACGTCCCGCACCGGACGCACCACGGCATCACGCGGTGACCGAGATAAAGCCAGCCGCGCCGGTGACATTCCCGGAGGAAGTGCCAGATGTAGGTGATGTTGACGTCGGACATCGTGTAGTAGGAGCTCGACCAGTCCATCCACTGACCCAAGCGCCGGGACTGCTCCGTCTGCAGGGAGGCAAAACGCAGCACGCGCTCCCGGCAGGCCCGGGCGAAGGCCTCGTGGCCCATGGCCTCGATCTCGCGCTTGGAGTTGAAGCCCAGCGCCTTCTCGACCTCGACTTCCACCCACAGGCCCTGGCAGTCGAAGCCGTTCTGGAACCGTTGCTCGAAGCCGCCCATGGCCTTGTAGCGCTGGAAGACGTCCTTGTAGGTCCGCCCGCGCGCGTGATGGACGCCCATCGGATTGTTGGCGGTGATCGGCCCGTCGAGGAAGGCGTAGCGCGGCCCCCCGCGGTTCTTCTCCACCAACCGAGCGAAAACTCGCTCTCGATCCCAGACCTCGAGCATCTCGCGACCGATGGTGACGAAATCGAGCGGCCCCGGCCTCTTGAACATGTCGACCCCCGTGTTCGATGTTGTCGTGACCCGGATTCCCGGCGCCGTGCGGTCCGCGTGAGGAAAAGCGAAACGGCCGCCAGGAACCCCTGACGGCCGTGTTGAAGACGTTGATACGTGAACGCGACCGTCAGATCACAGAATGCTCCCCGCTATGATCGACGGTCTAATTCGAGCCATGCGGGCACTGTAGCACGGCACGAGCCTGACGGACAATGGGCGGGGTCTCGGCGCTCGCCGGGTCCGGTCAGTCGACGACGGCGATGACCTCGAGCTCGACGAGCTGGTCGGGGTGGGCGAGCCTGCGCACCTCCACCGTGGTGCTGGTCGGCAGCGCGCCGAAGTACTCCATGCGGACGTCGACGTGCTTGAAGAACTCCTCGATGTCGGTGACGTAGGTATTGGTCTTCACGATGTCGGCGAGGGTGGCCCCGGCGGCGGCCAGCGCGGCCTTGACGTTCTCCCCCACCTGACGGATCTGCGCGCGCATGTCGCCGGCGCCGACCACGTCGCCCTTCGGGTCGCGCGCGAGCTGGCCGGACACGAAGATGGTCTTGCCGCCCTCGACGACCACCACGTGGGAGTAGAGGACGTGGCCGCCGACGACTCGCTTGCTGAGGGATGGAGGCTGGATGTTCCGGCGTTTCATGAGCTCTCTCCTTGGCCTGGACCTCGGCGTATGATACCGCAATGCTGCCGACGCACGGACGCTACGACTACTCGAACATCACGACGCGACCGGACTACGCCTGGCCGGGCGGCCGGAGGCTCGCCGTCTACGTCGCGCTCAACATCGAGGCCTTCGGCTTCGGGGTCGGCAAGGGCGCGGCCATCGCCCCGCCGGACCAGGCGCAGAGCCACAGCGTCTATAGCTGGCGGGACTACGGCAACCGCGTGGGCATCTGGCGGCTGTTCGAGCTGCTCGACGAGCTGGGGATCCCGGCGGAGGCCCAGCTCAACACCGCGATCTACGAGATGGCGCCCGACATCCCGGAGCGCCTGCGCGCGCGGGGCGACGAGATCCTGGGCCACGGGGTGACCAACTCCGACGAGCAGGGGCATCTGCCCGAGGACCAGGAGCGTACTTTGATAGAGCAGGCCACCGC
>JBGOVO010000276.1:0-5538 GCA_041478145.1 Methylomirabilia bacterium
CCGGCGCTGCGCATGCCGAACGGCACCTGGGCCAGGTCGAGGCCGCGCACCGGCTGGGCCGCCCGCGCGCCGGTGCCGCCGATGCGGAAGTCGGAGTAGCCGTTCATCGACCGGAAGATCGCCACCGTGTGGCACATCCCGGCCTCGATGGCGCCCATCGCGAGCCCGACGAGGGCCTCGGTGGAGGAGCCGCCGCCGAAGACGTCCATGTAGAAGTTGAGCCGGAGGCCGAGATCGGGCGCCACCCAGTTGGAGAAGATGGAGTCACCGCTCTGGTAGGACATCATGCCGTCCACGCCGTCCTTGCCGAGGCCGGCGTCGCGCATGGCGTTGCGCACCGCCTCCACCGCCATCGCGCGCGTGCTGCGCGCGGACTGCCGGCTGTACTCGGTCTCACCGACCCCGACGATGCAGTACTTGTCCTTGAGCGATGCCATAGGGCTCCTCCGCGCCGCGCCACTGTACGCGAGCGCGGCGGGGGGCGTCAAGCGACGGCTTGGTCCGCCGGGGCTAGCCGCCGGCATCGTCCGGGGGCTTCGCCGTGGACCGCTCCGTATCCAGGATGGGAGGAAGGGTGCCGGTGGGCTGCGTGCTCTCGACGCGGACGATGCGGCTCAGCCGCCCGACCGCGTCGCGGATCCGCACCGCCGCGTTGCGGCAGGTGCGGGTCCAGTTGCTCTCATCGGTGCCCGGGGGTAGCCGGTCTTCGAGCATCTGGATGTAGCCCATGATGATGGCGAGCGGGTTGTTGATCTCGTGGGCGGCGGCCTGGGCCAGCAGGTTCACCGATCGGAGGGAGGCCGCTTCCCGGCGCGCCTCCTCGCCGGCCAGGCGCTCGGCGGCGTCGCGATAGATCACGATCTCGTAGCGCCGACTCCGGTACTCGACGACGCGCCGCGTGCAGTCCACCGCGAGCAGCCGCCCCGCGGCGGCCTGGAAGGGCACGCCGAGCGCCCGCGCGACGCCGCGCGCCCTGGCCGCCGCGGTCGGCTCCTCCCGGAACGCGCTGACCGCCGGAGGCTGCGGCCAGAACTGGCGGCTGTCGCGGCCCAGCATCTGCTCACGCGAGAGGCCCGACACGTCGCAATCCGCCCGGTTGCAGTCGAGGATCCGCTGGGTGTCGGCATCCACGATGCGCACTGCGTCGGTGGCGTCGTCGAGAATGGCGCGGAAGCGCTCGCTCTCCTGCGCGAGATCGCGGCGCTCCACGATGCTCGCCATCAGCAGCGCGATGGTGGGCAGGCCGATCACGGTCAGGGCCAGATAGGACGGCCAGACCCGCGCGAACAGCGTGCGGCCGCGCTCCCCGAGCAGCCCGAAGCCGCCGAAGGTGATGAAGAATGTCGCCACCGCCAGGACGAAGGCGTGGCGGATGCGCACCTTCGCGGTGCCGCCCGCCCACCGGTGGGCCAGCCCCGCCGCCGCCGCCACCGACACCAGCGTCACCACACCCGCCGCCGCGCCGCTGCCGCCCAGCCAGAGGCGGTAGGCCGAGGCCGCGAGAGCCGCGATGAGTCCGGCCCACCAGCCCTCGAAGAGGCCGATGACGGCCACCGGGATCACGCGCCCGTCCACGAAGATGCCCCCGCCGGTCTGGATGCGGGAGATCATCAGGACGATGGCGAGGCCGCCCCAGACGAGGCCCAGCGCGGCGATCCAGAACGGCCGCCGCCGGGGATCGTCCGGCGCGAACCAGCCGTACGCGAGCGAGTAGAAGAGAACTCCCGAGACGGCGACGCCGGCCGCTTCGAGCAGGTGATGGTAGTCCATCACCCCCGCCCGGCCACCGCGCGCCCGTTGGGCCTGGGCAAGAGCTCGCGGAGGAACTTGCCGGTATAGGAGCCGTCGGTCTGCGCGATCTGCTCGGGCGTGCCCTCGGCCACCACCTCGCCGCCCGCGAGGCCGGCCTCGGGGCCGAGGTCCACCACCCAGTCGGCGGTCTTGATCACGTCCAGGTGATGCTCGACCACGAGCACGGTGTTCCCGGCGTCCACGAGGCGGTTCAACACCACCAGCAGCTTGCGCACGTCGTCGAGGTGCAGGCCGGTGGTCGGCTCGTCCAGGATGAAGAGGTGGTCGGTGGTGGGCCGCGCGGACAGCTCCGCCGCGATCTTGAGCCGCTGCGCCTCGCCCCCCGAGAGGGTGGTGGCGGGCTGGCCGAGCCGCAGGTAGCCGAGGCCGACCTCCTGCAGGACCTTGAGCCGTCGCTGCAGCACGGGCTCGGAGGCAAAGAAGTCCACCGCCTCGTCCACCGTCTGCTGCAGGACCTGGCTGATGTCCCGGCTCTTGTACGTCACCTGCAGCACCTCGGCGCGGTAGCGCCGGCCCTCGCACTCCTGGCAGGTCACGTAGACGTCCTCGACGAAATACATCTCGAGCTTCTGGAAGCCGTCGCCCTCGCAGGTGTCGCAACGGCCGCCGGGCACGTTGAAGGAGAAGGCCCCGGGGCCGAGCCCGAGGGTCTCGGCGCGCGGGAGGCCCGCGAAGAGCCGGCGGATCTCGTCGAAGGCCTTGACGTAGGTGACGGGGTTGGAGCGCGGCGTGCGCCCGATGGGCTCCTGGTCGATGAGACGGATGCCCTTGAGGTGCTGCAGCCCGCGCAGCTCGTCGTGGGCGCCCGCGACCGCGAAGTCCACCTTGAAGTGCCGCGCCACCGCCCGGTAGAGCGTGTCGTGCACGAGGGTGGACTTCCCGGAGCCGGAGACCCCGGTGACGCAGGTGAGGGTGTGGAGCGGGATCTTCACGGTCACGTTTTTCAGGTTGTGCGCGCGGGCCCCCTTGAGGACGAGGGCGCGCCGGCCCTCCCGCCGAGCGAGGGGGAGGGGGATCGTGTCGCGGCCGCTCAGGTAGCGAGCGGTCAGGGAGCGCGGATCCTTGCGGAACTCGGCCTGGGTGCCCGCGAACACCATGGCGCCGCCGCGCTCGCCCGAGCCCGGCCCCATCTCGATCACATAGTCGGCCGCCTCGATCAGCGCCCGGTCGTGCTCGACGATGACCACCGTGTTGCCGGCGGCGGCGAGCTCGCGGCAGAGCTCGGCCAGGCGCGTGGTATCCCTCGCGTGGAGCCCGATCGACGGCTCGTCGAGGACGTAGAGCGTGCCGGTGAGCTGAGCCCCGAGCTGGTTGGCGAGGTTGATCCGCTGGGCCTCCCCGCCGGAGAGGGTGCGCGTCTGTCGCCCGAGGGTGAGGTAGCCGAGCCCGACCCGGAGCAGGAAGGAGAGCTTGGCCCGCAGCAGCTTGAGCACGTCCCGGGCCACCGTGGCCTCCCAGGCGGAGAGCGGCAGGGTGGCGAAGAGGCTGTCCAGCTCCTCGATCGTCTTCTCGCCGAGCTCGGCGATGCTGGCGCCGCCCACGCGCACCGCGAGGGCCTCCGGGCGCAGGCGCTGCCCCGCGCAGCGCGGGCACGGCGACTGGCTGCGATAGCGCGAGAGGAAGACGCGGACGTGGAGCTTGTAGCGGTACGACTCCACCTCCTCGAAGAAGCCGCGGATGCCGGTGAGCCCGCCGCCGCCGTCGTAGACCCAGCGCCGATCCGCCTCGGGCAGCTCCGCGTAGGGGCGGCTCACGTCGACGCCGCGCTTCTTGGCCGCCTTCAGGAGCTGCTTCTGATACCAGCGGCTCGAGGGATGCGACCACGGCTCCACCGCGCCGTCGGCGAGGCTCTGCGTCGGATCGGGCACCACCCGGGCCTCGTCGTAGCGCAGCACGTTGCCGAAGCCCTTGCACTCCGGACAGGCCCCGAGCGGGTGGTTGAAGGAGAAGAGGAGCGGTCGCGGTCGCGCGAGCGCCACGCCGCAGGCCGGGCAGTGGAAGTCGCGGCTGACCGGCACGGTGCCGCGCTCGAGCAGGTCCACGACGGCCCGGCCCTCGCCCTCCGCGAGCGCCGTCTCCAGCGAGTCGGTGATGCGGCGCCGGCTGTCCGGGCCGATGACGACGCGGTCCAGGACGACCGCGAGGCGCGCCGGATCGAGATCGGCGGGCACGCCGCCCGGGCCGGCCGTCACCTCGGCCAGGTCCAGGACGGCGTCGCCCGCCTTGACGCGGGCGAAGCCCCGCTGGAGGAGCGCGGCGAAGAGCGCCCGCGGGTCGCGGCCGGCCTCCACGGGCAGGGGAAAGCAGACCATGGCCCGCGCCCCCGGATGATCGCGCAGCAGGGCGTCCGCCACCTGATCGGCCGAGTCGCTGCGCGCCTCCGCCCCGCAGGTAGGACAGTGCACGCGGCCGATCTTGGCGAAGAGCAGGCGGAGGTAGTCGTGCAGCTCGGTCGCGGTCCCCACCGTGGAGCGCGCGGTGCGCACCGGGTTCTTCTGCTCCAGCGCGATGGCGGGTCGGATGTGCTCGATGCGGTCCACGTCGGGCCGGTCGAGGCGCTCCAGGAACATGCGGGCGTACGTGGAGAGCGACTCGATGTAGCGCCACTGGCCCTCCGCGAAGAGCGTGTCGAAGGCGAGGGAGGACTTCCCCGAGCCGGAGACCCCGGTGATCACGGTGACGCGGTCGTGGGGGATGTCGACGGAGACGTTCTTCAGGTTGTTCTGCCGGGCTCCCTCGATGCGGAGCCAGACGGGCTGGGACATTCGGAGACTCCTCCTGAGATGGAAAGTCTACTCGACGGGCCGGGGGCCTTCAATAGCGCGGGCCGATCCCGCGCCGCGCCCGCGCTTGACAGGCCCCCCGGAGCCGGGTACCCTGCAAACCGTAATGAGAACCATTCCTAAAAAGAAGCGGAACGGCGCCGAGACCGCTCTCCGGGAGCGGGGCCTGCGGCTCACCGGCCCGCGCCGGGTGGTCCTCGACGTGGTGGGCGCCACCGAGTCGCACCCCACCGCGGAGTGGGTGCACCAGATGGTGAGGCGGCGGCTCCCCCGGGTCAGCCTGGGCACGGTCTACCGCAACCTGCGCCTGCTGGTGGCCGAGGGGCTGGTGAAGGAGCTGCCCGGCCCGCACGCCCGCTTCGACGGCAACCTGAGCGAGCACCATCACTTCACGTGTCTCGGCTGCGGCCGCATCAGCGACGTGCAGGGCCCGGCCACCGAGCCGCACTCGCGCGCCCTCTGCGGCCGGGTGGCCGCCCAGAGCGGCTTCAACGTGACCCACCACCGGATCGAGTTCTACGGCCGCTGTCTCGAGTGCCAGCGCCGCGCGGGGCGGGGCGGAAGCCCACGCGCCGCCGGCGCCCCGCGCCGTAGCTCGGCGGGCTGCGGCCCGCGAGTCGCCGTCACCATCAACCGCTGCGAGGAGGACGTCAACATGGCAGGGAAGACTCTCAAGGGATCGAAGAGCGTGGAGAACCTCAAGGAAGCCTTCGCGGGCGAGTCGCAGGCCAACCGCCGGTACCTGTACTTCGCGCGGGTCGCGGACATCGAGGGGTTCCCCGACATGGCGGGGCTCTTCAAGGACACCGCCGACGCCGAGACCGGCCACGCCTTCGGCCACCTCGACTTCCTCAAGGAAGTGGGCGACCCGGTCACCGGGGAGCCCATCGGCAAGACCGAGAAGAACCTGAAGTCCGCCGTCGCGGGCGAGACCTACGAGTAC
>JBGOVO010000210.1:0-6959 GCA_041478145.1 Methylomirabilia bacterium
AGGGAGAGGATCTGCCGCATCCGCTCGCCGTCGTTGGGCATGTCGAAGGCGGGATTGTAGGGATAGTAGGAGGTCTCGTGGCCGAAGAGGTCGTACTCGGCGCCCTCTCTTCTGAGAAAGGCCACGATGTCGATCGGCAGCCGCTCGTGGCGGCCCGGGTGGATCATCAGCGCCGCCCCGGTGTCGCGCTGGGCCGCCACCGCCGCCCGCACCACCTTCTTCTCGTTGTCGGTCCAGGGCCACGTGGTGCCGATCTCGCCGATGAACCCGGCGCGAACGCCGGTGTCGCCCACCCCGACGACGAGGTCGGTCACGATCTCGCGCGTGACGTCGTCCACCGTCCGGGTGTCCATGTCCGGCGGGTGCGCCGCGGCCACGTAGTAGCCCGAGCCCATGATGATGTTGAGCCCGGTGGCGCGGGCCACGCGCGCGAGCGCGAGCGGATCGCGGGCCAGGCCCCGGTTGGTGGGGTCCACGAAGGTCTGACCTCCCGCGTGCTTAAAGAGGAGGGCCTCGTCGCGCGCCACCGTCTCGTCGAGGAGCTGGAGGTTGTCGAGGTTGGAGCTGAAGTGCTGTCGCACCCAGCCGAGATTGGCCAGGCTCACCGGCTGGCGGGCGAGACCGCGCTCGCTGCCGCTCGCGGGCTCCGGTCTGGGCCTGTCCGGCGAGCGACGGGCGCGGCATGGCGGGCATCTTGCGCCGCCCCGCCCGCCTGGTCAAGACCGGGGGCGAGCACTCGCTCGCCCCCGGGTCAGCCGATCATGCGCGGAGCGCGAGCGAGGCTAGATCCCCTGGTACACCGCGGTCTCGAACTTGCCGAGCGTGTCGATCGCGGGGCCGTCGTAGAAGGGAAGGAGCTGGGAGAGGAAGACGCCGCACACGTGCTTGGTGCGATCGATCCAGAAATAGGTGTTGGCCAGGCCGGCCCAGGCCAGGGAGTTGGCGGAGCGGCCGGTGGGGGCCGGCTGGGTATTGATCAGGAAGCTCAGGCCCCACTTCTTGCTCATGCCCGGGAACAGCTCGACGTCGTTGGAGAGCGGCGGGATCGCGGTCTTGAGCACGCCGATCTCCAGGCCGCCGATGTGGTTCTGGGCCATGAGGCCGACCGTGTCCTTCCGCAGCACCTGGGCGCCGTTGAGCTGGCCGTCGCTCATGATCATCCGGCAGAAGGTCAGGTAGTCGCCGGCGGTCCCGTAGAGGCCGCCGCCGCCCATCAGGAACTCCGGGTCCTGAGGGAGCTCGAACTCGATCGGGGCGAGCGCGCCGTCCGGACCGCGCTGGTGCACCGAGGCCAGGCGGCTGCGCTGCGAGGCCGAGAGCTTGAAGGACGTGTCTTTCATGCCGAGGGGGCCGAAGATGTTGTCCTGGAAGTAGCGGTCGAGCTTCTGGCCGCTCATGGCCTCGACCATCTTGCCGACCCAGTCCATGTTGATGCCGTAGTCCCACTTGTCTCCCGGATCGAACAGGAGCGGCGTGCCGAGCGCCGCGTTCGTGCAGGTGGTGATCCCCGGGGTACCGGTGGCCTGCTGGAACTGGGCGATGGCCGGGCTCCAGATCTCGTAGCTGAAGCCGGCGGTATGCGTCAGGAGATGGCGGAGCGTGATCGGGCGCTTGGGCGCCCGGAGGCGCGGCTTGCCGGCAGTGTCGAAGCCCTCGAGCACCTTCGCGGCGCCCACCTCGGGCACCACCTCGCTCGCGGGACGCTCGAGGGCGAGCTTGCCGCGCTCCACGAGCTGCATGGCCGCGGTGGCGGTGATCGCCTTGGTCATCGAGGCGATCCACACCACGGTGTCGAGGGTCATCGAGGCGGGCTTGCCGATCTCCCGCCGGCCGAACGCGCCCTCGTAGACGACCCCCTTGTCGGTGGCCGCGACGGCCACCACGCCCGGGAGGGCTTTCGAATCAACCGCCTGGCTCAGGATCTTGTCGATCTGCTTGAGGTCCGCCATGGTGAGTCTCCTTCCTGGTGGGCGATGGCGACATGTCCTTCGCGCTGGACCGGCGCGCGGGCGCTCATGACGCTACGCCTGCGCCATCCGAAGATCAAGCGGTCAGATGCCGGCGTACCACTCGTAGCCGCGGTCTTCCCAGTACCCGCCGCGCCCGCCCTCGATGTCCTCGAAGCGCTCCACCAGCTCGATGCCCATGACGTATTTCGCCATCTTGTAGCCGAGCTGCCGCTCGACCCGCAGGCGGAGCGGGGCGCCGTGCGCGACCGGGAGCACCCGGTCGTTCATCTCGTAAGCCAGGATGGTCTGCTCGTGGTACGCGTCGACGAGATCGATGCTCTCGTAGTAGGGCTGGCCCGACGCCTCCATGACGTCGGCGCAGCGGACGACCGCGAAGCGGGCGGCCGGCCGCACGCGGACCGCGTCGAGGAGGGTTCCGAGGCGCACGCCGGTCCACTTGCCGATCGCGCTCCAGCCCTCGACGCAGTCGTGGCGGGTGATCTGGGTGCGCGCGGGCAGTCGTCGCAGGTCGGCGAGCGAGAAGCGCGCGGGACGCTCCACCAGCCCGTGCACCTCGAGCCGCCAGTCCGCGAAGCCATTGGCGGCGAGGGTCTGATAGGCGGGCGCGGTGGGCTCGCTCGTGCCGTTGGGCGGAAACACCGCGGAGCGTGCCGACTCCGGGAATTCCCGGGCCAGGGCTCCCCGGAGGGTCAGCGTCCGCTGCACGCGATGGGTGACGCGCTCGCCCGCGCCGAGCAGTCGGGACAGCCACCGCGTTTGCGACAGGCGGTCGCACCCGGCGAGGAGCGGGGCGATGGCGGCCAGGCCGAGGCCGCGGAGCATGAACCGCCGCCGGTCAATCTCTCTGGGTGGGCTCATCGGTCTCTCCCTCGTCGAGGACACGGGACCAGCCGGTGACGATGGACCGGACATTGCTCAGCACCCCGGTGGCGGCGATCATGAAGAGGTGCATGACGGTGAATCCGAGGAACGCGAACGTGGCCAGGAAGTGGACGGTGCGGGCCGACTGTCGGCCGGCGAAGACCGCGGGCAGGATCGGCACCGCCGCGTCCATCCAGGGGGACATCGCGAGCCCGGTCAGCACGATGAGCGGGCCGAGGATCCCGACGACCGAGACGTAGGCCATCTGCTGGAACACGTTGTACCGCCGCTCGCCGGTGGGAAAGCGGAAGCGCAGATGATCGCGGAGGGACGCCCCGAGCCCGGCCAGGTCGCGACCCGCGGGGATCAGATCGCGGATCACGTGGCGGCTCCACACGGCCCACAGGCCGAAGATCAAGCCGTTGAGGACGAGCACCCACGCGAAGAAGAGGTGCCACTGCCGGCCCATGGCGAGCCACTGGCTGCTCGGCAGCGTGGCCCAGGTGGGGAAGCCCCGGGCGACTCGCTCGCCCTCCTCGGAGGAGGCGCCCAGCACGCCGGTGGTATCGATCGTGTAACCCAGAATCTCGGTGATGCCCCGGAGCTCGTCGTCGTCGGTCGGGACTGCCTTCAGCGCGAGGAGCGGCCGCTCGCGGTCGGAGCGCTCACCCCAGTAGAGAGCGGGGTGGGCATTGAAGATCTGGAACCCGCTCGGCACCAGGATCAGCAGGCAAAGCGCGGTCACCCAGTGACACACCCGGGTCGGCAGCCGGTGGCGATAGATCCACGTGTGCGGCGCGGGCACGGCGGTCTCCTCAGGCCGGTGGCGCTGCGGCCCCTCCGCCTCCGCCGCCGCGCCGACCCCGCCGGCGACGACGGCGTGAGCGCCGCGGCGTACCGGCCGGCGCCGCCGCGGCCTCACCGCTCGGCATCGCCTCGGGGGCGGTCTCCGCGTCGGCCGAATCCGCGGCCGGCTCGGCTTCATCGGCGGGCGGGGCGCCGGCCAGCGTGATCATGCCGGTCCGGCTCACCACCAGCTCGCGGATGCGACGCAGCCGCGTGATGAGACGCGGCGAGCCCGGCGGGCGGCTGAAGCCGCGCTCCTTCAGCGCGCGGGCGAGCGTGTCGATGAGCACGGCACCGTTTGGCGCGTCGTCGGCCAGCTCGCGCACGACGTCCACGAGCTGGCCATGCGGCGCCGTCTGCGCGACCCCGTCGGAGGCCGGCGCCCGGGCGGGCTCGGCGGGACGCGCGGCCGGAGGATGCGGTGCGCCGCCGCCGCGCGCCGGCATCGGGCCGCGCGCGCCGTGATCGGGCCGGCCCCGGCCGCGCCGTCGGCCCCGGCCGCCCCGGCGGCCTCGGCCCTCGCGAGGCGCCGCCGCCTCCGGTGTCGCGACCTCCTCGGGCACGGCGAGGCCGGTGAGACCGCGGTGGGAGAGGCGCCGGTACTCCACTCCCAGCACCGCGGCCACGTCGCCCACCGCGTCGAAGGCGCGGTCGTCGGAGATGATCTCGATCAGGTCGCCGGGCCGCGCGCTGCCGAGCCAGACGCCCGCGCTGACCGCGATGCGCAGGTCGCTCCAGTCCTTCACGCCCGTGGACGGCGCGCTGTGGACGAGGTGGGCGCCGCGCCGGGCGAGCAGGCGGGCGCTGTCCGCGCCGATCACGCGCCAGTTGCCGACCGCGATCAGCTCGACGCGTCGATCGTGGCGGTCGATGGCGAGATGGTCGAGCACGCGGCTGATGTGGTCGGCGCGGCTCGAATTCTCGACGTCGACGAAGATCGCCCGGCGGCCTGCCGGCAGGGGCGGCGGGGGCGCGGCCGACTTGAGCCGGCCCGCGAACGCCCGCTCGGGGGTCGCGGTACGCAGCGCGGGCAGCGTGCTCGGGGGCTCGACGGGGGTGGCTTTCACGGTCGGCGCCGGGGGTCGGCTCCTGGTCGGTTTCTTCACGGGCTTGCGGGTTCGGGCGCTACGTTTGGTCTGTGCCGCGCGTTTGGTCTGTGCCATGAGTGCTGAGCCTAGCACTTCCTCACGCAGGGAGTGCGCTCGAAATCCCGCCCGAAATCCAGATTGACAAGCGCCTCGGCTACCCCTATGACCGTGCCCACAAGGTGCGGTGTTCGACTCGAACGAGGAGGGGCCTCATGGACGTCACTCGGCGGGAGTTGTTCAAAGGGGCGGCAGCGGTTGGCATCGGCTCGGCCCTGGCCCAAGCGCGGCCGGCCTGGGCCCAGACCACCCAGAAGAAGGAGCTCGTCACCGCCCAGGGGGGCGACATCGCGCGGTTCGACCCGCACTTCAGCACCTCGTCGAACGACATCCGCGTGTCGTTCAACCTCTTCGACAACCTGACGAGCCGCCATCCGGACGGCAGGCTCTACCCGGGGCTGGCCACCGAGTGGAAGCTCGAGGGGCAGACCACGTGGCGGTTCAAGCTGCGCCCGGGAGTCAAGTTCCACAATGGCGACGCCTTCACGTCGGCGGACGCCAAGTTCAGCATCGAGCGCACGTACGATCCGGCGGCCAAGACCATGGTGGCGACCGCCCTGTCGACGATAGACAAGATCGACGCGCCCGACCCGAATACGCTCGTGATCACGACCAAGAAGCCCGACCCGCTGCTCCCGGCACGTCTGGCGTTCTACGGCGGTCAGATCGTGCCGAAGAAGTACCTCGAGTCCGTCGGCAACGACACCTTCAACGCCAAGCCGGTGGGCACCGGGCCGATCCGCTTCACCTCCTGGGTGAAGGACGACAAGGCGGTCTTCGACGCCAACCCGGACTACTGGGGCGCCAAGATCGACATGGACCGCTGGATCATGCGGCCCATCCCGGAGACCGCGCCGCGCATCGCGGCCCTGCTCAAGGGCGAGGTCGACATCATCACGCAGCTCCCGCCCGATCAGGCCGAGCGGGTCACCGGCAATGCCTCGACCCGGGTGACGGGGGCGCTCTACGCCGGTCTCTACGTGCTGGGCGTGAACAGCAAGCGCCCGCCGCTCGACAATCCGCTGGTGAAGCAGGCGCTGTCGATGGCCATCGACCGCGAGGCGATCGTGAAGGAGCTGTGGCGCGGGCGCGGGATCGTGCCCAACGGGCCCATCGCCAAGGGCGATAACCACTACGATGCCGGGCTGCCCGCGCTCGTCTACCGGCCGGGCGAAGCGCGCGACCTCCTGAAGAAGGCGGGCTACAAGAACGAGGAGATCTTCATCGAGACCACGGTGGCCTATGTCTCCCAGGACAAGGCGATGTCGGAAGCCATCGCGGCCATGTGGCGGGACGTGGGCATCAACGTGCGAGTCGAGGTCATCGAGTACTCGGTGCGCGCCCAGAAGGGCCGGGAGAAGAGCTTCAAGGGCGTGTGGTGGGCCGACCCGACGTCCACCCTCGGCGATCCCGACGGCATGATGTGGCGCCTGCTCGGGCCCGGGGGGCCCATGGACTACTGGCGCGACGCGCGCTGGGACGAGCTGGGCAACGGGGCGCGCTTCAGCGTGGACGAGCGGTTCCGGGGCCAGGCCTACCGGGAGATGACCAAGATCTTCCTGGAGAACCTGCCGTGGCTGCCGGTGATCCAGCCCTACGAGGACTACGGGCTGCAGAAGCACGTGGACTTCACGCCGAACCCGAACCAGCAGTTCGAGATCCGCCGCTTCAACTTCAAGTTCCGCCGCGCGTAGAGCTGCTCCCATCCCTGCCCTCTCCCCCCTGGGAGAGAGGGCAGGGTGAGGGGGCTTTCCCCAATGCGCGGACTCCTCCCGTTCCTCGCCCAGCGGCTCTTCCGCGCGCTGATCGCTCTCTGGCTCGTTTCGACGGTCGTTTTCGTCGTCATGCGGCTCTCCGGCGACCCCGTGCCGTTGCTCCTGCCGCCCGACGCGCCCGTCAGCGAGATGGAGCGGGTGCGGCGCGAGCTGGGCCTCGATCGGCCGCTGCCCGTCCAGTACGCGGTTTTCCTCGGCAACACGCTCAGGCTTGACTTTGGCCGGTCGCTGCACTTCCGCGAGCCGGCCTTCACCGTCGTGCGCGGATACATCGCGGCCACGCTCGAGCTGGGCCTGACCGCGTTCGTCCTGGCGGCGGCCTTCGCGGTGCCTATCGGTCTCCTCTCGGCCATGAAGCGCAA
>JBGOVO010000042.1:0-15488 GCA_041478145.1 Methylomirabilia bacterium
CCTCGACCTCGGCCCGGCTCACCCCGCACGCCTCCCCGAAGCGGATCAGGAGATCCACGTGCTTGGTGCCGGACTCCTCCTCGATGATGTTCTCGAGCAGGAAATCGCGGGCGTCGGAATCGGGGCAGGTGCCGTACACGGTGGCGCACCAGCGGGCGAACTGGGAGACGTACTGGTAGTGCTGGCAGACCCACGCGCCGAGCTGGGAGCGGGTCAGCTCACCGTTCACCCACTTCTCCGTGAAGGGATTCATCCGGCTGTGCCGCGCGTTGACGGCTTGCTCGAGCTTGGTCCGGAAAGGGCTCGTGGTGGTCATGCGGTGCCTCCCTGGGGGATAGTCGGTGAGCCGGCTGCGACCATAACTGCGCGATATCCTAGCACGAGTGACCCTTGTCCTGACCGCGGGAGCGTGCGACGATCCGCCCGATCGATGAAGACTCGCCCGGCGGCGGTGGCGCTGGCGCTGGCGGCCCTTGCGTATGTCGTGCTGGGGTTCAATCGGGGTCTCAGCATCTACGATGAGGCCATCCCCGTCGTGGCCGCGACCAGGATTCTCGATGGCGATCTGCCGTACCGCGACTTCTGGATCATTTATCCGCCCGGGCAGCCGTACCTCCTTGCCGCGCTCTTCAAGGTGTTTGGAGCCTCGCTCGTCGTCTCGCGGTTAGCGTCCGTCGCCGCCATTCTCGGCAACGCGTGGCTGATGTACGTGATGGCCCGGCAGGTCCGTCTGCCCAGACCGCTCGCCGTCTTGGCCGCCGGGCTGTGGACGCTCGCGGTGGGCGCGATCGCCGGGGCTACGCTCAGCTCCGGGCTCTTCACCGCCCTGGTGCTCGGCTTCGGCAGCGCCGCGCTGTTCCAGAGCGCTCTCGAAGCCCCGGGCCGGTTGCGGCTCATCATGAGCGGGGTCGCGGTGGGTCTCACCGCGCTGGTGCGGCACGACATCGCGGTCTGTTTCCTCGTCGCCGAACTGGGCTTCGCGGTCGCCGTGACGGGGCGGCTGTCGTTGCGTGGGTCGGGCCTGTTCCTGGCCGGCGCTGCCGCGCCGGTCGCGGCGGTCGTCTGTATCCTGCTCGCGCTCGGTCTGCCGGCTCGAGATCTCGTCGAGGATCTCGTCGTGTATCCCTTCACCGGGTACGCGACGGCGCGTGCGCTGCCCTTGCCCGCGCTGGTGCCCGATGTGGGCTCCCTGTGGAGTGGCCGCACCTCGCCGACCCAGTATCTGGGCGCCTTGCGTGGTGGCCTCCGCTTCTACTTCCCGCCGGCGATCTTCGCGATCGTCCTGGCGATGCTACTCCACCGGACCCGCGCCGCGGCGTCCCGGTTCGCCCGGACGGAGGCGTGTCCAGTCGCATTCACGTGCCTGATCGGCCTGTGCCTGCTGTCCTACGCGTGGGTGCGCTCGGACATCGCCCATATCGTGCCGGCATGGTTCCCCGCGCTCGTGCTCTTCGCCTGGCTGGTCCACCAGCTCCCGGAGGGCGGGCGGCTCCGAACGGCCGGTCTCGCGCTCGCGATGGTCTGGAGCCTGGTGTTCGTCTGGGGCGCCCTGGGGGCCAAGGCGGAAGCGCTGATGGAAGCCATCCACGAGCCCGCCGGGCTGCTGCGCCTCGATGCGCCACGGGGCGCTCACATCGTGGTGGGGCCCGAGATGGCGTCGATGCGGGCGGCCATCCGCTACGTGCAAGCCGCGGTACCGCCCGACGAGCGAATCTTCGTCGGCAACGACCGGCACGACAGCCTGGTGCTCAGCGACGTGATGTTCTACTTCCTCGCCGACCGACGGAGCGGCACGAGATACCACGAGCTCGTCCCGGGCGTCGTGACGAGCGACGAGGTCCAGGCGCGCATCGTACGGGATCTGGAGGGTCACCGCGTCGGGTACGTGGTGCTCCGCAGGGATCCGGGCTACGTGGCGAGGTCCGACGGGGGCGTGCTACTGGATCGCTTCATCCGCGAGAAATTCGTGAGGCTCGAGATGTTCGGCAGCTACAGCGTGTGGCGGCGAGGCGAGAGGTCCTAGCTCCGGGGGTCCGTCTGGCTCATTAGGGCGTGGGTCTGGGCGTCCCGATACTTTCTGAGTGCCGCGCGGATCTCCGGGTACTTGTTGGCTAGGATAGCCGCGGCGAGCAGGCCGGCATTGGTGGCCCCCGCGTTGCCGATGGCCAAGGTCCCGACCGGGACGCCCGCCGGCATCTGCACGGTGGAGAGCAGGGAATCCATACCGTTCAACGCCTTGGACTGGATCGGCACACCCAGGACCGGCAGGAGCGTCCGTGCGGCGCTGACCCCGGCCAGATGGGCCGCGCCGCCGGCACCTGCAATGATGACCTCGAGGCCACGTCCCTCCGCGCCGCTCACGTACTCCTCCACGAACGCGGGAGTGCGGTGAGCGGACATGATGTTGACCTCGTAGGCGATCCCCAGGGCGTCGAGGGCCGTGGCCGCGTGCGACATTGTCTCCCAGTCAGACTTCGAACCCATGATGATACCGACGAGAGCCGCGCGAGAGTCCGCAGCCATGGCGCGGCACATCTTAGCAGCGCTCCGGATGACGATCAATCCTTGGCCATAGCGGGGCTGCAGCGTGATAGGTTTCTGTCATGAGCGGCCCTCTTCACCGGATATGAGGGCGATCGTTCTCCTCGCCGCCTTCACCTCGTTCGCCTGCTGCCTGATGTGTCACGTGGCGCTATGGCGCATTGCCCGACCCACGTCCGACGCGCGCGCCTTGTTCCTGATCTTTCTCGGAGTGCCCGCTGCGGCGGCGCTTGGGTTCATGGGGGCCGGCACTGCTTTCGCCGGAGGGGGCTGGCCGCAGTGGCTCGACGTGCTTGCGATGCTCTTGCTGCACTGGGCCCTCTCGGTGGCCTATATCCAGACGTATCCGGCCGTGCAGGCGCAATCGCCATCGCTGGAGATCGTCTACGCGGTCTTCAAGAGCATGCCCCGCGGGCTCTCGCGAGAAGAGCTGCTAACCACTCTTGACACCAGGCAGCTCGTAGGCGATCGCGTCGAAGATCTCGTCGCCAACCGGCTCATTCGAGCGGCCGGGGACCTGTACATCCTCACGCCGCTCTCCACGCTTATCGTCAAATTCTTCCTGGGATTTCGCTCTCTTCTCGGGCTGTCGAGTCGGGGAGGCTGACGATTGGCACGCGGCGCTCTCCTGGGGTTCCTCGTGATCCTGGCGACGTCCCCGGTCTGGATTCTGCTGACGCACATCGTGCTCGCGCGTCTCTGCCGCCGCACTCCCCCTCAGCTAGTCGCCGCCGCGGCGGGCCTCGCCGGGATCGTGCACCCGACGCTCCTCTCGTGCATGCTGGTCGCTCCCGACGCCCCGTCGGTCCTGAGGCTGCCCGTCGAGCTGACGTACGGGGCCCTCGTCTACGCGTGTCTTGCGTACTCCTACTTTCACCTCTTCAACATGAGCGAGACGGCCCGCCGGATCAGGATCCTCTCGGAGCTTTACGTGGCCGGCCCCCTGAGCGCGCAGGAGATCTCGCGGCTGTACAGCGGGGAGGGTCTCGTTGAGGCCAGACTCGATCGTCTCGTGGCCACGCGGCAGCTGGAGCTGCGGGCCGAGCGGTACGTGCGGGTGCCGCGGCTCTTGTATGCGGCCGCGTGGTTGACTCGCGGGTGGCGGTCGGTCCTGGGCTTCAATCGCGGCGGTGCTTCGCGATCCGGCGCCTGAATGCGGAATTTCGAGCAAACCGCGGGCTCCACTTTCCCTGACCGGGTATGGCTGCCAATCTTACTCGCGCTAGGCGGCATCCTGGTCCTGTTCCATGCCTTTTTCTTCCAGGGGTACGTCCTAGACGCCAATCACGATCGCCGTGACATCAGCGTCCCGTTCGCGCTGCTCTGCCAGCGCGCCTCCCATTCCTTAACCGTCCCGGCATGGAATCCGTACATTTTCGCGGGGACGAGCGCTCTCGGCAGCGCGGCTTACGTCTGTTTCTACCCGATCAACTGGATCGCCTTTGCTTTCCCCGAGACCTTCTTGCCCTGGCTGCTAAGCGCAATCCTGATCGTCCACGTAGGTCTGGCGTTCTGGTTCGCCTACCGCTTGTTCCTTCGCCTCGGCGGCGACCCCTTCTGGGCGACGCTGGCTGCCACGCTCTACGTGTTTTCATCGGCTGCCGTGATGCAGATGACGGCGGAGATCAACTTCACGGCGTTCGTGTACCTGCCCCTCGTGCTCTACTTCGTTGCCGCGCCGAGCGATACCGGTTTCTCCGTCAACGTGCTCGGGCAGGCGGTCGCCTACGCGCTTCTAATCCTTGGCGGCAACCCTCAACTCGCGGTCTATGCCATCGGGATCGCGGTAGGCTTCGCGCTCGATCGAGGGCTCGCGCTGGTCGGGCCTGGTCGGCGTGTCGATCACCGAGCGCTGTTGCGCAACGCGGGCGCGCTGGCGCTGGGGCTGTTGCTGGCGGCACCCCGTCTGCTCCCCTTCTACCACTCCGTGAATGAGGCCGGCGGCGCGCGAGTGACGTACGATGCGTTTCGCGCAATGGCCCCGACGCGGCCAACGGATACACTTCGCTTCCTGCTGCCCGAGATCTACGGCTCGTCGCTTCACCAGAGCTTCTTCGGCACCTTGAATCACTTTGAGACGTTCTCCGCGTACGTGGGCGTGAGTGGGGGTATTCTGGCGCTGTATGCGGTGCTGTTTGTATGGAAGCGTCGCACCGCCTTCTGGAACATCGCCTTCCTCGCCATCGTACTCGTGGTGCTGGGCACCCCGCTGACCTGGATCCACTATGTCGCGACCGGTGGGGCGCAGCTCCTGTACAACCGGCTCGCTTGGTTCCTGCCGATATGTTCCGCCGCCCTGGTGGCGGCACACGGAGCCGACATGCTTCCCCGGCGCGGACTTCGGGTCTTCAGTCTGGTCGTGCTTCTGACGGTCGCCGCGGCCCTGGGATACCTAGTGGCGTGGGTGCCCGAGGCCGTGTTGACGGCCGACCAGGAGACGGCCATGACGGCGGCGGCGGCTCACTTCGGCCTGTTTTTCCTTCTCTTTTTCGCAGCGATCACGGTGGCGGCTCGCGCGGGAGCGCGGCACGCCCTGGCCGGCGTCCTCTTGCTCGGTCCACTGGCATGTGACCTGTTTCTGATCGCGGGCCTGGAGGCGAGCAACTCCCACCCGTTCCTGAGCCCGCCGCCGTTCTTCCAGCCCACTTCGGTGGAGGTCCGCGCCGCCAAGCACCTCGGCCGGGCCGGCGCCGAGCGACGACAGCGGGTTTTCCGCATACCGCCCGACGCCCGGACAAGCAGCTATGACAAGCAGACGATCAACAACCGGTTCATGTACCTGGGGCTGTACAACAGCTCGGGTTACGACAACTACGCGCCTCACCGGATCACTCGTCTCTACAGTTATCCGTCCACGGTCAGCCGGGCCGAGGAACGAATCATTTCCCCCGGCTCGCCCCGGGTCGCGGAGTTGACCGCCACGTCGCTCGCGATCACTGACACCGCGCTCATTGAACTCGAACGCGCGCTTCCCCGGGCTCGCCTCTTCACTCACTACGAGGTCATGCCCGACAATCAGGCCCTAGCCCGCGTTCTGGATCCCGCGTTCGATCCCCTCCTTGCGGTCGTGCTGTCTCGTGAGCCGGACCGGCCAATAGTGCCAGAGACCGAACCGGGAACAGCGGACATCGTCTCGGACACAGGCGACCGCATCGAGATGCGCGTCACCGCGCGATCCGCGAACATCCTCCTGCTTGCGGACACCTACGACTCCGGATGGCGGGCGGAGGTCGACGGGGTCAGGGCTCCGGTGATTGTCGCCAACTACGCGTTTCGCGCGGTGGTGGTTCCCGCGGGCCCTCATGTCGTCGTGTGGCGGTTTCGACATCCGGGGGCGGTAGTGGGCGCGTGGCTGGGTGTCGCCGGTTTGATTGCCTGCGCCACGCTGGGCGCCGCCGCGCTGGTCTCTCGACGGCAAGTAGCCCGGCTGAGAGAGGACACCCCGTCGGCTTAGGCGCGGCTGCTCGCTGGTCGGCCGTCGCCATGCAATGTCACCGTGCTCATCGCGCCAGGGGCGCCAGCACGAGGCGACCGTCCTGGATCCCCATCCAGAATGGCGCGCGGTCGGGCATGAAGCGGATCAGGTCCCGGTTGCGCGGCTCGCCCAGGTCCCGGACGTACAACACCCGATCGGTCAGCCCCGGCGAGGGACTGCGCGGGTAGTACGCCCAGCTCCACGGAGGGAACTCGAGGGCCCCGAGCGTCCGAACGAACACGATGGCGTGATCGAGCCGCGCCGTCTCGACCAGGTCGTAGGGCGTCCACGCAACCTCAGCCATGGCGCGCAGCGACCCGAGATAGAGCGGGACGTACACGAGCAGGGCGCATAGCGTCGCGGCCAGGGGGAGACCGAGGGCCCGGCCCGCGCTCACGTGCAGCCGACCGCGCATCCACTGCGTCAGCTCCTCGATCCCGCTCGCCGAGACCAAGACGAGCGGAGCGATCAGCTCCGCGTAGTGCACCGGGCCGACCACGTTGATGCTGGGGACGGTGGTCAACGCGAAGAGGAAGACGGTGGCGGCGGCACTGAGCAGCAGCGCGATGCCTTCCCGGCTCCGGTGGAAGAACGGAAGAAAGGCGAGTGAGACCGGCCAGCCGAAGAGCCAGAAATTCAAACGGGCGATGGTGTAGCCCAGCTCGTAGATACTGGGGAAGGGCGCGGGCGCGACCAGCGCGCCGAGCGTGAACGACATCTTCGCGATTCGACCGAAGGTGTGGTAGCCGGTCCGGAACGGGTTGCCCGAGAGCGCCAGCTGATACGCGGCAAGCAGCCCGACCGCCGCGGCCCCCACGATGCAGAAGAGCCCAACGCCTATCCAGGCCCGGCCGCCGGCAGGGCGGCGGAGCCGGGCTCCCAGCAAGACCAGCCAGGGCACCGCGAAGGCCGCGGCCGACACCGGTCGCGTGAGTCCCGCCCACCCCAGGGCGATCGCCGCGGCCAGCCACCAGATGCCGTGTTCGGGACGCTCGATCACGCGGAGCACCGCGTAGACGAAGGCCATGAGCAGGAGCCCGGCGGTAGAGTGGGCGAGCAGGGTCGCGGAGGACAGAATGAAGAACGGAGACAGCAGCAGGAGCGGCAGCGAGAGCAGCGCCACGCGCTGACCGAATGCGCGCCGCCCGACCGCGAAAGTCAGCGGCACGGTCAGGGCGGCCGATACCGCGGGTACCCAGCCCATCAGGTGGAAGAGCTCGCCCAGCGCCAGCGCGGCCGGGTGCCCTGGGAAGTACATCCCGTACCACTTGCCATCGTTGATGACGAAATGGTTGTCGAAGAACGGGCGCACCGGCTCGGGCATCGAGGGCAGGTATACGCGCCCGCTCGCGAACGTCCTGGCCATGAACGCGTAGACGTTCTCGTCGTCGGTGATGGCGGTGTCGCCGAATAGCCCATAGCGGGCCGCCGTGACGAGCCCGAAGACGAGGGCCGCGGCCACTGCGGTCGCCGTCCAGGCCGATCGGGACGAGAGGCTTGCCAGGTGGTCGAAGCCCGCGGTGAGGCGCCGGCCGGCGCCGAGATCGAAGGCGCTGGCGAGCAGGATCACGGCGGTCGAGCCGAAGAGCAGGTACTGGAGGAGGAAGGCGATCTCGGGCGGCCCCCAACCGTGCAGCCCGTAGTGGATCGCGTAGTGGTTGTACACGAACCCGCCGGTCATGATGATCGCGACGCACACCATGGCCGACAGCAGCAGGATCAGGACCCGGAGCCGGACGGTCACGAGCCCGCGGGGCTCATTCGCCGCCACCCAGGTAGGACGAGACGAAGGTGCCGGACGCGGCGAGATCGCCGAAGCGATCCAGACGGAACGGCGCGAGGCTCACCGGCGAGGCGGAGCCGGTGATGCGGGCCGCCATCATCGCGCCCACCATCGGGGCCAGCTTGAAGCCGTGGCCGGACATGCCGGCCGCGACGAAGAACCCGCTCAGGGCGGACTCGTCGAGGATCGGCATCCAGTCCGGCGTGATGTCGAAGGCGCCCGCGTAGCCGCGGCTCAGCCGGGCGTCGCCCAGGCCGGGCAGCGCCTGGGCCGTGCGGGCGAGCGCGACGCCGGCCTCGTCGAAGCCGGTCTCGCTGCCGAGCAGCTCCGGATCCATCGGATGCTGGGCCTCGTCGTCCGTCAGGGAGCCGGTGAGCGTGAGGTTGCCGGTCTCGGGGCGCACGTAGCTGCCCCCGGCCAGGTCCAGGTACACCATGTGCGCGGCGCCGAAGGCGGGCTGGCGCTTGATGATGAACACCGGATGGCGCCCGATCACGATGGGGAGCGTGAGGCCGGCCAGCTCCGCCACGTGGGGCGACCAGAGCCCGGCCGCGTTCACCACGATGGGCGCGGCGATGGGCCCGGCCGTGGTCACGACCCCGGTGACCCGGTCGTGCTCCTTCGCGATCCCGGTGACCTCCACGCCCTGCTCGATGGAGACGCCGAGGCGGCGGGCCGCCTCCGCGTAGCCGGCGGTCACCGCGGCGGGATCGCCATAGCCCGAGTCGGGCTCGTAGAGCACGGCGCCGAGCCCGGCCGGGTCGATGCGAGGCTCGACCCGGGAGAGCTCCCGCGGCTCCAGCACCTCCGCCTTGACGCCGAGCGCCCGCTGCTGCTCGACCCGGCTCAGCAGCCCTGCGCGCATCGCGGGCGACACCCCGATCAGCGCGCCGCAGCCGACGTAGCCCGAGTGGCCCCCCACCGCGTCGTCGAAGCTCCGGAAGACGTCGAGCGAGGCCCGCACCATGCGCGTCGTCTCGGGGGTCGGGTAGAGCTGGCGGATGATGCCGACGGACCGGCCCGTTCCGCCGGCTCCGAGGAATTTCCGCTCGAGCACGACGGTCCGGGGCACGCCGAGGCGCGCGAGATGGAAGGCGAGGGAGACTCCGGTCACGCCGCCGCCGATGATGACGGCGTCGGCCGTCTTCATTGAGCGCCAGTCAGGGGAGGGCCGGTGACGTGAGGGCCGGTCAGGGCCAGGGCCTCGTCGTCGGTGAGGAGCCGCACGGGGTCTCCGTTCGTGAGGGAGCCCTCCTGGAGCACGCGGGCATAGACGCGGCTGTCGCCCGGATGCCGCTTCTGGGACACGCGGGAGTAGTCCCGGTCTCGGAAGGAGGCGGTGATGTTCGCGCAGGGCGACGTGTACCGCGTGACCTGGGCGATCACGTCCGACCCGAGGCGCAGAGAGGAGCCGGGGGTCACCGCGCTCCAGTCCATCCCCTCGATGGTCAGGTTCTCGCCGATGCTGCCGGGCGTGATCGGATGTCCCTCGGCCTGGAGCGCGCGGATGCGCTCCTGGGAGAAGAGGCAGAGCGCTCGGTCCGGCCCGCCGTGATGCTCGCGGTCCCGCTGCGCGTCGCGTTGGAGCCCGAGCGCGGTGACGCGCGCGGCGGGCACGGGACGCTTCGGCACGCCGCCGGACGACACGCTGATCTGCACGATCCGGGCGCTTGCACTCATAGCCTCACCTCGATGCCGAGCCCGGCGGCCGTCGCCCGATCGTAGGCGAGCCGGGCGGTCACGGCGTCTTCCGGCGCGAACCCTACCGACTTGAACAGGGTGATCTCGCGGGGCCCCGTCCGGCCCGGCCGCGCGCCCGTCACCAGCTCGGCCAGCTCCGCCTTGACGTGGCGCCGCGTGATGGCCCCCGCCTTGATCGGGATCAGCAAGTCGCCGGCTTCCTCCCAGGCCCCTTCATAAGTATCCACCACGACCCGCGATTTCCGGATGGTCATCGTGTCCAGCTCGCGCGTGGCGGGACGGAAGGCGCCCACCGCGTCCACGTGGCAGCCCGGTCCCAGATCCCGGCCCGAGAAGACCGGCCGCGGCGAGGTGGTGGCGCAGGTGACGACGTCCGCGCCCCTCACCGCGCCCTTGCGATCGGTGAGGGGCGTCACGGAGATACCGAGCTCGCGCCGCATGCCCTCGGCGAAGGCGGCGGCGCGCTGCGGGTCGCGCCCCACCACGCGCACCTCGGCCAGGGGCAGGACCGCCTTCAGGCACAACAGCTGGAAGCGGGCCTGCACGCCGGCGCCGAAGCAGGCGACCACGCGCGAGTCGGGCCGGGCGAGGTAGCGGGCGGCGAGGGCGGAGGTCGCGCCGGTCCGGATGGCGGTGAGGAAGCCCGCCTCCATGAGCGCCAGCGGTACGCCCGTCTCAGGATCGGTGAGGAGGTAGGAGGCGTGGAGGGTGGGAAGCCCCCGGCGCCGGTTGCCGTCCACCACGGTCACCAGCTTGGTGCCGAGGGCGCCGAGGCGGGGCAGGGCCGAGACCATGGCTAGGAACACCCCGTGCCGCTCCATCGGGAGCACCGCCCGCGGCAGCGCGGCGGCCCGACCGGCCGCGTATTCGCGAAAGGCGCGCTCCACCGCCGCGATGACGTCCCCGGGCGCGAGGACCGCCGTCAGGTCCTCGCGGCGGAGGATCCGCATCAGGCGGACTTGCGCTTGATCATCCGCTTGACCGTGGCCTCCAGCACCACCTCGCCGCGCTGGTTTGTCACCTCGTGCCGGTAGGTCACGATGCCGCGGTCGGGCTTCTTGGTCTCGCGCTTGTCGGTGATCGTGACGCTGACGCGGAGCGTGTCGCCCTCCAGCACGGGCGCGACGATGCGGATCTCGCTGCCGAGATACGACATGCCGGTGCCGTGGATGAGCCCGGTCTGCATGATGAGGCCCTCGGAGAGGCAGAAGGTCATGGCTCCCGGGGCCGCGCGGCCCTTGAACACCGACTCCTTGGCCACGTACTCCATGTCCATGAACAGCGACTCGTTGAAGCCGCACAGGTTCACGAAGGCGCAGATGTCCGCCTCCGAGACGGTGCGGCCGAGGGTCCGGTAGACGGCCCCGACCGCGTGCTCCTCGTACGTGAGCCCTTGAGTGTTCACGCGCTCCTCCGTTCAGGCCTCACCCAGATAGGCACGGCGGACCTCGGGATTGTCGGCCAGCTCGCGGGCGCCGCCTTCGAGCGGCAGGCGCCCCGTCTCCAGCACGTAGCCGCGCTCGGCGATGGACAGGGCCATGGCCGCGTTCTGCTCGACGAGCAGGATCGTGACGCCCTGACGGTTGATCGCCAGCACGGTCTCGAAGATCTGCTCCACCAGCACCGGCGCCAGCCCCATCGAGGGCTCGTCCAGCAGCAGCAGCCGGGGCCTCGCCATCAGCGCCCGCCCAATGGCCAGCATCTGCTGCTCCCCGCCGGAGAGCGTGCCCGCCACCTGGCTCCGCCGCTCCTTGAGGCGCGGGAAGGTGGTGAAGACCTGCTCCATGTCCTCCGCGATTGCGGGGTCTCCGCGCGTGTAGGCCCCCATCTCGAGGTTCTCCACGACGGAAAGCCGGTTGAAGATGCGGCGGCCCTCCGGCACGTGCGTGATCCCCTTGAGCACGACGTCGTGAGCCGGGATGCCGACCAGCGAGGCGCCCTCGAACCGCACGTCGCCCCCGCGGGGGGCCAGCAGCCCCGAAATCGTCCGCAGGGTGGTGGTCTTCCCCGCGCCGTTGTTGCCGAGCAGCGTGACGATCTCGCCCTGGCCCACGCGGAACGAGATGCCCTTCAGTGCGTGGATCTCGCCGTAGTAGACGTGGAGATCGGTCACCTCAAGCATGGCTGCCGCCCGCCGCCCCGGCCCCGGGGGTCCACTGGCGCCGCCCGAGATAGGCCTCGATCACGCGGGGGTTCCGCTGCACCTCCGCGGGACGGCCCTCGGCGATCTTCTCCCCGTGGTCGAGGACGGTGACGTGGTCCGAGACCTCCATCACCACCCGCATGTTGTGCTCGATGAGCAGCAGGGTGAGCTTGCGGTCTTCCACCAGCCGCCGCAGCAGCGCCATCAGGCTGCGGGCTTCGCCCTGGGTCATGCCCGCGGTGGGCTCGTCCAGCAGGAGGAGCGCGGGCTCGGAACCGAGCGCGCGCGCCAGCTCGAGCCGCCGCTGCTCGCCGTAGGGGAGGTTGCGGGCCAGCTCATTGGCCTTGTCCCGCAGACCGACCACCGACAGGAGCTCGGCCCCGCGCTCCCAGGCCCGGCGCTCCTGGGTGCGCCATCGGGGGCTGCGGCTCAGCACGTCCCAGAAGTGGAGCGGCACCCGGCTGTGCATCCCCACTAGGACGTTCTCGATCGCCGTCATCTTGGAGAAGAGACGGATGTTCTGGAAGGTGCGGCAGATGCCGAGCGCGGTGATCTCGTCCGGCCGGCGTCCCAGCACCGGAGTGCTCCGGAAGGTCACCACGCCTTCCTCGGGGACGTAGATGCCGGTGAAGACGTTGAAGAAGGTGGTCTTACCCGCCCCGTTGGGCCCGATGATCGAGGCGATGTGCCCTTCCTCGAGGGCGAAGTCCACCGCGTGGAGCGCGGTCAGGCCCCCGAAGCGCTTGCTCACGCCTCGAGCCTCGAGGAGCGGCATCAGGGATCCTCCGTGAGCTCCCGGTGCCGGCGGCGCGCGGGCAGGATGCCCTGGGGTCGGAAGATCATCATGAGCACCAGGATCAGGCCGAAGACCATCCGCTCGTACTTGGCGGGTTCGAGCTGCGTGGGCAGGTTGGTCAGGCTGTAGCCGAAAATCACGGTGCCCGCGTTGCGCAGCTCGTTGAGCCAGAGCGAGAGCCCCTTGAGCACCTGGAGATTGAGGATGGTGACGACGGACGCGCCCAGGATCGCGCCGGGGATGGAGCCCATGCCGCCGAGGATGATCATGGCGAGCACGCCGATCGACTCCATGAACGTGAAGGACTCGGGATTGATGAAGATCTGCTTGGCCGAGAAGAGCACGCCGACCGTGCCCGCGAAGGACGCCCCGCAGGCGAAGGCGAGCAGCTTCATGCGCACCAGGGGGACGCCCATGGCCTGGGCGGCGGTCTGGTCCTCGCGGATCGCTTCCCACGCCCGCCCGATGTGCGAGTCCTCCAGGCGGCGGTTCGCGAGCACCGTCGCGCCCACGATGAGGAGCACGAGCGCGTACAGATAGAGCGGATAGATGACGTTGGGGTTCGGGTCGATCCCGACGGCCTGAAGCAGGGGGGCGAAGAAGATCGGCGGCCGGCCGATCGGGGTGATGCCCTTGGGCCCGTTGGTGAAGTTGATCGGCTTGTCGAGGTTGTTGGCGAGGACGCGGATCACTTCCCCGAAGCCGAGCGTGACCAGGGCCAGGTAGTCCCCGTGGAGCCGCAGCACCGGGAGCCCGAGGAGAATGCCCGCGCCCGCCGCCACCGCGACGCCGACGAACAGAAACACGAAGAACCACCAGGGGCCCAGCGGGAAGTGCTCGCCGCCGAAGATCAGGTTGGCCTGGGGCGAGCCGAAGATCGCCCACGAGTAGGCGCCCACCGCGAAGAAGGCCACGTAGCCCAGGTCGAGCAGGCCGGCCAGTCCGACCACGATGTTGAGACCCAGGGCCAGCGCCACGAAGATGCCGACCTGGATCGCGATCTCCATGTAGTACGCGTTGATGATCCCGAGCATCGGCATGAGCACACCGAGCGTGATGGCGGTGAGCGCTCCCTTCACGCGGGCCGGCATGCGGGCCAAGTAGAGCAGCAGGATCGACCCCTGGAAGAGCAGGAAGACCGAGACGGAGCGCGGGCTGTAGGTTACGCCCCAGGTGGTGGCGGCGAGCAGCGCGGCGACCAGGATCGTGGCCGGCAGCGGCCGCTCGAGCAGCTCCTTGATCATGCCCGCTCGCGGACGATCTCGCCCAGGAGACCCTTGGGCCGGAAGATCAGGATCAAGATGAGGATGGAGAACGCGAAGATGTCCTTGTACTCGGCGCCGAAGGCGCCGCCGGTCAGGAGCGAGAGGTAGGAGGCCGCGAAGGCCTCGAGCAGCCCGAGCACGAGGCCGCCCAGCATAGCGCCCGGGATATTGCCGATGCCGCCCAGGACCGCGGCGGTGAACGCCTTGAGCCCGGGGATGAAGCCGGTGTACGGGTTGATCAGGCTGTACTGCACGCCGAAGAGCACGCCCGCGCCCCCGCCCATCGCCCCGCCGATCAGGAAGGTCAGCGAGATGATCCGGTTCACGTTGATCCCCATCAGGGACGCGGCGCCCTGGTCCTCGGCCACCGCGCGGATCGCCTTGCCCACCTTGGTGCGGTTCACCAGCGTGTGCAGGCCGCAGAGCATGAGGAGCGCCGCCACGATCACCACGAGGGACTTGACCGAGACGTCGATGGTCTCCGTCAGCTCGAACCGGCGGTTGAGGACGTCCATCGTGGGGTAGACCAGGTTGAACGAGTTACGCCAGAGGGACTCGAAGAGCCGGATCGCGTCCTGGAGGAAGAAGGACACGCCGATGGCCGAGATCAGCGGAATGAGCCGCGGCGCGCTCCGGAGCGGCCGGTAGGCGGTGCGCTCGATCACCACCGCGACGATGCCGCTCACCAGCATGCCCGCCACCAGCACGATCAGCAGCACGAGGGCCCACGGCAGCACGTCGAGCCAGCCGGCCGACTTGAAGGAGAGCAGGATCTCCACGCCCACGAAGGCGCCGATGATGAAGATCTCGGAGTGGGCGAAGTTGATGAACTCGAGCACGCCGTACACCATGGTGTACCCGAGGGCGATCAGGGCGTACATGAAGCCCAGGATGATGCCGTCGAGAAGGACCTGCGGGAAGATGCCGATCAGGATCTCGAAGTCCATCGGCAGTCGGCGGGGAAGGGCGGGGAGAGCGGGAGGGGCGGCCGGTGCCGCCCCTCCCGCCTATGACCGCGCCGGTGGCTACTTCTTGGCCGCCGGGGCCGCGATCGTGAGCTGCTTGATGATCTTGTTGTCTCCCCACTTCTCGGGGTTGTCGCTCACGACCGTCAACACGAAGTACTGCGCCTTTTGCCGATCTCCCTTGCCGTCGAAGGCGATCTCGCCGGTGATCCCGGCGAGCTTGACCTTGCGGATGGCGGTGGACACGGCCTCGCGGCTCATCTTGCCGCCCTTGGCGACGTCCTCGATGGCCTTGATCGCGATGGTGGTCGCGTCATAGGCCTCGGCCGCGTAGGGCTCGGGGTTCTTGCTGAACTTCTTCTTGAAGTCTTCCACGAAGGCCTTCGCCTTGGGCAGCGCGGAGGCGGGGCCGGCCGCGGAGGTGTAGTACATGCCCACCACCGCCTTGCCCGCGATCTTGGTCAGGTCCGACGAGTCCATGCCGTCCGGGCCCATGAACTTGGCCTTGATCCCCTTCTCGCGCGCCTGCTTGAAGAACGGCGCCCCCTGGTCGTAGATGCCGCCGAAATAGATCACGTCGGGGTTCTTCGCCTTGATCGGGGTCAGCAGCGGGTCGAAGTTCGACTTCTCCTCGGTGCCCTCGAAGCCCAGGACCTTGATCCCCTTCTTCTCGGCGTCGGCCTTGAAGAACTCCGCCACGCCCTGGCCGTAGGTCGTCTTGTCGTGGAGGATGTAGACGCTCTTGGCCTTGAGGGTTCCGTGCGCGAACTCGGAGCCGACCACGCCCTGGACGTCGTCACGGCCGCAGACCCGGTAGAC
>JBGOVO010000351.1:0-4360 GCA_041478145.1 Methylomirabilia bacterium
CAGACCTGACGGCGGCGTGACACGGGCACGCGAATACTAGGACGGGCGCAGCAGCCGGTCAATGATGAGCGCGGGAGCCATGTGCGTCGCCGGGCCCCGGGGACGAAGCGTCCAGGAGAGCGAAGCGCGGCTGCGGGGACTTCATCCGTAGTTCTCCTCGTCTACGTCGACTCAGGTACGGGCCGCCGCGTTTGCGCCACTTTGGAGGGAACGGCCCGCTATGTCAAGAGCCTCCTCACTCGGGCACGGCCGGTGCTCCGGCGCGAGACGCCGTGGGCTCCGAGATCAACCCCGACCGTTGCGGTCGAGAGAGGGCTACGCTTTCAGGTGCTTGTCGAAGAAGGCCAGGCAGCGCTTCCAGGCGTCCTCGGCCGCGTCCTTCTTGTAGACCTGCGGCCGGTCGTCCGAGAAGAAGGCGTGCACCGCGCCCGGGTAGAGGATGAACTCGACGCGGGGATTGCTCTTCCTGAGCTCTGCCTCAAAGCGTCTCACGTCGTCGGCCGGGATGCCGGGATCGGCCTCGCCGTAGAGCCCGAGCACCGGCGCCTTGATCCGGGCCACCAGGCTGAAGGCGTCCACGCCCGCGGCGTCCGCGTAGGTGCGCTTGACGTGGCCGTACCACGGCACCGCCGCGGTCACGCCCGGATACTCCGCGGCGAAGTGCAGCGTGAGCGCTCCACCGCCGCAGAAGCCGGTGACGCCCACACGGTCGGCGCGCGCCCAGGACTGCTGCTTGGCGTACTCGGCGGCGGCCCGGATGTCGCCCAGGTACTGCGCCCGCGTGACCTTGCTGGCGATTTGGCCCATCTCCTGGAAGTTCTTCTCCTGCATACCACCTTCGCGGAAGTACAGCTCGGGGGCGATCGCGTAATAGCCGGCCTGAGCGAAGCGGCGCACCACGTCCTTGTGCTGCTCCGAGTTCCCGGTGAAGCCGGAGATGGCGACCACGATCGGATAGCGGCCAGCCGCCTCGGGACGGGCGTCGTAGGCCGGGATCATGGTGCCGCCCACCGAGAGCCGGATGTCGCGTGCGGTGATGCCCTTGGAGTCGGTGGTGATGGCTTGCGCGAGCGAGATGCCCGGCGTGAGCACACCGCCGTTGGCCATGTGGTTTCCTCCTGGCTGACTCTAACTCGCCGGGCCCGCTCTCGGTGCCGGCCGCGCGGGCGCTAGGCGGGGACGAGCCGCTCGAGCCTCACCCGTGTCTCGCCGTACGCCGCCATCTGGCCGAAGTTGGACATGATGTCCTCGGTCAGCACGTTGGCGCCGCCCCCGCGCTTGATCCAGGTGCCGACCGGCATGATGACCATGCCGCGGCCGATCCGCGCGTCCACCAGCACCTCCACCTCCAGGTGACCGACCGGGGAGCGGATGATCGCCCGCTCGCCGCTCTCGATCCCGTATTGCGCGGCGGTCTCGGTCCCGATGCGCACCGAGGCGATGGACGGATGCTCCTTCTCGAGGATCTGGGAGAGGAGCCACTTCTTGCTGTAGTTCGTCACGAGGGTCAAGGGGAAGTCGGGCAGCACCCGGGGCTCGTGACGGAGGGTGGTGATGAACTCGAAGCGGCCCGACTTGGTCGGGTAGACGTGATCCGCGAACGGCACCATGGGCGCCACCGGGCAGCGCACCGGGCCCTCCATGACCTGCTCGACGCTGACGCCGTGGCGCGCGAGCGGCGTGAAGATGCGCGAGAGCCACTCGCGCGGCGCGCCCGCCATCTCGGGGCCGATGCCGAGCCGGTCGGCGAGCTGCTGGAAGATCGAGAGATCCGAGCGCGCCTCCCCGACGGGCTCGATGACCTGGTTCACCCCGCCGATGATGTTGTGGCCCCACGAGACCAGCATGTCCTCCTCCTCCAGGAAGGTCGTGGTGGGGAGGAACACGTGGGCGTAGTCGGCGGTGTCGGTGAGCACCTGGTCCACCACGACCACGAACTCGAGGCCGGCCAGGCCGCGGGCCACCAGGTTCGAGTTCGGGGACTGGTTCACCGGGTTGCCGCTGTTGACGAACATCATGCGGATGGGCGGCTGCTGCGCGTCCTGGAGGCCGCGGCCGAGCAGCGGCTCGGGGATCGCGCGATGGTGCCGGGCGCGGTCGGCGGCTTCCACCGTCTTGTCGAAGTGCCGCTGGGTGTTGTAGCCGTGGGAGACGCCGCCGCCCGGGACGCCGATGTGGCCGCCGAGGGCGCCGAGGGCGTCCACGCAGCGGAAGATCTCGGCGCTGTGCTGGTACTTGTTGAGGCCCCAGCCGAGCAGGATGGACGCGGGCTTCGTGGTGGCGTAGGCGCGGGCGAGGGCGCGCACCTCGTCCTCGGGCAGCTCGACCGCGCGGCAGAGCTCGGCCAGCGGACGGGCGTCCAGCAGAGCGCGGAACTCGGCGAAGCCGTGGGTGTGCGCGGCCACGAAGGCGGGATCCTCGAGACCTTCTTCGAGGATGACCTTGGCCATCGCCATGGCCAGCTCCGCGTCGGTGGCCACGCGCGGCTGCACGTGCTGGTCGCAGAAGTTCGCCGACTCGCTCCGCACCGGGTCGATCAGGATCACGCGGCCGCCCCGCCGCCGCACCTCCTTCAGGATCGGCACCGTGTGGAGATTGGTGGCCATCGGGTTGCGGCCCCAGAGCAGCACGAGCCGGCTGTTGAGCATGTCGGAGGGATCGTGGCCGGCCCGCACGCCGAAGTCGAGCGCCTGCCCGGCCCGGGCGGCGCCGCTGCACAGCGAGCCGCTCGTGGTCGTGACGCCGCCCAGCAGGTTCCAGAAGCGCCGGCTCAAGAGCTTGGTGGCCCCCCACGAGCCGGTGCGCTGGTAGTGCATGATGGACAGCGGACCGGGCGTCGTCAGATACCCGCGGATCTTCTCCGCGATCAGGTCGAGCGCCTCGTCCCAGCCGATGCGCTCCCAGGCGCGGTCGGTGCGGCCGTCGCTCCGCTTGAGCGGGTGGAGCTGGCGCTCCGGGCTGTAGACGCGCTCCGGGAAGCGATAGGTCTTCCCGCAAAGATAGCCCTGGGTGAACTCGTGATCGGGATGGCCCTCGAGCTTCACCACGCGGCCGTCCTTCACGTGAGCGATGATCCCGCAGCCGTCCGGGCAGTCGAGCGTGCACGAGGTGTAGATCGTCCGTTCCATCACAGCCGCTGCTCCATTACCGGGATTCGCCGCGCCGCCGCTTGGGTGGGCCGCTCGGGGCGGGCGCGGGCGCCTTCCACCAGCCGAACTCACGCCCGGGTCCGCGCCCGGGGGCCGCGACCATGAGCACCTTGGCATCCACGCGTCCGACGTTCTTGCCCATGTGGGGGATCTCGGCGTTGAAGTAGAGGCAGTCGCCCGCCTTGAGCGGGATCTTCTCGTCGCCGAGCAGGAAGAGGATCTCGCCCTGCAGCACGAACGACAGCTCCTCGCCCTCGTGCGCGGTGAGCACGTCCGCCCGGTTCTTCACCGGGAAGGTGAGCACGAAGGCGTCCATCCGCTGGCCGGGCCAGCCGACGGCCATCGGCTGGTAGGTGTAGCCGGTGGCGGGGACGGCCTCAGGCGCCCGGCGCTCCCCCGCGCGGACCAGCGCGTAGTGCGGCGTGGCGGTGGTGCCCGCCGCGTCCTGGAAGAGCTGCCCGAGATCGATGCCGACGGTGCGCGTGATGAGGATGAGGTTCGCGATCGAGGTGGAGACGCGGCCGCGCTCGAGCCGGGAGAGGAACGGCTCCGAGAGGCCGGTCTTCTCGGCCAACGCGCGCAGCGTGAGCCGCTGGGCGCGTCGGGCTTCACGCAAGCGTGAGGCGACGGCCTCCACCAGCGCTCGGGTCTCCGGGCTTTCGTCCAGGGCAATCTCCGCTTGCTCCACAGGAAACCACTCGTGTATCTTCCATGTCAAGCGGAGCGAATCGGCTTGAACACCCTCCGCGGGTTTGCTTTACTCAGGCGCAACACTCACGAGGAGGTCCCGCATGCGCGCACCACGTCTCCTGCTCCTCTCGGCCGCCGCCTTGCTGCTCACCCTGGGGGCAGGTCCCGCCACGGGCCAGGCGCCGATCAAGGTTGGCGACATCAACAGCTACAGCGGCATCGGCGCGCCTTTCACGGGGCCGTATCGCGCCGGCGTCGAGATGGCCGTCGAGGAGATCAACGCCAAGGGAGGCATCCTCGGGCGCAAGCTCGAAGTGATCTTCCGGGACGATAAAGGCCAGCCCGCGGAAGCGGTCAAGCACGCGCAGGAGCTGGTCGAGTCCGACAAGGTGGTCATGATCACCGGGAGCTTCCTCTCCAACGTGGGGCTCGCGGTCTCCGACTGGGCCAAGCAGAACAAGACCATGTTCCTGGCCGCCGAGGCGCTGACCGAGGCGCTCACCTGGTCCAAGGGGCACGAC
>JBGOVO010000410.1:0-3344 GCA_041478145.1 Methylomirabilia bacterium
ACCGTCGAGGTCGCCAAGGAGACCGAGATCGGCACCGGCAAGGGCGACGACCAGGCCAAGATCAAGGAGTGGCTCGAGTCGCTGAAGCCGGGCGACTTCGACCGGCTCGAGCGCGACAAGGACCCGAAGCGCCCGGACGAATAGTGGATGCGCGTCGGGCTGTTCACCAACAACTACCTGCCGTTCCTCGGCGGGGTCACGACCGCCGTCGAGACCCTTCGGCTGGGGCTTGAGGCGCTCGGCCACCGGGCCTGGGTCTTCGCTCCCGCCGCCCCGCACCCCCATCCCGATCCGCCGTTCGTCTTCCGTTATCCGTCGGTCCCCGCGCCGACCTATCCGGGCTTCTCGCTGCCGCTGCCGGTCTCGTTCCGCCTCGGGCGGCTGGCGCGGGCCCTCGATCTGGACATCGTCCACGCCCATCATCCGTTCCTGCTCGGCGTGACCGGCCGGCGGCTCGCGCGGCGCCAGCGGCGCCCGCTCGTCTTCACCTACCACACGCACTACGAGAAGTACGCGCACTACGTCCCGCTGCCGCCGCGCCTCGTGCGGAGCCTCGCGGTGCGCCTGGCCTGCCGCTTCGCCCAGTCGGCCGACCTGGTCGTGGCGCCCTCCGATCACGTCGCGGAGACGCTCCGGCGGCGCGGGGTGAGCGCGCCGGTGACGGTGATCCCCACCGGCGTCGATCTCGAGCTGTTCAGCCCGGGCAGCCGCGAGCGGGCGCGCCGCCGGCTCGGCCTCCCCGCCGACGGCCTGATCTGCCTCTACACCGGCCGGCTCGATCGGGAGAAGAGCCTCGAGCGCGTGCTCGACGCCTTCGAGTCGGTGGCCGCGGCGGTCTCGACGGCCACGCTCCATCTGGTCGGGCGGGGCAGCCACGGCCAGGCCCTCGAGCAGCGCGCGGCGTCGAGCCGGGCGGGGCGGCGCATCGTGTTCCACGGGGGGCTGGCGCGGGACGTGCTGCCCGACTACTACCGCGCCGCGGATCTCTTCCTCTTCGCGTCGGAGACCGAGACGCAGGGCCTGGTGCTGGCGGAAGCCCATGCCTGCGGGCTGCCCGCGGTGGCCGTCCGCGCCTCCGGGGTGGACGAGGTGGTGACGGACGGCGAGACCGGCCTGCTCACCAAGGGCGAGACGGGGGAGATGGCCGACGCGGCCATCGGGCTGCTCCTCGACGCGGAGCGGCGCGCGGGCATGGGGCAGGCGGCGCGCCGGCTCGCCGAGGCGCGCTTCTCGGCGCGGACGCAGATCGAGACCATGGTCGCGCACTACGAGGCCCTGCTCGCGAGCCGGGCCTGATGGCCACCCCGGCGCCGGGCCGCACGTTGCGGGTGGGACTGCAGACCGACTGGGATCCGCTCACCGCGGCCGCCGGGCACCGGGGGCTGCTCGCCTGGGATCCGCGCGTGCGCACCCTGCTGCGCGTCCTCGCGTCCTATCCGGAGGTGCGCTACATCCTGCCGGACCGGATCAGCCTCGACGCGAGCGCCGACCCGCGCACGCTCGAGACCATGGCGCGCTTCCTCGAGCGGCAGAGCTGGCTCGTGCGCCGGGTGGCGGTAAGCTAGCGCCATGATCTGGAACCGTGACGTCGAGACGGCGCCCCGGGCCGCGCTGCGCGCGCTCCAGACCGCGCGGCTGCGCGCGACGGTCGCGTGGGCCCGGGCCCGCGTGCCGTTCTATCGCGACGCGCTCGCCGCCGCCGGCGTGACCGACGACGCGGTCGACCTGGACCGGCTCGAGGCGCTGCCCTTCACGGTGAAGGATCACCTGCGCCAGCACTACCCGTTCGGCCTCTTCGCGGTCCCGCGCGAAGACGTGGTGCGCATCCACGCCTCCTCCGGCACCCGCGGCAAGCCCACCGTGGTGGGCTACACCCGTAACGACCTCCAGGTGTGGCGGGAGGTCATGGCGCGGGCCCTGTCCGCCGCGGGCGCCGAGCCGGGCCAGCTCATCCAGATCGCCTACGGCTACGGGCTCTTCACCGGCGGGCTCGGCTTCCACGACGGCGCCGAGCACATGGGCCTCACGGTCGTGCCGGTCTCCTCGGGCAACACCCTGCGCCAGATCCTGCTGCTGCAGGACTTCCGGCCGCACGGTCTGGCGTGCACGCCATCCTTCGCGCTGTACATCGGCGAGAGCCTGCTGGAGCAGGGGGGCGACCCGCGCGCGGTCGGCCTCCGCTACGGCCTCTTCGGCGCGGAGCCGTGGACGGAGGCGATGCGCCGCCAGCTCGAGGCCCTCTGGGGCTGCCCGGCGGTGGACTTCTACGGCCTCAGCGAGATGATCGGCCCCGGCGTCGCGAGCGAGTGCGTGGAGGCCCGGGACGGCTTGCACCTCAACGAAGACCACTTCCTGCCCGAGATCGTGGACCCGGCGAGCGGCGCGCCGCTCCCGTTCGGCCGCGAGGGCGAGCTGGTGCTGACCTCGCTCACCAAGGAAGCGCTGCCCGTGATCCGCTACCGCACCGGCGACGTCACCCGGCTCGATCCCGAGCCCTGCCGCTGCGGGCGCACCACCGTGCGCATGGCCCGCATCAAGGGGCGGACCGACGATATGCTGATCATCAAGGGCGTGAACGTCTATCCGTCCCAGCTCGAGGCGGCGCTGCTGACGGTGGAGGACCTGGCCCCGCACTATCAGCTGCTGGTGGACCGGCGCGCGGCCTTCCCGACCCTGGCCGTCCAGGTGGAGCCGCTGGAGCGGCTGGTGCGCGAGTGGGGCGGCTTCGAGCAGGCGCGGCCCGAGATCGCGGCGCTGTCGGCACGGGTGGCCGAGTGCCTCCGCGGCCACCTGGGGCTGAATCCGGAGATCGCGGTAGTGGCGCCGAAGACCATCCCGCGCAGCGAAGGCAAGGCGGTGCGGGTCGTGGAAAGGAGATAGTCATGGCCGAGCGCGAGGAAGCCCGACTGCTGGCCCGCATCGAGGCGGGGGAGCGCATCGAGTCCCCCGAGGAGATGACGGAGGAGTACCGCACCAATCTCATCCATCTCCTGACCATGCAGGCCGACTCCGAGCTGGCGGGTGGCTACGGCTACGTGCCGTGGATCACGAAGGCGCCGGGCGTCGAGGAGAAGCACGTGGTCGCCCAGATCGTGAAGGACGAGCTGCGCCACGCCACCGTGATGTACGGGCTCCTCGCCGACCTGGGGGTGGACGTGGAGGCCCACGTGCGGGCCCACGACGAGGTGCTGACCATGCGCATCGCGGGGGACGCCGACCTCGGCACCTCGCGCCTCACCGCCGACACGCGGGTCAACATCTTCTACTATCCGATCGACACCTGGGCCGATTTCATCTTCTTCAACTTCTGCATGGATCGGGGCGCGGGTCACCAGCTCGAAGAT
>JBGOVO010000211.1:0-6941 GCA_041478145.1 Methylomirabilia bacterium
CGACGACGCGTGCAAGGAGACCACCGGCATCGCCGCGGCCAAGAAGCTGATCTACCAGGACAAGGTGTTCATGGTCCTGGTCACGCCGTGCAGTGGCGTGGCCATGGCCATCAAGCCGACGCTCCTGGAGGAGGGGCTCCCCTGGATCGGCGTCTCCGCCAACCCGAAGCTGACCACGCCCACCGTGCCCAACATGTTCCACGTCACCTACACGGGCGTCTACTCGGGCCGCGCGATGGCCGGGTTCGCGCTCTCCAAGCCAAACACCAAGAAGGTCGTCCTGGTCGCCCACACGAACGACTGGGCCCGCGGCTACTGCGACCCCGCCACCGAGCTCATGAAGGAGCGCGGGGTCGAGCCGGTGATGAACCTCGCCCTCGAGCGGGGCTCGACCGACGCCACCGCCCAGTCGCTCCGGATCAAGGCGGCCAACGCCGACTTCGTGCTCGGCTGCCTGTACGAGGCGGAGCTGGCCATCCTCCTGCGCGATCTCCACAAGTACGGCATCTCGGTACCGGTCATCGGGGCGCTCGGGGCCGACTTCGAGAGTACCCACCGGCGGGTCAACAACCCGGCGGCCACCAAGAACTTCTACCTCCCGTATCAGTTCAAGGCTCCCATGGGCAGCCCCGCCATGAAGAAGTGGGAAGAGATCTTCGTGAAGTACCTGGAGAAGAGCGAGCTTCCCGAGAACGGGATCCCCACGAACTTCTACTACTTCGGGCTCCCGACCGCCATCGCCACCGTGGAAGCGTTCAAGCGGGCGGGCCCGCAGCCGTCGCGCGAGAAATTCATCGCGGCCATGGAGAGCCTGAAGGACTTCGACACCGGCGTGCTCGCCGACAAGGTCACGATCACGCGCGACAACCACGTCGGGGTGCAGGTCATGTACGCGGTCGGGCTGAACGAGCAGGGCAAGCAGACCGTGTTCACGGGGTGGGGAAAGCCGCTCCCGTGATCGGATACCGAGTAAGCTGACCCCCGCCCCGCCGTGCTGGCGCAGCTCGTCGTGAGCGGTGTCGCCCAGGGGGTGCTCTACGCCCTCGTGGCGCTGTCCATGACCATGCTCTACCGGGCCACCACCGTCGTGAACTTCGGCCACGGGGACCTGGTCATGGGCGGCGCGTTCGCCGTCTACGTCTTCGTCGTCTACGCGCGTCTGCCCTATCTCGCCGGAGCCCTGATCGCCCTCGCGGCCTTGTTCGGCGTGGGCATGGCGATCCACCAGGGGCTCATGCGACGCATCATGACCGGGCCGCACCTCGCCATCGCCATGATGGCCCTCGCGGTGGGCTACGCGCTCCGCGGGGGCGCGCGCATGCTGTGGGGACGGGAGGTGCTGCCGTTCCCGCGGATCTTTCCCGACCGAGCCTGGGTCTTCGGCGACGTCGTGGTGACGAGCGACAACTTGATCGTTTCCGGCACCGTCCTGGGCCTCCTGGCCGTGCTCCTCGTCCTGTTCAACGTCACGCGCTTCGGCCGTCTCCTCCAGGCAGTCTTCCAGAGTCAGCGGGGCGCCGCGCTGATCGGCCTGAACGTCGATGCCGTGCACCGCCTCGTGTGGGGGGCCAGCGCCGCCCTGGCCGCCCTCGGAGGCGTGCTGCTGGCTCCCATCACCCTGCTCTACCCCGACATGGGCGTGTGGGTCCTCGTGCGGGGATTCGCGGCCATGACCCTCGGCGGGTTTGGCTCGCTCCCCGGCGCCGTGCTCGGCGGCCTGATCCTGGGCGTGATGGAGCTGGTGCTCGGGGCGTATCTGTCGACCACCTTCATCGATATCTCCGCGTACGTCATCGTGATCGCCGTGCTCCTGCTTCGCCCCGACGGGCTGTTCGGCCGGCAAGTGGTCGTCCGGGTCTGACCGGCCGATGCCCGGCGCGGCGCCCGTCTCCGTCGTGAGGCCCCCCGCCCGCGGCCGCTGGATCTTCCTGCTGGTCCCTCTCCTCGTCTTGCCCGTTCCGTTCCTCGTCAACCGCTACATCCAGTACGTGCTCAACCTGATCCTCGTGTACGTCCTCGTCGGCGTCGGCTTCAACATCGTCATCGGCAATCTTGGCCAGCTCGCCTTCGCCAACGTCGCCCTCTTCGGTCTCGGCGCCTACGCATCGGGGATCCTCGTCGTGCATGCCGGCTGGCCATGGTGGACGACGATCGTTCCCGCCGGGCTGATCGGCGCCCTCGCGGGCATCCTGGCCAGCTTGCCCGCTCTGCGCCGGATCCGGCTCTTCTACCTGGCGATCATGACCATGGCCTTCGGCGAGCTGATGCGCTGGATCTACATCCGGGCCGAGCCCCTCACCAACGGCTCGATGGGGCTGGCGGTGCCGCCTCCCATGCTGCTCGGCCTGCGTCTGTCGAGCGACTGGAGCAAGTTCTACGTCTTCCTGGTGCTCGTCGTCGTGGTGGTGCTCCTGACGTCGAGCCTGCTGCGCTCGCGATTCGGCCGGGCCTTCATGGCGATCCGTGACAACGAGCTGGCGGCCGCGGCCATGGGCATTCCGACCGACCGCTACTTCGTCCTGGCCTTCGCCTGGAGCGGCTTCGTGGTCGGGGTCGCGGGGGCGATGTACACGGCCCTGGTCGGGCACGTCACGCCCGAGGCCTTCAACCTGCTCGAGCTGATCCTCCACTTCGCGGTGGTCATGGTCGGCGGACTGGCGAGCCTGGCGGGATCGGTGATCGGCGCCATCGTTCTCACCACGACGCCGGAGCTGTTCCGGAGCTTCCCGGGTGTGCAGGAGCTCGTGCTCTCGTTCGTGATCATCGGGGTCCTTCTCTTCCTGCCGCGCGGGCTCGTGAGCCTGCTCGCCCGGCGCTGGCCGGCCTTCCACGAGCGGTACTACCGGGAGTAGCGGTGGCCCTCCTCGAGCTGGACGACGTCACCGTGCGGTACGGCGGCCTCACCGCGGTCGCCGGCGTCTCCCTGAGCCTGGATCCCGGGGAGGTGCGCGCGATCATCGGGCCGAACGGCGCCGGCAAGACGACCCTCTTCAACGCGATCACCGGGCACGCGACGCTGACGGCCGGCACCATCCGCTTCCGCGCGGAGCGGATCGACGGCCTCGCTCCCTACCTGGTATCGGCGAAGGGCGTCCGGCGGACCTTCCAGAACGGCGGGCTCTTCGGCGAGCTGACCGCGCTCGAGAACGTGCTGGCTGGTCTCCACACGCAGGTGCCCTCGGGATTCTTCGGAGTTCTCTTCGGGCTGCCCGCCGCTCGCGCGACCGAGCGGGCCGCGACGACACGAGCCAGAGAGCTCCTCGAGCTGATGGGAATCGGCCATCTCGCCGACCAGCCCGCGCGCAAGCTGTCGGGCGGGCAGCAGCGGATGGTCGAGATCGTCCGCGCGCTGGCCACGCGGCCGCCGCTGCTCCTCCTCGACGAGCCGGCGGTGGGACTGGCACCGGCGGTACGCGAGCAGCTCCTCGGCGTCATTCGCCGTTTGGTGCGGGAGGAAGGGATCGCGGTCGTCCTCATCGAGCACGCGATCGAGTTCGTCATGACGGTCTCGGACCGGATCGTCGTCCTCAACGACGGGAAGGTCATCGCCGACGGAACACCCGCGGAGGTGCCGCGCAATCGCGAGGTGCTGGAGGCCTACCTTGGCCACTGACGGCCCGCTGCTCGCCGTCGAGCGCCTGGTGGCGGGATACGGGCACGTCCAGGTTCTGCGCGGCATCGATCTTGCCGTCCGACGCGGAGAGGTCGTCGCGCTGCTGGGGGCGAACGGAAGCGGCAAGTCCACCGCGCTCAACACCATCAGCGGCTTCATCCGGCCGATGGCGGGTCGCATCCGCCTGGACGGACAGGACATCGCCGGCAATCCGCCCCACCGGACGTTTCGGCGCGGCGTGGTGCAGGTCTCACAGGCTCGGGATCTGTTCCCCGACATGTCGGTCGAGGACAACCTGGAGCTCGGCGCCGCCATCCGGGGAGAGGTGCTCACCGGCCTCGCGCGCGCGTACGATCTGTTCCCGCGCCTGGCCGGCCGCCGGCGGCAGAGCGTGCGCTCCATGTCGGGGGGCGAGCAGCAGATGGTGGCCATCGGTCGCGCCCTGATGGGCGATCCCACGCTCCTGCTCCTCGACGAGCCGTCGGGGGGTCTCGCGCCGGTGTTCGTGACGGAGATCGGGCGCGTCGTTCAGCGCCTCAAGGCCGAGGGCACGACCGTGCTGATGGTCGAGCAGAACGTGCGCCTGGCCCTGGCCGTCGCAGACCGTTTCGTGGCGCTGCGCGACGGGCAGGTGCTGGCCCAGGGGCCCGTCGGCGACCTGCAGGGCGCCTACGAGGACCTGGTGCGTCGCATCTACCTCTAACGCCGGTCTATAAGGCGCCCGGCGCGGCGGCTCGGGGCGCGTTAGAATCGGCGCGCGGGCCAGGGGAACCGCATACGTGCAGATCGGCGTCGACATCGGCGGCACCTTCACCGACATCGTGGCTCTCGACGGGAAGGGCCGCCTCGTGCTGACCAAGGTTCCCACCACGCCCAAGGACCTTCTCGAAGGCGTGGCCGTCGCCGTGCGTCGCGTGCTCGCGCAGGCGGGCGCGCCCGCCTCGGCCGTCGAACGGTTCATCCACGGCACCACCGTCGCGACCAATGCCGTGCTCGAGCAGAAGGGCGCCGTGACCGCCATGCTCACCACCGAGGGGTTCGAGGACGTGCTCGAGCTCGGACGGCAGAAGCGCTCGCGCATGTACGACCTCGACATGGATCCGGAGACGCCGACCTTCGTGGCGCCGCGGCGCCGGCGCCTCGGCATCCACGAGCGCCTGGACGCCCGCGGCGCCGTGCTCCTGCCGCTGGACGAGGAGCAGGTGAGGCGTCAGGTGGCCGCGCTGCACCGGGACGGCGCGCAGGCCATCGCGGTGTGCTATCTCTTCTCCTTCGTCAATCCCGCGCACGAGCGGCGCACCCGGGAGATCTGCCGGGAGGTTGCCCCCGAGATCAGCGTATCCCTCTCCTCCGAGGTGGACCCGACCTTCCGCGAGTACGAGCGGTTCTGCATCACGGCTTTCGACGCGTACCTGGGGCCGGTGGTGACGCGCTACCTCGCCGGGCTGGCCGAGATGCTGCGAGGGCTCGGTGTTCCCGGTGTGCCGCTCGTGATGCGCTCGCGGGGCGGGCTCGTGTCGGCGGGGCTGGCCGCGCGTCAGCCGGTGACGCTCTTCCTCTCGGGGCCGGCGGGCGGCGTGGTGGGCGCCCGCTTCGCCGCCGAGCGATCGGAGGTGCGCGATTTCGTCTCCCTCGACATGGGCGGCACGAGCAATGACGTGGCGCTGGTGAGGGACGGCAAGCCGCTCATCACCTCCGGGGGATCCATCGGTCCCTATCCGGTGCGGGCCCCCATGGTCGACGTGAACAGCATCGGGGCCGGCGGCGGGAGCATCGCATGGATCGACGGCGCCGGCGGGCTGCGCGTGGGCCCGGTCAGCGCCGGCGCCGATCCCGGCCCCGCGTGTTACGGACGCGGCGGGGATCAGGCGACGGTGACGGATGCCAACCTGCTCCTCGGCTATCTGAACCCGGCGCGCTTCGCGGACGGGCTCATGACGCTCGACCGGGCCGCCGCCGAGCGAGCGGTGGGCACGGTGGCCGACAAGCTCGGGCTCGACACCACGGCGGCGGCCGCGGGAATTCACCGCGTGATCAATGCGCGGATGGCCGACCAGATCCGCCTCGTGACGATCAAGCGCGGCTACGATCCGCGCCAGTTCGCCCTGGTGGTCCTCGGAGGTGCGGGCCCGGTGCACGGGGTGGCCCTGGCGGAGGAAATGGGGATGGCCGAGGTCATCGTGCCCGAGGCGCCGGGAGTGCTGGCGGCCTTCGGATTGCTAACCGCGGCCATCGAGCATCACCACGCGCGCACGCTCCACTGTCGCGCCGATGACGTCGACCTGGACGCGGTCAACCGCTGTCTCGCCGAGCTGGATGAGGCGGGCCGGGCGTGGATGCGGGAGGAAGGCGTGCCGCTCGCGGGTGTCGAGGTGAGTTACGCGGCGGACATGCGCTACGTCGGTCAGGCGTACGAGCTCGAGGTCGCCATCGACGCCCCGATGAGTCAGGCTCGCGTCGGCGATGCCGTGCGCGGCTTCCACGAGGCGCACGAGCGCGTCTATGGCTACGCGCGCGCCCAGCAGCCGGTCGAGCTCGTCAACTTCTCCGCCGTGCATCGCTACCCGCTGCCGCGGCCCGTCCTCTCTCCTCCCGCCCTCGCCGTCGGGACGGTCGGAGATGCGCGGATCGGGGAGCGGCGTGCCTACTTCGCCCCGGAGGGCTTCGTGGCCACCGTGCTCTACGACCGCGCGCGGCTGCCCCGGGAGTCGCGCCTGGCCGGGCCGGCCATCGTCGAGCAGGCCGACACCACGAGCGTGATTCCGCCGGGGCACGTCGCCGTCGTCGAGGCCTCGGGCAATCTCCGGATCAGGAGGGCGTGATGAGCGGGCCTCCGGCCATCGACCCGGTGCTGCTGGAGGTGCTGCGCAACCGTCTCGAGGCCATCGCCGACGAGATGGAGCTCACCCTGCTCAAGAGCGCGGCGTCGCCGATCGTCAAGGAGGGCCTCGACGCCTCGGCGGCCCTCTTCAACATCCAGGGCGAGACCATCGCCCAGGCGGCGGCCATCCCCATTCACCTGGGCGCGCTGCAGTGCGCGGCCCAGCGCATCGTGCGCGCGTTCCCGCCCGAGCGCATGCGCGACGGCGACGCCTTTCTCCTCAACGACCCCTACGATGGCGGGACCCACCTGCCGGACATCACGCTTGCTCTGCCCGTGTTCTCTGAAGGGCGGGCGGTGGCGATGGCGTGCACGATGTGCCATCACCAGGACGTGGGCGGGCGCACGCCGGGCAGCGTGCCGACGGATGCCACCGAGCTCTACCAGGAGGGCATCATCATCCCGCCCACCCAGCTCTTCCGCGGCGGCGAGCTGGACGAGAACCTC
>JBGOVO010000228.1:0-6404 GCA_041478145.1 Methylomirabilia bacterium
CCGGCTCGCTTGTGGGCCATCAGCGCGTCGACCGGCAACCCGGCGGGATCGTGGATCGCGCCACGGCTATCGGAGGCGGCGACGAGCCGGGTGCCGCGCGCGGCCAGGAATCGCGCCGCGTGCTGGCCCACCGCGCCGAAGCCCTCGATCGCCACGCGCGCCCCGTCGAGGGCGATCCGGGCCTCGGCCGCGGCGACCTCGGCCGCGATGGCGACGCCCCAGCCGGTGGCGCCGATCTCGTCGAGCGGGATGCCGCCGAGCACGCGCGGGAGGCCGACGGCCCGATCGATCTCGTCCTTGACCCAGGCCATGCAGCGCTCGTCGGTGCCCATGTCGGGACCCGGAATATATTCGGTGAGCGAGCGGATCGCGCGCGCGAAGGCGCGGACCAGGCGCTCCTTGTCCGCCGCCGGACCGCCGGGGTCGGCGACGATGCCGGACTTGCCGCCGCCGTGGGGCAGGCCGGCCGCCGCGTTCTTCATGGTCATGGCCCGGGCGAGCCGCGAGACCTCTTCGAGGGTGACGTCGCGGGCCATCCGCACCCCGCCGATGGCCGGCCCGCACGCGACGTTATCGACGACGACGACGGCCTCCAGCCCGACCCGCACGTCGCGGATCACCACGACCTTGTCCGGGCCGAGCTCGTCACCGATCCCGCGCGCGACCGCGTCCATCGGATCGTCTCAGAGCGGCTTGGCCAGGAAGTGGACCCGGCGGTTCTGCGCCCAGCACGTTTCGTGGTGGTCGGTGCAGACGGGGCGCTCCTTGCCATATGAGATCGCCACCATCCGGCCCGCGGGTACGCCCTGGGCCAGGAGATAGCTCATGGCCGCCGCGGCCCGCAGATCGCCCAGCCCGAGGTTGTACTCGCTGGTTCCGCGCTCGTCGGTATGCCCCTCGATGAGCAGGAGGACGTTCGGGTTCGCCTTGAGCCAGACCGCGTTCTCATCGAGGATCGGCAGGTCCGCTGGGCGAATGTCGTGGACGTCGTAGTCGAAGTGAATGTCGGCCAGCCGCGCGACCGCGACGAATTCCTCGGGGGGAGGTGGTGACGATCCCGGAGACAGCGCATCCGCGTCCGGAGGTTCCGCGCGGGTCGTCACCGGCGACGACGCCTCGACGGTGAGGGCGGCGCGGTCCGACGGCGCCTTCGTCATCGTCTGGCACCCGACACCGAGGACCAGGACGATCAGCAGGGCGAGCACGCGTATTGAGCCCATCGCGACCATGTGGTGCAAGCGCGGTGCCGGCGCGGAAGCCCGCATCCTATTGACGCTCGGATCTGGGCTCGCCCGCCGCCAGACGGAATTCCCACGACAGTGAGGCAGGGGTGTCCCGCTCCGGTCTGAGTGGAGGGGCGATCTACGCGGTCTTCCGCGGCTCGGGGGCTGGCACCGGGATTGCTCTCTTCGGGTCGACGTGTTCTTCAAGGCGCTCGCCTGCGACTTCGACGGCACCCTCGCGTCCGACGACCGGATCGGCCCATCCGTCCGTGAGGCGCTCGAGCGAGCTCGGAAGGCGAGCCTTCGCCTCATCCTCGTGACGGGGCGCACCTTCTTCGAGCTGACGCGCGTGTGCGACTGCCTGGAGCTGTTCGACGCCGTGGTCGCCGAGAATGGCGCCGTGGTCTACTACCCCGGCTCGGCCATGATTCGCGACCAGGGACCCCCGGTGCCCAACCGCCTCCTCGGCGAGCTCGACCGGCGCGGCATCTACTATCAGGTCGGCCGGGTCATCGTCGGCACGGCCCGCGCCGACGAAGCGGCCGTGAAGGAGGCGCTGACCGCCGCGGGCGTGACCCGGGACTTCATCTACAACCGCGCCGCGCTCATGCTGCTGCCCGCCGGCGTGTCCAAGGGCTCCGGCGTGCAGCACGTGCTGCGGTTCCTGGGCCTCTCGCCACACGACGTGCTCGCCCTGGGCGACGCCGAGAACGACCTCCCGCTCTTCGACGCCTGCGGCTTCAGCGGCTGCCCGGGCGACAGCCTCCCCGCGGTCCGGGAGCGGGTGGACTGGGTCTTTCCCGGCGCGCACGGCGACGGCATCGCGGCCGCCGTCACCGAGCAGATCCTCCCGGACCGGCTCGCCGTCGAGCAATCTCCCCGGCACCGGGTGCCCGTCGGATGGGTGGCGGCGACCTCCGAGCCGGTGACGATCCCGGCTCGCGGCGTCAACGTGCTGATCCATGGCGATCCGCACTCGGGCAAGTCGTGGCTCGCCGGCGCCCTCGTCGAGCGTCTGGTCGGCGCGCGATACGCGGTCTGCGTCATCGATCCCGAGGGAGACTATCGCGTCCTGGCCCGCTTGCCGGGCGTGACGTGGATCGAGATCCAGGAGCCCAAGGACGTGGACCGCGCGCTGGACGGGCTCGCGCGCGCGCCGTCAGCCTCGGCGGTGCTCGATCTGTCCCTTCTGCCCCATGGGGCCAAGGTCGCCCTCATCGAGCGGGCCCTGCGGAGGATCCGCGAGATTCGACGGCTCGTGGGCCGGCCGCACTGGGTCCTGATCGACGAGGCCCACTACTCCCTTCACGATGAAGGCGTCTCCCCCGACGCGCTGGGTCTCGAGGATCGCGGCTTCTGCTTCGTGACGTATCGACCCAGCTGGCTGCGCGGGCCGGTCGCCCGCGCGGTGAACGTCTTCATCCTGGCGCGCACCACGGGAAGTGGGGAGCTGGGCATCCTGGGCGCGGCGCTGCCCGCGGCCGTCGGCGACGGAAGAGGGATCACGGAGACCCTCGCGCGTCTGCCTCGCGGGGAGTTCCTGCTCGTCCAGCGCGATCGCAACCGCCATCTCAGCGCGCTCACGTTCGTGGCCGCGCCACGGCAGACGGTCCACGTGCGGCATCTCATGAAGTACATCGACTCATGCGTGCCGCCCGGCCGGGAATTCCTCTTTCGCGGCGCCGATGGGCTCGTACGGGGGACGGCCGACAGCCTGCAGTCGTTTCGTCGCGTCGTCGCGACCGCGCCCGACGACGTGCTGGCGCACCACGCCGGGGGCGGCGATTTCTCGCGCTGGGTCCGCGATGTGTTTGCCGACGCGGAGCTGGCGCGACAGCTCCGGAAGATCGAGGCGCGCTGGCATCGCGGCGAGCTGGCGGACCTGCGGCGCGCGATCGGTGCTTTGATCACGGTCCGCTACGGAGGCGAAGACTAGATGCTCACCGGGGAGTCGCTGCCCCGCGAGAAGCAGGCGCTTCCCGGCGCGCTCGCGCCGGGGGGGCTCGGCGAGGCGGTGACCGCGGGGTTTCGTGGTACCTCGGTGGTCAGCGGACTGGCCACCGCCGTGGTGGTGGCCACGGCCACCGAGTTCGAGCGCGGCACCCGCCGGTTCGGCTTCCTGATCCTGCAGGCCGTGATCTTCCTGGTCCTGTTCGTGTTCCTCGTCAACCCCGTGCTCAAGCGCGACCTGCTGGTCTTCTTCGGGTTCCTGGTCGTCATGGTGGTGGGTTACCTTGGCCTGATGGAGCTCGCGAAGGGCTGGTTCTACCGGCGGTATCCGATGTGATCCGACCCAGACTGGAGGACCTCATGTTCAGAGCCGCGACGATCGCGCTGGGCCTCGGCCTCGGAGCTTTCCTGATTACCCCGCCGCTCCTGGCCCAGAGCCCCCCCGCACCCCCCGCGCGCGGGCATCATCACACGAGCGGTCCGGCGGCCGGGGCGCCGACGCTGCCCGGCCAGGACGCCTTCGGCGCGATCGCCGAGGTCGTGCGGCTGCTGGAAGCCGACCCCAGCACCGACTGGAGCACGGTCGATCTCGAGCGGCTGCGACAGCACCTGATCGACATGAACGAGGTCGTCCTGCGGTCCGAGGTCAAGTCGAGTCCGGTTCCCGGCGGCCTTGTGATGGACGTCACCGGCGCGGGGAGGACCGAGCAGGCGATCCGAGCCATGGTCGTGCCCCACGCGGCCGAGCTCAGCCGCATGTCCGAGTGGGTCGCCCGGACCGAGCCGATTCCGGGCGGCCTCCGGCTCACGGTGACCGCCCGCGCGCCCGAAGACGCCAGGACCGTGGCGCGGATCCGCGGCCTGGGCTTCGTCGGGCTCCTCGTGCAAGGCGGGCACCACGGCCCGCATCACCTGGCCATGGCGAAGGGGGAGGCGCTGCCCGGCCACCGTCACTGACCATGGGACGCTACGAGTTCCTCGAGGACGTGGCCCTGGCCGACTGCGCCGTCGAGATCGAAGGGCAGAGCCTCGATGATCTCTTCGAGACCGCCGCCGCGGCCATCGCGCGCCTCATGGTGGATCCGGCCACGCTGGCGATCACGGTGGACCGCCGGATCGTGCTGGAGGCTCAGGAGCTCGACATGTTGCTGTACGACTGGCTGTCCGAGATGATCTTTCTCAAGGATCGGGATAGTCAGGTGTTCCCGAACGCCCGGGTGCGGGTGAGTGGGCAGGGTCCGTACCGGCTCACCGCCGACGTTCGGGGCGGGCCCATCGATCGCGAGCGAACGGCGCTGGGCGCCGATCCCAAGGCCGTCACCTTCCACCAGTTCGCGTTGGAGCCGATCACGGGTGGCTGGCGCGCCCGGGTCGTCATCGATATCTAGTGGGAACATGAAGGGGGGGAACATGAAGGTCACGGAGTCGCTGCGCTCGACGGCTCGGAGAGTCGACGACTGCATCTGGGAGATCCCGCCGGAGGCCAAGCCCGGCATGCTCGTGCCGGCGCGCCTCTACGCCTCCGAGCCGCTGCTCGAGCAGATGGACGACGGCGTGTTCGAGCAGGTGACCAACGTGGCCTGCCTGCCGGGCATCGTCCGGGCCGCCCTGTGCATGCCGGACGGGCACTGGGGTTACGGCTTCCCGATCGGCGGTGTCGCCGCCTTCCGGGCCGACTCGGGTGTGATCTCGCCGGGCGGCATCGGGTTCGACATCAACTGCGGCATGCGACTCATCCGCACCGGCCTCACCGAGGCGGAGGTGCGGCCGCGCCTTCGCGAGCTGATCGCGGCGCTCTTCGGCTCCGTGCCGGCCGGAGTCGGAGCGAAGGGCTTCGTGCGCCTGTCCGGGTCCGAGTTCAAGAAGGTGATGGTGGAAGGAGCCGGCTGGGGTGTGACGCGCGGCTACGGGTGGCCCGAGGACCTGGCGCATATCGAGGGACGCGGCTGCCTTCCCGGCGCCGATCCCGAGCAGGTCAGCGCTCGGGCGCTCGAGCGGGGGACGGAGCAGCTAGGGACGCTGGGCTCCGGCAACCACTATCTGGAGATCCAGGTGGTGCGGCCGGGCGCCGTCCACGACGAGCACGCGGCGCGCGTCCTCGGGGTCGAGGGGCCCGGCCAGGTCTTCGTCATGCTCCACTGCGGGTCGCGCGGGTTCGGCCATCAGGTCGGCACCGACTACCTGAAGGTCTTCGACCGGGCCATGAAGCAGTACGGCATCAGCGTACGGGATCGCGAGCTGGCGTGCGCCCCCTACCGGTCGAAGGAAGGCCAGGCCTACTTCAGCGCGATGACGGCCGCGGCCAACACCGCGTTCGCCAACCGACAGGTGATCACGCACCGGGTCCGCGAAGTGTTCGCCAAGGTGTTCGCTCGTGACGCGCGCGCCCTGGGGCTCGGCGTGGTCTACGACGTCTGCCACAACACCGCGAAGCTGGAGCGCTACCTCGTGGATGGCCGGGAGCTCGAGCTGGTCGTGCACCGCAAGGGCGCCACGCGCGCCTTCGGGCCGGGCGAGCCCGACGTGCCCGCGGACTACCGCGAGATCGGCCAGCCGGTGCTCATCGGCGGCTCCATGGAGACGGGCTCCGCGCTCCTGGTCGGGACGGCGCGGGCCATGGCCGAGACCTGGGGCTCGACGGCCCACGGCGCCGGCCGCACCATGTCGCGCGCCCAGGCCAAGCGGCAGGTCCGGGGCGAGACCCTGCTCAAGGACATGGAAGGGCGGGGGATCATCGTCCGCGCGGCCTCCATCTCCGGCGTCGCCGAAGAGGCCGGGTTTGCCTACAAGGACCTCACCACCGTCGTCGACACGCTCCAGCGGCTCGACATCTCTCGCCGAGTCGTCTCGCTCACGCCGATCGGCAACATCAAGGGCTGAGCGCGCCGCCGGGGCGTGGGCGCCCCAACTGCGAGCGCACCGCCCCAGCCGCCTCGCGCGGGATACCTCCAACGTCCCGTTTTCTCTCGCGACGACGCCCGAGAATGGGTGGCACTTGCCTTGCAATCATTGTCTTTCCGACACAGCGCAGCGAGAGGAGAACGCCATGAAGCAATTCGTCGCCGCAACGCTTGCTCTCGGAATCGGAACGGTCTCGCTCGTGATTCCCACCGCGGGTCAAGCCGCCGATCCGTGTCCGGCGGAGCTGACTCAGGCGAAGGCCGCGCTCAAGAGCGCTCAGGCTTCGCTCAAGAAGAACCCCCAGGTCGCCAAAGGCCAGGATATTCAGGC
>JBGOVO010000264.1:0-5743 GCA_041478145.1 Methylomirabilia bacterium
CCGGGCGGGGGTGGGGTTGGGCCCCCCGGGTGGGGGGGGCCCGCCCCAACCGGGGGGCAATCGGGGGTGGGGGGTGCCCAGCGGGGGGGGGCGGGCCCACCCCGACGACAGGACCCGCCCGCCTCGCGCGCAATCCGCCTCGCGCGAAATCTCGAGAGTGCTAGCGCGCCGCGAGATCGCGCTGGAGGGAGTCGACGCTGTCGGCGACGATGCTCACCAGCTCGTCGACTTCGCTCGGGGTGATGCAGAGGGGCGGCGCGAGCCGCAACACGGTGCCGCGGGCGTAGATGATGGCCCCGCGCTCCCAGGCTTTGCGGTCGAGCTCGGCGACCTGCTTGGCGTCGAGCGGCTTGCCGGAGCCGTCGGGCTGCACGAAGTCCACGCAGACCATCAGGCCGCGACCGCGGACCTCGCCGACGATCGGGTGCTTGCCGACCGCGCGGCGCAGCCCCTCGAGCAGGCGCGTGCCCATCTTCTCCGAGTTCGCCACCAGGTTGTCTTGCTCCATGATGCGCAGGTTGGCGAGGGCGGCGGCGCAGGCGACCGGATGGGCGGCGTAGGTGTTGGGGTGGACGTTCTCCTGCGTGGTGGTGTCGGAGAAGGCGTCCGCGAGGCGGCCCCGCGCGATGCTGGCCGAGAGCGGGATGTAGCCCGAGGTGATGCCCTTGGCGACCGACATGAGATCGGGCACGACCCGGTCGTGCTCGCACGCGAACCACCGCCCGGTGCGCCCGAAGCCGGTGATGACCTCGTCCACGATCATCAGCACGTCCAGCTCGTCGCAGACACGCCGCACCGCGGTCAGCCACCCGATCGGCGGCATGATGAAGCCGCCCGACGAGAGCACCGGCTCCATGATCACCGCGGACACCGTGTCCGGGCCCTCGCGCATGATGGCCTCGCGCAGCTCGCCGATGCGGCGCGCGATCAGCTCGGCCTCGGTGCCGCCGTTCAGGTCACGGAAGGGATGCGGCGGCGGCACCTTGGCGAAGCCGGGCACCTCGAGGGGCGCGTAGGCCCGGGACAGATGAGGCAGGCCGCAGACCGCGAGCGTCCCCATCGTCGCGCCGTGATAGCCGCCCTGCAGCGAGATGACCTTGTGCTTGCCGGACTTCCCGGCCGCCAGCCAGTACTGCCGCGCGATCTGCATCGACCGCTCGTTGGCCTCGGAGCCGCTCACCGCGAACATGGTGTAGCGAAGATCGCCGGGCGTCAGCGCGGCGAGCTTCGCGGCCAGCTCCGCGGCGGGGCGGTTGGAGAACTGGCGCGTCGTCGGGTAGTAGGCCAGGCGCACCGTCTGCTCGGCGATCGCCTCCGCGATCTCGCGTCGGCCGTGGCCCACGTTGACGACGGCGAGCCCGGCGAAGCCGTCGAGGAGCTTCTTGCCCTGCTCCGTCCAGACCCACACGCCTTCGGCCCGATCGATGACCAGCTCCTCGTCGGACAGGAAGGGATGATCCTGCGTCTTGTGCGTCCAGAGGTGCCTGATCATCTCGGCGTCGGTGGTCATGGGCGGATCTCCCGGAAGAGGGTGCGCGGCTCGCGACGGTCGGTGGCCATGGTAGCACCGCGGGGTGCGCATTTTCAGCCACCGGCTGACACTTTCCGCTCGGCGCGAGCCAGGAACATCCACTTAATCAAGTATTTATCCATGGCCTGGTCCTTGCTCCGCTCATCCTCGCCCGATGATCCTTCCCCCGATGATCCTTCCGAGGAGGCGCAGGTGAGACCGGTGAAGCCGCTGACCGGCGCGGACCCGCAGGAGACCGCGTCCCTGGACACTCGCCTGCGGCGGCTGGAGGAGGAGAACGCGCGCCTCCTCGAGGGCGAGCGCACGCGCCTCCAGGAGACGAAGGCGCTGGCCGCCATCGGCCGGCTGCTCTCCGAGCGGCTCGATCCCGACGTGGTCGGCCTGCGCATCGCGGAGAGCCTTCGCTCGCTCCTGAGGGGCCGGTCCGCGGTCGTCTATCGCCTCGATCCCGACTCCGCGGGTCTGCTCGCGCTGGCGGTCTCGCACGACACGGATCCCGCAATAGGCTGGCGCCCCGTGCGCGAGTCGGGGTCGGGGGCGATCGGCCTCGCCATTCGCGAGCGGCGCACCATCACCACGCCCGACGTGCTCGCCGACTCCCGGATCGAGATGAGCCCGGGTCTCCGCGGCTGCCTCGACGAGGGGCCCGACCGGGCCGTCCTCGCGGTGCCCTTGCTCACCCAGGACCGGCTGATCGGCGTGCTCGCCGTGCGGAACACCACCGGCACCGTCTTCGATGGCCGCGCCGTGCAGCTCGCCGAGGCGCTGGCCGACCAGGCCGCGCTGACGCTGGAGAACGCGCGGCTCTTCGCGGACGAGGAGCGCCGGCGGCGCGAAGCGGAGATCCTGGCCGAGCTGGCGCGCACCATCGGCGCCACCCTCGATCTCGAGACCGTGCTCCGCCGCGTCACCGAGGCCGCCCAGGAGATGTGCCGGAGCGACGGCGCGGTGATCGGCCTGCGGGTGCCCGAATCCGACGCGGTGCTCCTCAGCTACTGGACCGCGCCCTGGTACGACGGGCCGACCGACAGCCGCGTCGAGCCCGGCAAGGGACTGGGTGGGCTCGTGCTCACGGAGCGCCGGCCGTTCCGCACGAGCGACTATCTCCGCGACCCCCGCATCGGTGGCCATTACCCGGACCGCCTCCGGCGGTTCGGCATCCACGCGCAGATGGCGGTGCCGGTGCTCATCGACGATCGCGTCGAGGCCCTGCTCTACGTGGACAACCGCTCGACCCGCGGGTTCACCGACCAGGACGAAGCCATCCTGGTGCGGCTGGCCGCGCAGGCCGCGCTGGCGATCCGAAACGCCCAGCTCTTTGCCAGCGAGCAGCTCGCCCGCGGGACGGCCGAGCGGCTCGTCCGGGCGCTGCGGGAGAGCCAGGAGCGGTTCCAGTTCGTGGCGCGCGCCACGAACGACGCGGTGTGGGACTCGGACCTGGTGAGCGAGGCCCTGTGGTGGAACGAGGGTATCCAGACCCTCTTCGGCTACACGCCCGAGGAGGTCGGTCCGGACGTCTCCTGGTGGTACGATCAGATCCATCCCGAGGATCGCGACCGGGTGGTGTCCGACATCCACGCCGCCATCGACCGCGGCGCGGAGAGCTGGAGCGCGGAATATCGCTACCGGAGGGCCGACGGCTCCTACGCCCAGGTGTTCGACCGGGGCTACGTGCTCCACGACGGGGACGGCCGGGCCACGCGGATGATCGGCGCCATGATGGACATCACCCAGCGCAAGCAGCTCGAGGACGAGCTGCGTCAGGCGCAGAAGATGGAGGCGGTCGGGCAGCTCGCGGGCGGCGTCGCCCACGATTTCAACAACCTCCTCACCGTCATCACCGGGCGCAGCGCCCTGTTGCTGGGCCGCCTCAAGGCCGACGACCCGCTGCGCCGCAGCATCGAGCAGATCCAGAAGACGGCCGATCGCGCCGCCGCCCTCACCCGCCAGCTCCTGGCCTTCAGCCGCAAGCAAGTGCTGCAGCGGAAGGTCCTCGATCTCAACACCACCGTGTCGGACATGAGCGCGATGCTGAGGCGGCTCATCGGCGAGGACATCGACCTGCTGCTCACGCCCGGCCCCGGCGCCGGCCACGTCAACGCCGACCCCGGCCAGCTCGAGCAGGTGCTCTTGAATCTCGCCGTGAACGCGCGCGACGCGATGCCGCGGGGTGGCACGCTCGGCGTCGAGACCGACAATGTCCGGCTCGACGCGGAACCGCCCGATCGGCCGAACGCCCTGCCCCCCGGACCGTACGCGGTGCTGCGGGTCATGGACACCGGCGTGGGCATGGACGCGGCGACCCAGGCGCGCATCTTCGAGCCGTTCTTCACGACCAAGGAGCCCGGGAAGGGCACCGGCCTCGGCCTCTCGATGGTGCACGGGGTGGTGCGGCAGCACGGCGGCGCGATCCGGGTGCGCAGCGTGCCGGGAGGCGGCACGACCTTCGAGATCTACCTGCCCCAGGTGGAGGCCCCGACCGAGACGAACGGGGCCGACGAAGCGGGATCGCGGCCGGCGACGGGGCAGGAGACGATCCTGCTGGTCGAAGACGAGGAAGACGTGCGCGCGCTGGCCCGCGAGGTCCTGGAGCGGCAGGGCTACACCGTGCTCGAAGCCGGCGACGGCGTGCAGGCCCTGCAGTGCTGCGAGGCCGAGGGCGACCGCATCGACTTCATTCTCACCGACGTCGTGATGCCGCGCATGAGCGGTCGCGAGCTGGTGGACCGCGTGCGCGCCGCCCGGCCCGACATGCGCGTGCTGTACATGTCCGGCTACACCGAGGATGCCATCGTCCGCCACGGCGTCCTCGACTCGAGCATCCGGCTGCTCAGCAAGCCGTTCAGGCCCATCGACCTGATCGAGAAGGTCCGCGAAGTCCTCGACAGGCCGCGCTAGTTCACCAGCGGCTCCCCCACCAGCGCCCAATAGGGCAGCGCCACCGCGATGACCACCAGCGCGGCGAGCGCGGTCATCAGCAGCCCGAAGCGAAAGATCTCCCCGGCGGTGAGGTGGCCGCGCTCGTAGACCACCAGCGACGAGCCGCTCTGCGCCGGATAGTAGAGGACCGCGTCTCCCGCGATCGTCACGATGAGCCCGCACAGCATCGGGTTCAATCCGGAGGCGGTGCCCACCGACATCGCCACCGGGATCGTGGTGGCCAGGAAGCCGGTGATGTTCGGGATCATCAACCGCACCACCGAGGAGGCGGCGAGAAGCACGCTCACCACCATCAAGGGCGACTCCGCCACCGCATGCGCGGCCCCCAGCACCCCGGAGGCGAGCCAGTCGCTGGCTCCCGAGCGTGAGAGGGCCTGGGCGAGGGACAGCGAGGCCGCGATCACGAAGAAGTTGGTCCAGCCCACCTCCTGCTCGAACTCGCGCCACGTCAGCACGCCCCAGCGGGGCATCAGGTAGCAGACCCAGGCGAGCAGGGCGGGCAGCGTGGGGTGCCAGTGGTGGACCGAGTCGGTGAGCCAGAGCAGCCCGGCGCCCGCGGTGATCAGCGCGGTGCGCAGCTCGACACCAGAGAGCGGCCGCCGCGCGTAGGGGTGCGGCACCGAGACCTCGTCGCGGAAGCCGTGACGATAGCGCAGGTAGATCGCGGCGGAGGCCAGCAAAAGCAAGGCCGTGTAGGGGACGCTCATGAGCACGAACCAGCGCGACCACGAGATCGCGCCGATGAGGCCGGCGGCCACGATCGGGGTGATCCCGCCGGTGAGCAGGATGGTGGACGACAGCCGGTTCACCGAGTTCAGCACCAGCATGATCGCGCGCGCCAGCGGCGCCCCGCGGGGCACGCGGCCGATCGCGAGGGCCTGATCGTAGACGTGCACGAGGATGCCGGTGCGCGTGGTGGCGGAGGGCAGGATCACGGCAAGCGGCGGGAGCGCCAGCAGCAGGTGGCCGTAGAGGGCCCCGGCCCGGCCGCGCCCCCGGGCGAGCAGCATCAGCGCCACCCGCTCGGCCAGGCCGCTCTTCGCCACCGCCACGCCCATGGTCAGCACGCCGATCAGGAAGTAGGCGATCGGATCCGCGAAGCCCGCGAGCGCTTCGCGGATGCCCGCGACCGCGTGGGTGAACACGAGGGCCAGGAGCGCGACCATGCCGGTGACGCCGGCCGGGAGCGTCTCGAATCCCCAGAGGCCGATGGCGAGCACGATCACCGCGAGGACCCGCTGGCCCTCGAGGCTGAGACCGGTGGGCGTGGGC
>JBGOVO010000362.1:0-4119 GCA_041478145.1 Methylomirabilia bacterium
AAGGTGTGCTGCCAGAGGCCATCCGCCACCGCCCACTCGCTGCCGTGGGTGAGCTGGCTGAACGGCCCCTGGATCTCCATGGCCAGCTCCTGCACCCGCTGATGGCCTTCCACCCACATCATCTTGCCCGCGGAGGCCTCGGGACCGGGCAGCTCGCCCTTGAGGAGCTTGGTGATGGCGCGCGCGCCCGTGTACTTGAACACCTCGGTGTCGATCCACATCTGGGCCAGCTTCTGCCGGATCACCGGGTCCTGGGTGACCGGCACGCCGTTCTTCTTCGTGTTCCGCGCCAGCTCCACGAGGCTGTCGAGCGCGATGCGCAGCCGCACCTGGAGCCCGAAGCCGAGCGCGAGGCGCTCGTACATCAGCGTGGTGAGCCCGACCGCCCAGCCGTTGTTGAGGCCGCCCAGGATCTGCGACTCGTGGACCCGGACGTTGTCGAAGTAGACCTCGTTGAATTCCGCGTCGCCCGTCATCTGCTTCAGCGGCTTCACGGTGACGCCGGGGCTCTTCATGTCGAGGAGGAAATACGTGATGCCCTTGTGCTTGGCCGCGCCCGGATCGGTGCGGGCCAGCAGCATCATCCAATCCGCGATGTGGGCGAGCGACGTCCACACCTTCTGGCCGTTGACGACGTAGTGGTCCCCGTCCTTCACCGCGCGGGTCTGGAGCGACGCCAGATCGGACCCCGCGTTGGGCTCGGAGTAGCCCTGGCACCAGATCTCCTCGCACGAGAGCATCTTGGGCGGGTAGCGCTTCTTCTGCTCGTCCGTCCCGTAGGCGATGATGGTGGGCCCCGCCATGCCGATGGCCAGGATGTTGAGCACGGGTGGGGCCTTGGAGAGCGCCATCTCCTGCTGGAGGATCATCTCCTCCATGAAGGTGAGGCCGCGGCCGCCCGCCTCCTTGGGCCACGTGACGCCGACGAAGCCCGCCTCGTACATCTGCCGCTGCCACTGGCGGAGCAGCTCGTAGGCCTCGGGCCGGGGGATGTCCGAGCCCCGGCGGAGACGCGCGACCCAGTCCTGGTGGATGTTCCTGGACAGCCAGGCGCGCACCTCGTCGCGGAATGACATTTGCTCGGGAGTCAGCGTGAAATCCATACACCCTCCGACGCTCGTGTGGGTCTCAGTGAGGTTGACCGGGGTGAGACTGAACGAGTGTTCAGTCTTCATGATACGAGCCCGCGCGAGAAAGAGTCAAGGGGCTCGGGGGCCGCGCCCGGCGCTCCCGGGAGGTTGAGGTATACTCGCGGCGTCCATGGCCGCCGCCATCTCGCTGCCTCGCCTGAAGAGCCACATCGAGACGCTGTCCACCTACGGCCGCAACCCGGACGGCCGCGGCATCACCCGCTCGTGCTGGAGCCCGGTCCACGAGGAAGCGCGCGCGTGGCTGCTGGGCCGGATGAAGGCCGCCGGCCTCGAGACCCGGGTGGACCCGGCGGGCAACACGTTCGGCATGGTGCCGGGCGAGGGCGCGGCGGTGCTGACCGGCTCGCACATCGACACGGTGCCCGAGGGCGGCCCGCTCGACGGCGCGCTCGGCGTCCTGGCCGGGCTCGAGTGCCTGCAGACCATCAAGGAGGCCCGCCTGACGGCGCGCCGGCCGCTCGCGGTGGTGGCCTGGAGCGACGAGGAAGGCCGGTACGGCGGCCTGTTCGGCTCGCGCGCCTTCACCGGCAAGCTCGACCTCGCGCAGATCCCCACCCTGCGCTCGGTCGACGGTGAATTGCTCGTCGACGCGATGGCGCGGGCCGGGTTCGAGGCGGCCCGCGTCGCCGAGGCGCGCTGCGACCCGCGGACGGTCCACGCCTACATCGAGCTGCACATCGAGCAGGGCCCGCACCTGGAAGCGGCGCGCATCCCCATCGGGCTCGTGGAAGGCATCGTCGGCATCCGGCGGAACCGGGTCACCTTCGTGGGGGAGCCGGACCACGCCGGCACCACCCCCATGCCGCGGCGCAAGGACGCTTTCCTGGGGGCCGCCGAGTACGCGCTGAAGGCCCGCGAGCACATCGTCCGGAAGGGCAGCGGCCGCAGCGTCACCAACTTCGGCCGCATCGAGCTTCAGCCCGGCGTCTCCAACATCGTGCCCGCGCGCGCCGTGCTGCTGCAGGAGATGCGGGAGCTGGACGCCCGGATCCTCGCGCGCCTGGATCGCGAATGCGTGGCGCTGGCCCGCGCGGTGGCCCGCCGGCGCGGGCTCCGCGTCGTGGTCGAGACGCTCTCGCGCACCGAGCCGGCCCGCTGCTCGCCACGGGTCATGGACGCGGTGCAGGCGGCGTGCGAGACGCTGCGGCTCCGCTGGAAGCGCATGCCCTCGGGCGCCGGCCACGACGCCCAGAACCTGGCGAGCGTGACCGAGGCCGGCATGCTCTTCATCCCCTCGCGCGGCGGGCGCAGCCACCGGCCGGACGAGATGAGCGACTGGCGGGCGATCGCGCGGGGCGCCAACGCGCTGCTGCACACGCTCCTCCGGTTGGCCGGATAGGCGGGCGCGCGAATGACGGTCGGGCGGGCGCATGTGAAAGTTTCCACTTGGCAACCGCGCGCGGGATCAAGTACACTCCGCCTGAATCCAGCGCCATCACTCCCACAGAGGATGTTGTGCCCACGATAGTGCATCTGTTGCTGGCCGTGGTCTTGACCGTCTTCCTGGCCGCGCAGGCCAGTTCTCTGGTTTTCGTGCTCCGATCGCGCCGGGCCGTCTCGGCGCGGAGCGCGCGTCGCTACACGGATCTCCTGTGGACCTGTATCCCGGTGCTCCTCGTGCTCTTCCTGGCCGCCCGGAGCTGGGTGGCCGTGGTCGACGTCCAGCGGCCCGCCGTCGCCGCGACCGGCGCGCCGGCTCGAGCGACGGCGGCCCCGCGCTGAGAGGAACTCTCACCACGCCATGACTCAGCATTCCGCCCCCGCCTCCCGGCCCCGGAAGCGCATCGACTGGCCGCTCGTCTGCCTGCTGGGCGCCGTGCTCGTCCTGGCCAGCTCCTGTAGCTGGGTCGGGTGGAACTGGGACACGCCGATGAGCACGGTGACCCCGAAGTCGGACTTCGGGCGGGTGACCCACGGGCTCTTCATGCTGATCTCCTGGTGGACGCTGGGCATCTTCATCGCGGTGGAAGGCGCGCTGCTCTACTGCTGCTGGCGGTTCCGCGATCGCCCGGGCGCGCCCATCCCCAAGCAGGTGCACGGCCACACCGTCCTCGAGATCTCCTGGACCATCGCCTTCGCGGTCATCCTGCTGATCATCGCGATCCCCACGATCCGCGTCATCTTCAAGACGCAGGAAGCGCCCGCCGCGACCGCGCTGCGCGTGGAGGTGTTCGGCAAGCAGTGGTGGTGGGAGTTCCGCTACCCGCAGCAGAAGATCACCACCGCCAACGAGCTGCACCTGCCCACCGGCCAGATGGTGGCCTTCTTCCTCAACGCACCCGACGTCATCCACTCCTTCTGGATCCCCCAGCTCGGCGGCAAGCGCGACGTCGTCCCCCATCGCGTGAACCACATCACGCTCACCCCGGAGGTGCCGGGCGAGTATCCCGGCCAGTGCGCGGAGTACTGCGGGATGTCGCACGCCAACATGCGCTTCCGGGTGATCGTGCACACGCCGGCCGACTTCGAGAAGTGGGTCAAGGCCCAGCAGACGCCGCCGGTGGAGTCCGCCGACCCGCTGGCCCAGCAGGGCAAGACGATCTTCACCCAGTCGACGTGCGTGGGCTGCCACACCATCAACGGAGTCTCCGCGGGCCACATCGGGCCCGATCTGACCCACTTCGGCAGCCGGACCACCTTCGCGGGCTCCCTCATGACCAGCACCCCGGACAACGTGACCAGGTGGATCGAGAACCCCGAACACATGAAGCCCGGCGCGCTCATGCCGAACCTGGGGATGACGGGGGAGCAGTCGAAGGCCCTGGCCGCCTACCTCCTCAGCCTGAAATAGGGAGACTCCCATGGCGACCCACGCCGCATTCATGCCGGGCGCGAAAGTGGAGACCCAGACCTTCTGGGGCGCCGTCGCGTCGTGGCTCACGACGGTCGATCACAAGCGGATCGGCATCCTGTACGGCAGCAGCGCCTTCATCTTCTTCCTGATCGGGGGCATCGAGGCGCTGATCAT
>JBGOVO010000204.1:0-7104 GCA_041478145.1 Methylomirabilia bacterium
ACGTCCCACAGGTGCTCGAACGTGGCCGACGGTTTCATGCCGCCAAGCTGATCCGCAATGATCACATCGATGACGTCGGATCGCAGGAACGGAGCCAGGTAGCGCAGGAACACGAGATCCACGATGGTCTCCACCGCCTCGGGCGCACGGCCCGACGGAGCGACGGACTGTAGCGAGGTCAGCACGATCGGCTTGAGCCGCGCGTAGTCCTCGAACAGGCGGTCTGGCGATTCCGCGAGAATCTGATACGGGTGCCAGCTCTCGTAGGACAGTGACTCGCCGGTGCTGCGCCCGTAGTAGAGATCGTCGATGCGCACGATCTTTCCGCTCAGCGTGGTGAGCGCGGCCGTGACGAGCTCCCGTCCAAGGAGAGTCTGGACCTCGGCCACTCGCCGAAACGCGGTGCGCAGCACGTCCGTGCGCTGAACGCCATAGAACACGGCCTCGTAGTCGGCGAACATCCGATACAGGCGCTCCAAGGGATCGGCGGTCAGGAGCGAGGGGCCGCGATACGTGATGGCCGAGAGGGTGAAGGTGTCCGTCTCCGAGAAGTTGAAGTACTGCCCATGGACGACCGCTACGTCGGGGCGACGTCCCAGCAGCCTGAGGCATCGGCGGAGCGCGGGCAAGATCACGAGGTCGTCATCCGCGCACACCGAGCAGCAGGGCGTGCCCACGAGCTCGGCGGCGGCCCGGAGCTTCAGGAACGGGTGCAGATCCGACGGATACATCGCGTGCCGGATGCTCAGCGGCGAGCGTGCGATGCGGCTCGCATTCGCCTGACATGCCTCGGCATGGCTCGAGTCCAGGACGATCACCGGGAAGTCAGCGCCTTGTCGCTCCAGATAATCCAGCAGCCGCGACAGCATGGCTGGGCGGTCGTAGGTCATGACGAGCAGCGTGTAGGCGCCGGGTGGGGTGTGGGTGGGGCCGCCTCGGCCGGGCCGCCGGCGGCGGTGGGCCAGGCGGCGCGCCGCGGCCCTGATAGTCGCGCTCGCCGCCCGCTCGGCCAGCCGCACCGCCGTCCCCCGCCACGTCAGCCCGTGAGCGCGCCGGTAGTCGCGGACGTTCCACCACAGATACGAGATGAACAAGTCCCAGTCACGGGTCCGACGGCGCTGGGCGCGCAGCATCAGGTGGTGTCCCGGTGAGAAGTTGCTGGGGGCGCGTCGGAAGGCCCGGCGCACGTCACGATACTCTGGTCGAGCGAGGACCTCGAGCATAACGTCGAGGAGGGCCGCATGGAGCTCCGGATCGTGCATACCCTGATGCGAGTAGGAACCCGGCACGGATCGGATCAGGGCAAGCGGCTGCGGGACGACGCAGGCCCCGTGCCGCAGGGCGATCACAGTGTACGCGAACGAATCCGCGTACCACTGCAGCTCGCCGGGGTAGCCCCCCAGGGCCAGGAGGGCGTCCCGGCGCACGACCACGGAATTACTGGTGATGGGCAGATACGCGCGGCGCATGCGCCGACGCACGGCCTCCGGGGGCAGGTACTCGGGCAGGTCCGAGAGGTCGAAGATGTGGGCGATGGCCGGCACGGTCGCGAAGCGCTCGATCCGCCCGCTATCCCCTTTGAGCACGGCTAGCTCCGAGAAGCACAGGCCCGCCGCCGGGTGCCGTTCCAACGGGGGCACGGAGCGCTCGAGGAATTCCGGGAGCAGGCGGTCGTCGGAGGCGGCCCACACCAGGTACTCGGAAGTAATCAGCGGCAGCGCCCGCGCGATGGAGGCCTGCAGGCCGAGGTTCCGCTCGTTCCGGAGGACCCGGATAGCGGGCTCGCGGAGCGCGAAGTCCTCGATCACCGCCACGCTGTCGTCGGTGGACCCATCGTCGATGATCAGGATCTCGTCAGCGGGGCGCGTCTGCCCGCAGATCGCGCCCAGCGACTCCGGCAGGTACCGCGCGTGATTGTAGTTGGACAGTACGATGGTGACCGTGGCGGACCGTCGGACCGTCATGCGCGCTCCCGGTCCGCGCCGGCGGGGCGGCCCAGCTCGTCCACGAGCAGACGCAGGGCCGCCAAAGAGGCGTCGGGTGAATCATCCGTTCGCCACCACAGCAGGTCCGTCCTCGATTCCTCCGTGGCGGCGGGATCGAGGTACACGCCGGGCCGCTCGGCGGCCATGGCCGCGAGCCCGAAGAGATCCAGGCCTCCCAGATAGACGTCGGCCAGCTGGGCCAGGGCCAGGGCATCGGCGAGGCCGAGGCCCAAGCCGCGCACGCACGCAACCCCAGGAAGAGGCTGCGCCACGGCCCCGGCTCCGTGGACGGTCCGATTCAACAGGCAGAGGCTCGTTCCGGATACCTCCTGCTGGAAGCGCTGGAGATGCGGGGCCCAGAGGCGCAACGCGGCATCGCAGAAGCCATCGGGATCCTCGGGAAGGCTGACGGCCACGATCAGCCTTCCCGGATGCGCCACCTTGAGGTAACCGTGCACGGCCCGACGCGGATCCAAGCGCAGCGCGAACACCCGCTGGAGCGGTTCCAGCCCTAACCGGGTCAGCTCCGACCGGTCAACGGAGACGGGGTGCTCGAGCGCTCGCGACGCAGGCCCGCTTCCAGGCGAGTCTGTTCCCTCCCAGAAAATGCAGAAATTGTCGAACACGTCGGAGACACACACGAGCGAAATGAGGCGGTCGAGCGGCATCTCCTCGACGTCCCCGCGGACGGAGAGTCGCGCGTGCATCGTTCGCGGAAGCCGCAGCGTCCGGGGATCCTGCAGGAGCTCGCATTGCCACACCGCCAGGCTTGTCAGGACGTTCATCCCCGCGGGGCCGCTGAGCGTGGCGGTGACGTCAGGGCGATCCGCGAGAACTTGCTCGCGATGCTTGAGCCCGGCGGCCAGCACCACGAACCCAAGGCGATGAAGCCAGCTCCGCCCGCGCCCCAGTCGACGACAGAGCCGCATGGCGAATCGGTCGGCTGGCCCCTCCGGCCAGCGATACCGCCCCCGGCCGAGCAGCCAGGCCCCGCGGCGCGGCGTCTCAAACATCGGCGCAGACATGGCGCGCCGGTACCTCACGGGCGTCTTGCCCGCGGCACGTCCGGTACAGGCGCTCGAAGTACTCCAGGAGCAGGGCGGCGTCCTCGCGTCGCCATACCAGGTACTGGTCCGGCGCGGCAAAAGGGTACCGTTCGGCCTCCGGCTCCATGCCGGCGTGGGCCGCGAAGTAGCGCTCGAGGCCGGTGATAACGTAAGGTCGGTCCCCGAAAGTGGCCATGGTAGCGAAGCCGCTCGAGCTCCCCATGAACAGCCGGCTGCCGTGAAGCAGGGCCAGCTCGTGGGCCAGCGTGAGCCCCATCGCACGCGGGACGAGCACGTTGTCGTGGCGCAGCAGACCGTGCTCCCACTCGCCAAAGCCGCCGAGCACGAGGAAGCGCACATTCGGATAGCCGCGGCTCACGGCGCGGAAGAACTCGTACCACTCGGCAAGCGGCGCGTCGCGGTACGTCGTCACCGGTGTGGGCGTGAGCTGGCTCTGGCGTAGGTTCACCGCGACCAGGAAGCGATCGCTCAGGTGCCGCGCCACGAACCGTCGGGCCCACCCCGCGTAGCCGCGCGGTGAGGACAGAGTCGGTATATAGCCGTGGCGGGCGTGGAATCGGTTGATCGCCTCATGCCCGAGGGGATAGGGCATGTGCCTCCGTAGCTGGTCGCGAAGGGATGGCCACGTGGGCACCCGGCTCGCCGCCAGCGCCGCCAGCGTGAACCCCACGGACAACCGATCGCGCAGCACACGGACGGATGCGAGCATCGGAGCGCACAGGAGCGCGGGAAACAGGTTGTCCAGGTGCGTCCAGTAGTTCTCGGGGGTGATGTCCCGCTGCAGCGGGGCGGCCGGCCGCTCGGGATCCAGGAAGACGTAGCAGTCGATGGCCCCGCAGCCCCGCTCGATGGCCTGACAGCTCTGGATGATCTGGCTGGTGAGCACGTCGCCGAGCGCGAAGTGCTGGTAGGAGAAGTCGAGCACGCCGGCCAGCCGCGTCCGGTCCAGGCCACGCAAGACCGAGACGAGATCGCGCAGCCGCCAGCGGCGCGGCGTCATTCGTAGGCGCTGAGGGCGCGGAGCACCGATTCCTCGGGCTCCGAAGGGCCGACCCGCCCCGGCTGGCCGACCGCGCCGAGAAAGTCGCGGTGGAGCCGGTACTCGCGCAGGCGGCCTCCGACGGTGGGCGCGCGGACGGTGCGATCACCGGACAGCCCCAGCGCGTGGGCGAGATCGTGCAACCGGACGTGCGGAGCCAGGCGGTCGCGGACTCGCCGAAGCCGCCGACTGCGCCGCACGCGCCGCAGCAGCGGGGAGCGAGCGGGCACCAACAGCGGCCACAGCCCCCGGAACATGGTCTCGCGCGGTGTGCCGGACAGGAGCTCCTCCACCAGGTAGCTCCCCACCTCCGGCGTGAAGTAGCCCGACAAGTAGCGGAGGTGCGCGAGGTCCAGTAGGTTCAGGATCTGGGTGCGGTCGAGGACGCGTGAGTCCCTGTCGATTAGCGCATCGGCGAGGATCACGCGGTAGCGTGCGTACTCCCCCAGGAGCTGGGTGGGCGCGGCGGCCAGGACCTCCAACGGATGCCAGCCGCGATATCGCTCGGAAGGTCGGAGCGATCGCCCGTAGTAGAACACCGGCAGGCGGGCGATGGGGCCCGAGACCGCAGTCAGGGCTCCCGCGAGGAGTTCGCGGGCGAGCAGGCTCTGCACGGTCTGTGCCCGCCGCAGCACCGAGCGCAGGACGTCGGTGCGGTACACGGCGTAGGTCACAGCCTCGTAGCGGCTAAAGAGGTCCAGCACCCGATCGAGGGGATCGGAGCGGTCCAGCGAGTCACCGGAATAGACCACGGCCGTGATGTCCAGGCGCCCGCGGTCCTCGAAGCTGAAGTACCAGCCATGCGCTGCGCTCACGTCGGCGTGCTGCGTCAGAAAGTCCACCAGGGGCGGCAGCGCCTCGGTCAGCACCAGGTCGTCGTCGGCACACAGCGCGCAGATCTCTGTGGTCACCTCCTCGCTGCCTCCCCAGAACTTCTCCCATGGCGAGATGGACGGCTCGTAGGCGATGCGCCGCGCGTCGAGGTCGAGCCCGCGCACCGTGTCGGCATTTCGAGCCTGGCTCGGGCCATCGCTGGAATCGAGCACGAGGATTGGGAAGCGCACCCGCTGGCGGGTCAGGTAGCGCAGCAGGCGAGCCAGCTCCTCCGGCCGGTTGTACGTGGGCACGAGCAAGGTGAACCGCTCGGCCAGGTTCATCGGCGATCGAGCCTCCCCGGCCGCGCCGAAGCTGCCGGGGGGCCTGCGGATAAGCCAGGCGCCTCCCGGCCGGCCAGCCGGCGCCGGATCCCGACGCCGGCGAGCCAGCGCACGGCATGGCGAAGGCGAAGGGGCAGCCAGCGGATGAGGCCGGCCCATGTCCCACGCAGCACCAGACGGGTGACCAGCCTGGGCGTGAGGTATCGGCGGTGCCGGGGCGAGATGGCGAGCCAGGCCAGCAGCCGGAAGCTGAACTCCGGCACGACCCCGCACTCGCGGAAGGGGCGAGCCACGTCGGCAAGCGCGCTCGACTGCAGGAGGTCCACGACGCGGTACACCAGCGCCCTCTGCACCGCCGCTCGCCGGGGGCCACGCACGGAGTAGGAATTGGGCGTGACGCGGAAGTAGCCCAGGATGCCGGGCACATAGCAGGCCCCATGGCGGATGGCGAGCACGTAGTTCACGAACCAGTCGGCCAGCCACTGCAGGTCCTCGCGAAAGCCGCCGAGAGCCAACAGGTGATCGCGCCGGTAGACGACGGAGTGCGAAGGGAAGTTGAAGTAGTTGCGCCTCAGCACGCGCTGAATGTCGGCGGGGCCAAGCAGGCACGGGCGCCGGCTCAAGAACAGGGGGAAGCGGCGGACGGTTCCACCGGCGCCGGCCATCACGGCCAGATCGGAGAAGCACAGGCTGGCATCGGGATGGCGCGCCAGCACCGCCAGCGAGCGGCTCGCGAAATCGGGGCTGACCAGGTCGTCGGCGGCGGGGAAGCAGATGTACTGACCCCTGGCCTCGGCCAGGCCGCGATTCATCGCCGCGTTGACGCCGCCGTTCTGCACCTGGCGGATGAGGCGCAGGCGGGGGTGTTCGGCGGCCAACCCCTCGACGAGCGCACAGCTATCGTCGGCGGAGCCATCGTCGACCACGATGATCTCGAGGATCGGCGCGCTCTGGCCGAGGAGCGCCTGCAGCGCCGACCCCAGGTAGCGCGCGTGGTTGAAATTCGGCACCACCGCCGAGAGCGTGGGCAGGGCGCGGGGCGCCTCTGTCGCGCCGGCTGCAGCCACATCGGGCAGCCGACTCCGCCGGCGTCCGCTCCCTTCTGGCGAGTCGACCAAGAGCCGCTCAGAACGGTCCGGTGAAGGTGGGATCGGGCACATCGAGGAACGCGTCGGGCTTGATCTCGGGCTCCAGCCGGGGCGGGCGGCCGGTGAGGCGGCGCGCGGCCGCCGCGATATCGCTCACCAGCGGATAGTAGTAGTTGGCGAGCGCGCGGGTGGTCGGCGTCGGCACATCGGGCAGGGTGATGCGGACGGGCGGCTCGCGCAAGTCCCTCAGGCATTGCTCCGAAACCCGCGCGATCACCTCCGCCGCGAAGCCCACTGACCGCCACCCCGTATCCGCGACGATGAGGCGGCCGGTTTTGCGGACAGATTCCAGAACCGGCGCCTCGTCGAACGGGTTCAGCGTGCGGATGTCCACGATCTCGACGTCGATGCCCTCTCGGGCCAACTCGTCTGCCGCGCGGACGGCCTCCAGCGTCATGTAGGAGACCGCGGCGACGGTGACATCCTTGCCGGATCGCAGAACGCTCGACCGGCCCAGCGGCACGCGGTAGAGCCCCTCGGGCACGGGGCCGTGGATGCCGTAGAGCCAGCGGTGCTCGATGAACACCACCGGGTTGTTGTCCTCGATGGCGGAGATCAACAGGCCTTTGGCATCGTGTGGGGTGGCCGGCATCACGACCTTGAGCCCGGGCACGTGAGCGAACCAGGACTGCAGGCTCTGTGAATGCTGGGGCCCCTGCCCCCAGCCGCGGCCGACCACCATGCGGATGACCAGCGGCACCGTCGCCT
>JBGOVO010000278.1:0-5531 GCA_041478145.1 Methylomirabilia bacterium
ATGATGTTGGCCTGGTCCCCGCCCTTGGTGATGATGCCGTGCACGCGCGCGTCGGGGCGGAGCTGCTGCCGCATGGCGTCCAGCGCCACGAAGAGCTGGATCATCGCGTTCAGCGCGTTGACCCCGCGCCAGGGCCACGAGGAGGCGTGCGAGGCCCGGCCGAAGAACTCGCACTTGACCTTGATGATGCCGAGGCTGGGACGCCACACCTGAGTCCCGCAGCGGCCGTGGACCATCATGGCGGCGTCCACGTCCTTGAAGATGCCCGCCTCCATCAGCCGCACCTTGCCCGCCCCGCCTTCCTCGGCGGGCGTGCCGATCACCTGGATGCGGCCCGGAAACGGCAGGGTCCGCAGCGCGGCCGCGAGGGCGGCGCCCGCGCCGGTGCCCGCGGTGGCGATCACGTTGTGGCCGCAGGCGTGGCCGATATTGGGCAGGGCGTCGTACTCGGCCATGATCGCGATGGTGGGCCCGGGGCCCTGGCCGGCGATGGTGGCGCGGAACGCGGTGGGCAGCCCGCCCACCCCGCGCTCGACGGCGGCGCCCTGCTTCGCGAGAAATTCGGTGAGCCACCCCGCCGCCTTCTCTTCCTTGAAGCACAGCTCCGGGTTGGCGTGGATCTGATGGCTGATCCGCTCCAGGTCGTCGGCGAGCCGGTCGACCGTCTCGGCGACCCGTGTCTTCGCGTCGTTCAGCGCGGTGTCCCGGGAATCCATTCGCCTACCTCCCGGACCCCTTCGCGAACTCGTCCTTGGCGGCGTTGACGCGGGCCGGGTCGGCGAGGAGATCGAGGGTCGTGAGCGCCATCGTCTTGGCCGCGGCCACCATCCCGGCGCGGGCCAGCGGCTTCACCGCGGCGTCGGCGAACTCGCGCGTGTGGATGGCCATGCCGGTGGGGGCGATGGCCACCATCGGCTGGATGGCGGGAATCACCTGACTCACGTTGCCGATGTCCGAGGAGCCCAGGCGATCGGGGATGGGCGCGCCCTCGGTGAGGCCGGCCGTCTTCATATTGGCCGCGAAGAGATCGAGCATCACCCGGCTCGACTTCATCGGCTCGTAGACGCTGTCGTGCTGGGTGATCTTGAGCGAGCAGCCGGTCGCCCGGGCCGCTCCTTCCGCACAGGCCGACACGCGCTTGAAAAGGTCCCACATGGTGTCGATCCGGGGTGCCCGCGCGTAGAAGACCGCGGCGGCGGACTCCGGGATGATGTTGGCCGCCGCCCCGCCGTTGGTGATGATGCCGTGGATACGGCAGTCGGGGCGGATCTGCTGTCGCAGCATGCTGACCGAGTTGTACATCTGGATGCACGCGTCCAGCGCGTTGACGCCTTCCCATGGGTCGGCGGAGGCGTGGGAGGCCTTGCCGGTGAACTCGAAGGTGCCGCGCGCGATGCCGAGCAGGTCCTGGTGCAGCAGCGTCCGGTCGAAGCCGTGGATCATCATGGCGCAGTCGACGTCCTTGAACACGCCGGCCTTGATCAGCTTCACCTTGCCGCCCCCGCCTTCCTCGGCGGGCGTGCCGATCACCTGGATGCGTCCCTTGGGGAGCTGCGCCTTCACCGCGGCCAGCGCCGCGCCCGCGCCCACGCCGGAGGTGGCGATCACGTTGTGTCCGCAGGCATGCCCGATGCCGGGGAGCGCGTCGTACTCGCACAGGATCGCGATGGTGGGTCCGTCCCCGGTCTCGATGGTGCCGCGAAAGGCGGTGTCCACCCCGCCCACGCCCTTCTCCACCTTGAACCCCTGCCTGGCCAGGAAGTCGCCGAGCCAGCCGCACGCCTTCACTTCCTGGTATGCCAGCTCGGGGTGATCGTGGATCTGACGGGAGAGGGTCTCCAGCTCGTCGGCGAGGCGGTCGACGGCCTGCGCGATGGAATCCTTGAGGGCGGTCATACGAACCTCCACGATGGGATCGAGGGCCTGGGCCCGAATCGCCGCGAGGATATCACGTCCGGGACGGCCGCGGGGTCAGGGCGCCTGGGCGCAGAAGAGGAAGAAGAGCGGCCGGGTGGCGTCGAGGGATTGGCCGCGGCCGGGCTCGTTCACGCAGCGCACGGTGGGCGTATCCGCGCCGCGGCGTGGGGAATCGACGGGAGCGCAGGCCGCCAGCGCGAAGGCGGCGCCGAGTGCCATCACGGTGCGGCCGAGGGCCCAGGAGCGCACGAGGGAGCAGGGTACCACGAGCGAGCGAGGAAGGAGCGCGGGGAGGGGGCGGGCGGCCGCGTCGCGGCCGGGTCAGACGGAGGGAGTGAGGGCGGGGTCGGCGGCCGGGATGCCGGCCGGAAGCTCCATCACGAACATCGCGCCGCCGCCCGGCCGGTTCTCGGCCCAGAGGCGTCCTTCGTGCTCCGCCACCACGCTGTGGGCCACGGAGAGGCCCAGCCCCCGGCCTTCGCCGGGTCCCTTGGTGGTGAAGAAGGGATTGAAGACGCGCGCCAGATCGTCGGGCGGGACGCCGGGGCCGTCGTCGGCGACCTCGATCCGCACGCCGTCCGCCGCGGGGCGCACTCGGATCGTGAGGGTGCCGGCGCCGCGGGCGGCGGACATGGCTTGCTCGGCGTTCTGCAGCAGGTGGAAGAGGGCTTCCTGGAGCTGGTTGCTGTCGGCCCAGATCTCCGGGACCTCCTCGAAGTCGGTCTGCACGGTGATGTGCGCACCCTCGAGCCGCGACTGGTGCAGAGCCAGCACCTTGTAGATCTGGTCGCTCACCTTGCAGCGGGAGCGACGCAGCGGCGAGCGCTCCGCGAAGAGGACGAGCTCGCGCACGATGTTCGCGGCGCGCTTGGTGGCGCCGTCGATGACCTTGAGCCCGCCGAGCACCGCCTCGTGATCCGGGGACTGCAGCAGGAGGTGCACCTGGCCCAGGATGATCATGAGGGGGTTGTTGATCTCGTGCGCGACCCCGCCCGCCAGCTCGCCCACCGCGGCGAGCCGCTCCGCCCGCACCACGTCGGTGTGCGAGCGACGGAGATCCTCGAGCTGCAGGCGCGTCTCCGAGTAGAGCCGCGCGTTGTCGAGCGCGAGCCCGATCTGGTCGGCGGCGGACTCGAGCAGCGCGATCTCCTCGGTGGTGAACCGCTCCTCGGTCTGCCGGCCCAGCGAGAGCGTGCCCAGGATGCGGTGGCGCGCGCGGATCGCCACGCACAGGAACCCGCGGATGCCGTCGGCGGCCACCGCGGCGCGCGCGGCCGGCAGCAGATCGGGGGCGCGGCCGGCCTCGTCCACGCGGCGCACGCGGCCGGAGGCCGCCACGCGTCCGATCAGGCCCTGGCCGATCGGCAGCACCTCGTTGACTTCGCGCAGCCGCTCCGAGAGGTTGCGCTCGCCGCGCAGCAGCAGCATCTTGCCGTCGGAGGAGACGAGATGCAGGCTCGCGATCTCGTGGCCGGTCACGTGAGTGAGCGCGCCCAGCGATTTCTGGATGACCTCGTTGAGATCGAGCGAGCGGCTCACCGCCTCGGTCACGGTGCGGAGGATCTGCAGGTGGCGGATCAGCGATGTCGCACCACCCGCTCCCCGATTGTTGATTCGCCCCATTGTCAGCTCGTCGCGGCTCCCCATTGCGTGGTACGCGTTGAATGTCCTCTGCGTGCCAAGCAAGCCAAATGCCACGGGCCACAACTAAATATTACCATGTATTCCAAGTATTTACAGGAGCTCCTGGAGGTGCCGTAGATGGGCAGCGGTGCTGCCCCGACACACTGTCAGGTCAGAGTATGGAGAAACTGCCGGGCGTGCGCGATCCGGCGGCCGATCGACGGGTGCGAATAGAGGAAGAATTCCTCGAGCGGGTGCGGATCGCGCTCGGCCAGATTCAGCGTGGCCAGGCGCTCCATCGCGCCGATGAAGGCGCGCGGGTCCGGGATGGTCCCGAGCGCGAAGCGGTCGGCCTGCCGCTCGACGTGGCGCGACCAACCGTTGGCCGCGGGCAGGGCGGCCAGGCTCACCACTAGGAGGACCAAGCCGAAGAACGGCAGTCCCGCGACGTCCCCCGGACCGTCGAGGCCCAGCAGGCCGGCGCCCAGCCGGAGCGCGCGGTCGGCCACCCAGAACGTGACCAGCGTGAGGATCCCTTGCACGAACAGCCCGCGGCGGACGTCGCCGTGGAGCTGATGTGCGAACTCATGGGCCAGGACGGCTTCGACCTCATCGGGCGTGAACTCGTTCAGCAAGGTATCGAAGAGCATGATGCGCCGGGTGCGGCCGAGTCCGGTCACCGCGGCATTGGCCGTGCGGCTCTTCCGCGACTGGTCCACCACCCACACCCCCGTCACCGGCACGCGGACCCGATCGGCCAGCGCGAGAATCCGCGTCTTGAGCTCCCCATCCGGGAGCGGGGTGAGCCGGTAGAACAGCGGCACGAGCCAGATGGGGGCGATCAGGGCCAGCAGCGCATAGCCCCCCAGGAAAAGCGCCGCGCCCCAGAGCCACCACCACGGCGTCATCCGCAGCAGGCCGTAGACGATCTCCGCCGCCAGCAGCCCGAGGGCGCCACCCAGCAGCGCCGCCTTCGCGCCGTCCCAGAGCCAGCGGCCGAACGGTTGATGGAGGAGCCCGTACCGGCGTGGGAGCCAGAAGCCGCTGAGCCAGGCGAGGGGCAGGGTCAGGAGCCGGTAGGCGCCCGCGAGCGCCAGCAGCGCGAGGGCGAGCGCGATCCACCACCGCGACGTCCACTGCGCCACCCAGCCGATGAGAGGTACCGCCGCGCGGGTCTCGATCAGGACGACCAGGTAGGCGGCGGAGACGGCCAGCCCGACCAGCGACAGCGCGAGCTGACGACGGTGATAGGCACGCGCGCGGGCCTCCGCCGGCGCCGGTCTCGGGTCCATGCCCCGAGTGTCCCACCGTCGGGGAGGGCCGCCAACCCGCCTCTTCCGTTGTGTTACACTGAACGCCAATTCACACTCAGGGAGCCGCCATGTTTCAGTCCGTCGAGGACGTCCAGCAGCAATTCAAGAACGCCCGCTACATCGCCAACCGTCGCATCTCCACCGTCGTCTTCCTCGCCGCGCGCATGGGGCGTCCCGTGCTCATCGAGGGGCCGGCCGGCGTGGGCAAGACGGAGCTGGCCAAGACCCTCGCCGAGGTGACGGGGCGGCACCTCATCCGGCTGCAGTGCTACGAGGGTCTCGACGAGGGCAAGGCGCTCTACGAGTGGAAGTACGCCAAGCAGCTTCTCTACACCCAGCTCCTGAAGGAGCGCATCGGCGAGCTGATCGCCGACGCGCCGTCGCTGCCGGACGCGGTCGCGCGCATCTCGGGTCAGGACGACGCGTTCTTCTCCCACCGCTTCCTGGCTCCGCGGCCGCTGCTCCAGGCCATCGAGTCGCCGGATCCGGTGGTGCTCCTGGTCGACGAGATCGACAAGGCGGAGCCCGAGTTCGAGGCCTTTCTCCTGGAAGTCCGAGAGCACCTCGAGAAGAAACGCCTCGAACTCGGGCTCCGCCTTGTCGATCTCGTCCACGAGGAGCACCACCGGGTCGGGTGACTCGATGGCCTGGAGCAGCGGCCGCGCGGCCAGGAACCGA
>JBGOVO010000367.1:0-3953 GCA_041478145.1 Methylomirabilia bacterium
CGCGTTCCTCGCCTAGCCCCTCACCGCCTCGCCCCTCACCGCCTCGCCCCTCACCGCCTCGCCCCTCACCGCCTCGCCCCTCACCGCCTCGCCCCTCACCGCCTCGCCCCTCACCGCCTCGCCCCTCACCCTGCCCTCTCCCCAGAGGGGAGAGGGGGATCAGCGGGCGCGGAGCTTGCGTGTGGCCTCCGCCCGCATCTTCTGCATCGCGTTCGTCTCCTGGTCGGAGTAGCGCTCCTCCGTCCAGGGGTCGGCGCGCATGTGATAGCCGTTGAGCTCCCAGAAGCCCGGCGGGTTCACGTCGAGGAACTCGAAGCCGCGCAGCCACTTGGCGCTCTTCCAGAAATAGAGCTTCGGCACCACCAGGCGGAGGGGCCCCCCATGATCCGGGGTAAGGTCGCGGCCATCGTGCTTGAGGGCGAGCAGCACGTCATCGTCCACCAGGTCCGCGAGCGCCAGATTCGTCGTGTAGTCCGGATCGGCGTGGATGAGGACGTACTGCGCTTCCGGCTTGAGGCGGACCCGCTTCATGATCTCGCGGATGGACACGCCCTCGAAGCGGTTGGCGAGGCGCGACCACCGCGTCACGCAGTGGATGTCGCAGACCACCTCGGCGCGCGGCAGGGCAAGAAATTCCTCCCAGGTGAAGCGGACCTCCGACTCGACCATTCCGAAGCACCGGAACGACCACGTCTTCGGATCGAAGCGCGGGGTGAGCCCGTAGGTGAGCACGGGCCACTTGGTGGTGAGCACCTGACCGGGCGGCGTGCGCCGGGCCAGCTCGTCGGCAGTGTCGGTCATGACGACTCCCCTCTCTCGACGACGAATCGATAGCCCTGGCCGTGCGCGGTCAGGATGTGGGCCGGCCGCTCCGGATCGTCCTCGAACTTCTGGCGCAGCCTCAAGATGTGCGTGTCCACCGTGCGGGTCGTCGGGAACCGATCGTAGCCCCACACCTCCTCCAGCAGCCGGTCGCGCGTGATGACCTCGCCGGGGTGCTCCACGAGGTATCGCAACAGATCGAATTCCTTCCGGGTGAGCCGCACCTCGCGGCCCCCCTTGAACGTCTGGCGAGCCCGCAGATGCACCCGCACGTCGCCGAAGGCGAACTCCTCGAACTTCTGCCGCGGCCCCGGCCGGCGCAGCACGGCCCGGATGCGGGCCATCAGCTCCCGCAGACCGAACGGCTTCGTGACGTAGTCGTCGGCGCCCAGCTCGAGCCCCAGCACCCGGTCCACCTCCTCGCCGCGGGCCGTCAGCATGATCACCGGCGTGTCGAGTCCCCGGCGCCGAAGCTCGCGGCAGACGTCCCAGCCGCTCATTCCGGGCATCATCACGTCCAGCAGGATCAGGTCGGGCGCCTCCGAGAGTGCCAGGGCGAGCCCTTTCTTTCCGTCCCCCGCCGTGAGGGTCTGATAGCCCTCGAAGCGCAGGTTGTCTTCCAGCCCGCGCACCATCTCGGGCTCGTCGTCGACGATCAGGATGCGGGGCATGTCATCTAGGCCGCCGGCAGGTGGAGGGTGAAGCGGCTGCCTCCGCCCGGAGGCGCATCCACCGTGACGCGGCCGCCGTGGGCCTCCACGATGTGCTTGACCAGGGCCAGCCCCACCCCGCTCCCGCGGCGCCCCTGGGTCTCACTCCGTCCGATGCGATAGAACTTCTCGAAGATTCGCGTCCGCTCGGAAAGCGGGATCCCGATCCCCTCGTCCGCCACATCCAGGAGGACGCCACCCGCCTCCCGGCGGGCGCCGACCGTGACGCGCCGACGGTCGGCCGAGTACTTCATGGCGTTGTCGACCAGGTTGGCCAGGGCCTGCTTCATGGCTTCCGGGTCCAGCGGCACGTCCGGCAGGTCCGGCGCGATCGACACGTCCACCGTGAAGCCCTGCTGGGCGAGCGGGTGCCGGAAGGTCTCGAGCACCTCGTGGATGACCGGCTCCACCGGCCCCGGAGCGATCTCATAGCGCTGCCGGCCGCTCTCGATCCGGGAGAAGTCCAGCACGTTGTCGATCAACCGGCTGAGCCGCTCGCTCTCGCGCGTGAGGATGCCGTAGTACTCGCGGCGGCGCTGCTCGTCGGGCACGCGGTCCATCTCGAGGGTCTCCGCGAACATGCGGATCAGCGAGAGCGGCGTCTTGAGATCGTGGGAGACGTTGGCCACGAAGTCCGACTTGAGCCGGGCGATCTCGGACTCGCGCCGGACCAGCCGATACGTGGCCACGAGGCCGGCCGCGATCACCACCAGGAGCAGCGCGAAGGCGGCCATGAAGGTCATCGCCTGGCGGCGGACCATGTCGCGCGGGGAGAGCCCGGCCGGCTGGTAGAGAGCCACCCGCCAGGCGGGGAGCGCCTCGCCGAAGGGCACGGTGAGGACGGGGGCGGCGCTGTCGAGCGGCCGGGACGCGAACACCGGCCGCCCGGTCGGATCCAGGACCGCGAGCGTGTTCTTGCCCTCCCCCCCGCCCAGCGTCTTCTCGAGCACCTCGCGGCTCAGCGCCCGCTCGTCCCGGCGGAGCCCGACCAGCAGCGGGCCCTGGGGGGACCCGGGGATGACCGCGGCGAGGATGACCTGGCCGCGCGCCTCGAGGTAGCGCCGCCCGCCCCGGTCCCAGACCCTCTGAGAGATCTCCGCGCGCAGCGCGGCGATCACCTCGGCGTCGTCGCGGGACCACCGGGCCGGGTACAGGACGCGCCCGTGGCGGTCGCACAGATAGACCGAGTCGAACAGCGGGTTGCCGATCCGCCACGCCTCCACCGATTCCGGGCCGAAGCCGGGCTCGAGGGCGGCGGCCTGCAGCGCGGCGATCCCGTCCTGCTCGGCCCGGATCACGGCCATCTCGACCTTCTCGGCGGCCATCACCGCCGTGTCGCGCGCCTGCTCGCGGAGCTGCCGCTCCGCCGCCACCTCCCAGCGGCGGAGGGACAGGTACCCGAGCGCGGCCAGCACGACCGCGGCGGCGAACACCGCGCCGAAGGTCAGGAGGTGCGCGGGCCGCGCGCTCAACTAGGCTCGAGCAGGAGGCGCTGGATCAGCTGCTCCATCTCGGCGTAGGCTCCCTCTCCGACGTGGGTGAAGCGAATGGTGCCTTTCTTGTCCACGAGGACCGCGGCCGGCCACGCCCAGTTGCGGTAACGGCGCCAGATCGCGAAGTCGTTGTCCTGCACCACCGGATACCGCACCCCCAGGTCCTTGGTGGCGGTCGTGACCTTGTCGAGCGGCTTCTCCCACCAGAACTCCGGCGAGTGCACCCCCACGACGGTGAGTCCCTGCTTCTCGTAGCGCGCGTGCCAGTCCCGCAACTGCGGGATCACGTTCTTGCAGTTGTATCAGCCGTAGGTCCAGAACTCGACCAGGACCACCCGCCCGCGCAGCCCGCCGAGCGAGAGCGGCCCGCTGTTGATCCAGGGCCCGCCCGTGATCTCGGGCGCCGGCTGCCCCACGCCGACGAGGCGCTCGGCCGCCTCCCCGCGACCCGGCCCCGGCCCGGCCGCCACCAGGAGCATCCCCACGCACAGTGTAAGCGCTCGGATCGGCTTCATCGGCACCTCCCCCGGAAGCAGTCTAGCGGGACATGGCCCGCCGATGTCACGCGCCTGTGAAATCTGGCCGGTCCCCCCGGGCGGGCCCGCCTATAATAATGGACGGCGAGGAGCGGGCATGGGCCCGCTCTGGAGCACCGGCGCCGGGGCACCCTGTAGCGGGAGGATGGACGGCATGAGTGACGACCGGAAGCTGGCGATGTTCATCGACTTCGAGAACATCGTCCGCGGCGTCAAGGAAGCGCAGTACAAGCAGTTCGAGATCAAGCTGGTGCTGGAGCGGCTGGTGGAGAAGGGCAAGATCATGGTCAAGCGGGCCTACGCGGACTGGAACCGCTACGCGGAGTACAAGCGGCCCTTTCACGAGCACGCCATCGAGCTGATCGACGTCCCCCAGAGCCGCTACAGCGGCA
>JBGOVO010000020.1:0-22086 GCA_041478145.1 Methylomirabilia bacterium
CGGTACACCGCGGTGGGCAGCTCGCGCTTGTAGCTGCCGAGCTCGGGCGGCTGGCCGAGCTTCGGGTTGAGCCGGCCGGCCATGTTCGCGGGCCCGCCCGGCGCGTCCACCGTGCCCTCGTAGAGCTGGGCGCCGTAGGGCGGATCGGTGAACCAGTAGCTGCCGTCCGGATGCGGCACCACGTCGTTGGGCGAGTTGAGGCGCTTGCCGTTGAACATGGACGCGATGACGCTGATCGAGCCGTCCAGCTCGTAGCGCACCACGCGCCGGGTGACGTGCTCGCAGGAGAGCTGCCGGCCCTGGAAGTCGAACGTGTTGCCGTTGCTGTTGTTCGAGGGCATGCGGAAGACGCTGACGTGGCCGTTGTCCTCGATCCACCGGAGCTGCCGGTTGTTCGGGATGTCGCTCCATACGAGGTAACGCCCCTGCGCGTTCCACGCCGGCCCTTCCGCCCACAGCGAGCCCGTCCACAACCGCTGGATCGGCGCGTTCGGCTGGCGGAGGCCGTTGAAGGCCGGCTCGACGGTGAGCACGTCGGGATCGGTGAAGTACGTGGTGGGCGCCCCCCGCGGGCTGAAGTCGCGGGGCGGCTGCGTGATGGTCGTGGGCGGCCCGACGGGCGGCGTCTGCGCGGACACGAGACGCGGCGCGAGCACCGCGGCGCCGACCACCGCGCCCACGCTTCGGATCATCGCGCGGCGGGACATCGAGCGGCCGGATTCCGGATCGTACGCTTCTTGCGCCATTGCCACCTCCCTGGAACGACGTCGTTCGAGAGGAACCGGAGAAGAAATTCGCGCCGCAACCGTAGCAGAGGTCTCCCGGCTCGTCAAACGGAGCGGATCACCAGTCGCTGCAGTCGGGCTAGAGCGCCCCGTGCGCGGCGAAGCGGCGGTCGTCCGCGATGACCGCGCGGCGGAACGGCTCGAGCGCGGTGTAGAGCGCGACCTGGCCGCCCTTGGAGAAGCCGATGACGCCGATGCGCTCGGGATCGATGCGCGGATGCGTGCCGAGCAGCCGCAGCGCGGCCAGGGCGTCGGCGACGGTGGCCGCGGTGGGGAGCCGGCCCTGGTCGGTCGCGGTCTCGCGGACGTTGCGCGGCGTGAAGCTGTCCACCACGAAGGTGACCAGGCCGAGCGCGGTGAGCCGGTCCGCCCAGGCCGCCTCGCGGGCGTCGACGCCCGCGCTCCCGTGGGCGATCACCATCGCCGGCACGCGGCCGGATCCCTCCCGGGGCAGGCGCAGCGTGCCGAAGACCACGACCTTCGGGGCGGCGACGCGCCGCGCGAGGGCGAAGTAGCCGGCGGGCGTCTGGCTCTCGAACTGGATCCGGCCCGGTCGGCCGTCGGCGAGGGTGGCGACGGGAGCGCTCCCCTGTCTCGCCGCGCCGCCGGCCAGGACGCCCCACAGGACCAGCGCCGCGAGCAGCCGCGCGGACCCGATTCGTGAGACCATGCGCACGATTCCTACCATAGCGAACCGGCCACGGCGAACCGGAGCCGGACGGGCTTTCCCGGAGGGGGACGATGAGCAAGCGCACCGCGAAGCGGACGAAGCCCCGGCGGGCCAAGGCGACGAAGACCACGGGACGGCGGACCCGGGCGAAGGCCGCGAAGAAGAAGCGCCGCCCGGCCCCGGCCCGGCGCGCAAAGAGCCGGCCGCGAAAGCGATCCGCGGCGACCCGGCGCAGCCGGGACGGCGGCGAGGACCGGGGCCGGACCGTGAGCCTGCTGCGCGACGTCATCGAGCACCACGAGACCGGGCCCGCGGCCAGCGGCGGCGACGTGGACGCGGACTGGCAGCGGGCGCAGAGCTCGGGCGAGGAAGCGGTGGGGGGCAGCGTCTCCACCCCGGACCAGGACGTGGTCGACGAGATCGGCCACGCGCTCGGAGTGGAGCAGCCGCCGCTGGCGCCGCTTCGGACCACGGAGGAGATCCTGGAAGAGCGCGATCGGCGCTACTGGGAGCTCGAGCGCCGGGCCGACCGGAAGGCCACGAAGCGGCGTGAGCCGTGAGCCGATGCCGCGTCGCGGCCGCGCCCGGTAGGCTATACTTTGCGGCAGTGACACACGCTCTTTGATTGTGCCAGAGAAGGCTGGATGATCGCCGGCACGGGCAACCGTGCGGGAGGAAAGTCCGGGCTCCGCAGGGCAGGGTGCTGGCTAACGGCCAGGGGGGGCGACCCCACGGACCAGTGCCACAGAGAACAGACCGCCGCCCTCACGGGCGGTAAGGGTGAAACGGTGAGGTAAGAGCTCACCAGCAGCTCGGGTGACCGGGCTGGCTCGGTAAACCCCACCCGGAGCAAGGCCAAATAGGAGAGCGATCCTGCTCGCAAGAGCGGGTGAAGCGCGGCCCGCGTGGGGCTCTCGGGTATGGCCGCTTGAGGCGCCGGGTAACCGGCGTCCTAGAGAAATGATCATCTCGCCGTCGCGGGAAACCGCGGCGGTCAGACAGAACCCGGCTCACAGGCCTTCTCTGGCGCATTTTCTTCCGATCCGGGCCCCTGAGGATTCTTGAGACCCTCCCTGCTCGTCCTGCTGCCGCTATCGCTCGCGCTCGCCGCCGCCGCGCCATCGGCCCCGCGCGCCCAGACGCCCGCGGAGACCGCGCGCGCGATGCTCCGCCAGTACCAGGACGATCCCGCCCGTATCGACCGCGCCCGCGATCTGCTCGAGGCCGCGCTGGCCAAGGGCGGCGGGAGCGACGTGCCGACCCTCCTCGCCCTGGCCCGCGCGTGGTTCCTCTACGGCGAGGAGCGCGCGAAGACCGAGGACGAGAAGATCGCCGCCTACGAGCGGGCCCGCGACGTGGCCAAGCGCGCCACCGAGCTGGCTCCGCGGGATCCGGACGCCCATCTCTGGTACGCGATCACGCTCGGGACGTGGTCGCAGGCCAAGGGCCTGCTCCGCTCGGCCCTCGCCCTGCGCGATCTGCGCAAGGAGGTGGACACGGTGCTGCAGCTCGATCCCAACAACGTCGAGGCCCACATCATGGCCGGCAGCATCGCGCGCGAGCTGCCGGTGGTCCTGGGCGGGGACCGGAAGGACGCCGAGGCGCATTTCAAGACCGCGCAGCGGCTCGACCCGCGGCTGACCGGCGTGCGCATCGAGCTGGCCCAGCTCTACGTCAACATGGGCCGCTACGCGGAGGCGCGGCGGGAGCTGAACGCGGTGCTGGCCGAGCGCGCGCCCACCGACCGCCCGCGCTGGACGCTCAAGGAAGCGCCGCGGGCCCGCCAGATGCTCGACTCGATCCGCGACAAGAACTGACGGCAGCCCGAGACAAGGATCCGACATGCGCTTCTCCATCTGCGTGATGGCCGACGTCGACGAGATCGGCTTCTTCAGCCACGCCGAGGCCCTCGGCTACGACTCGGTCTGGGTCACCGACAGTCAGATGCTCTTCTCGGACTGCTACGCGGTGCTGGCCCTGGCCGCCAAGCAGACGCGCCGCATCCGCCTGGGTCCCGGCGTGGCCATCTGCGGCACGCGCATCCCGCCCGTGCACGTGGCGGCCATGGCCACGCTCAACCGGCTCGCCCCGGGCCGTGTGCACCTGGGCGTCGGCACCGGCAACACCGCCACCCGCACCCTCGGCCAGCCGCCGATGCGCATCGCGGACTACGCGGAGTATCTGCGGGTGCTGGGCGCCCTGCTGCGCGGCGAGGTGGTGGACTACGCCTACCAGGGCGCCCGGCGCCCCATCACGATGCTCGTCCGCGAGAAGAAGTACATGAGCCTCGAGCCCCGGATCCCGCTCTACGTCTCCGCGTTCGGGCCGCGGGCCATGGAGCTGGCGGGCGAGTACGGCGACGGCCTCGTGTTCGCCATCCCGCCCCGCGGCGTGCCGCCTGCTGCGGCCCTGGCCCATGCCCGGGCCGGCGCGGCCCGCGCGGGCCGCGCGCTGGGCGAGGACTTCCACACCGCCGCGCTGACCAACGTGGCCCTGCTCGAGCCGGGCGAGCCGGCGGACTCCGAGCGGGTCATCCGCACCGTGGGGCCGAACGTGATGGCGAGCGTGTACTACTTCTACGATGCGGTGCACGAGCGCGGCATCGAGCCGCCGCCATTTCTGAAGAGGATCTGGAAGCGCTACTGCGCGCTGGTCGAGGCGGTCCCGCGCGAGCACCGGCACTTCCGTACCCACGAGGGCCACTACACGTATCTCCACCCGGGGGAGGCGGAGCTGATCGACGCCGACCTCGTCCGCGCGACCTGCCTGGTCGGCACCGCCGAGGAGCTGATCGAGCGCATCCGCGAGCTCGAGCGCGGCGGCCTGCGGGAGCTGATGTTCGCCACCGGGGTGGATGAGAAGTGGCGCTTCAGCCAGGAGTTCGCGCGGCGGGTGATGGCGCGATACTAGGGCGCCGGACCCCCTCAGCCCCGGACCCCCTCATCCTTCGTGCCCCCTCACCCTGCCCTCTCCCCGGAGGGGAGAGGGTAAGCGGAGGGTAAGCGGAGGGTAAGAGGAGTGACAGGCCAGGGGGCTTGCGCTAGACTCTGCCGCAACCCGTCCCCCAAAGGAGGCACACATGCGGATGCTCCGCGTCCTCACCGTCGCAATCGTGCTGTCGCTGCTCGTGATCCATCTGGGCGCCGACGTCCGGGCGGCCGGTCCCGTGAGCGAGGTATTGATCGGCGAGCTGCTGCCGCTCACCGGCAACTTCGCGAGCCTGGGCCAGCAGTACCTCTGGGCCGGCCAGACCGTGGAGGACATCGTCAACAACGACTACGCGGACCTGCAGGTGCCGCTGGGCCCCGGCAAGGGCTTCCCCGGGCTGGGCGGAGCCAAGATGACGCTGGTGGTGCGCGACGATCAGAGTCGCGGCGATCTGGCCCGCACCCTCGCCGAGCAGCTCATCACCGTGAACAAGATCCACTGGCTCAACGGCGAGGGCACGAGCGGCAACACCTCCATCATCCAGCCGCTCGTCGAGAGCTACGGCATCCCCATGTCCTGCCACCCCTGCGCCTCGCCCACCCTCACCGAGAAGGGGCTCAAGTGGTTCTGGCGGACGGGACCCAACGACCGCACCATGGTGGCGAGCGTCTTCCAGTTCCTCAAGGAGTGGCCGGCCAACGGCGGGCCTTCCGACCTCAAGTCCATCGCGCTCTTCACCTGCGACAACCTCTTCTGCCAGGACAACCGCAAGATCGCGTCGGACCTCGCCGAGAAGAGCGGCCTCAAGATCGTGGCGGATCTGACCACCAAGACCGGCTCGACCACGCTCGCCTCCGAGGCGCAGCGGCTGCAAGCGGCGAATCCGGACGTGCTGTTCATGGTGCAGTATCCGGCGGAGACCACCGTGTTCCAGGGAGACGCCAAGCGCGCGGGCTTCATGCCGCGGGTGATCGCCACCAGCAACGGCTCCTACTCCGACCAGACGTGGCTGAACGCGCAGAAGGCGACCAACGGCGCGGTGGGCTGGCTCGGCCGCGATCCGACCGCGATCGATCTGGCCAGCAAGAAGCCGTCGTGGAAGAAGGTGAACGAGATCTACAAGAAGTACAGCCGCGGCCAGGACATGGGCGAGCTGGCGATGCGCGAGATCACCGGCCTCCTCTGGATGGCCGACACGATCAACCGCGCGAAGTCGGTGGAGCCGGCCGCGCTGGCCAAGGCGGCCAACGAGACCAACATGACGCCCGAGATGATGATCATCGACTACAAGGGCATCAAGTTCGACGCAAACCGTCAGAACGAGCTGGCCACCGGCGTGGTGACGCAGGTCGGCTGGGACGACGAGAAGCACACCATCTGGCCGTGGAACCTGGCCGCCCAGGCCGGGTTCAAGCCGATCTTCCCGTCCCCGAGCTGGCAGGAGCGTGAGAGCCGCAGCAAGAAATAGCGCGTGACCCTCTTCCTGCAGGCGGTGGCCGACGGGCTCCAGATGGGGCTGCTCTACGCGCTCGTCGCGGTGGGGCTCGCCATCATCTGGGGCCTGATGGAGATGATCAACTTCGCCCACGGCGAGTTCATGATGCTGGGGATGTTCGGGGCGTGGGGACTGAGCGTGTCGCTCGGCTGGGACCCGCTCGTCTCCATGGTCCCCCTCGCCGTCATCATGTACGGGGCGGGGGTGCTGGTCTACCGGGTGCTCATGCGGCGCGTGCAGCGCGGTGAGATCTTCACCCAGATCTTCGCCACCGTCGGGCTCTTCTTCTTCGTCCAGAACGGGGTCGTCGCCCTCTTCACGAGCGACTACCGCTTCGTGAGCAAGAGCCTGCTCACCGGGCTGAGCGGGGTCAACATCACGCTGGGCGGCGTGCGCATCGGCGTGCCCCTGCTGGTGGGCGGCCTCATCGCGCTCGCGCTGTTCCTCCTCCTCTATCTGCTGATCGACCGCACCGACTTCGGCCTGGCGCTGCAGGCCACCGCGGAGGACCGCGACGCGGCCATGCTGGTGGGCATCCGGCCCCAGCGCATGTACGCGGTGGCCTGGGGCCTCGGCACCGCGCTGGTCGCGGTGGCCGGCGTCATCCTCGCCAACTTCTTCTCGGTGTACCCGCAGGCGGGCCTCTCCTTCACCGTGCTCGCCTACGCGATCGTGGCCCTCGGCGGCTTCGGCTCCATCCTCGGCACGCTGCTCGCCGCGCTCCTGGTGGGCGTGGTCCAGAGCGTCACCGCCGCGTACCTGCCGCCCGCCTTCAAGGACGCCTTCGTCTTCGGGTCCTACATCCTGATCGGCCTCTTCCGGCCCCAGGGGCTGTTTGGCCGCTTCTAGTCCCCCGCCCCGCGCCGGCCGGGCGCAGCCGGTGGCCTGGGTAGGCGCCGCCCTCGTGGCCCTGCTCTATCCGATCCCCTTCGAGCGCAGCGGCCAGATCTACTACGAGACGGTGGGCTTCCTGGTGCTGCTCAACGCCATGCTCGGCATCGGCTGGAACATCATCGGGGGCTGGGCCGGCCAGTTCGACTTCGGTCCGAGCATCTTCTTCGCGATCGGCGCCTACACCGCCGCGCTCCTGTCCATCCATCTCGGCTGGAACGCCTGGCTCGCCCTGGCGGGCGCGGTCGTCGTCTCGGTGGCCATCTGCGCGGCGCTCACCTACCCGGTCACCCGGCTCCGCGGGCACTACTTCGCGATCGCCACCGTGGCGATGTGGATGATCGCGCAGCCCATCGGCGCCACCTGGCCGCTCATCAACGGCAGCCAGGGCCTCTTCATCCCGGTGGCCCCCGGCGCCAGCTTCGTGCACGGCATGCTCACGATGGAGTTCCCCGGGCGCGGCAAGGGGCTCGGGTTCTACTACCTCTCGCTCCTGCTCTTCGTGGTCGCCCTGCTGGGCGCCCGCGCGGTCGAGCGCTCCAAGTGGGGCTTCTACTTCCGCGCGGTGCGCGACGATCAGGACGGCGCCGAGGGCATCGGCATCGACAGCCGGCTCTACAAGGTGATCGCCCGCTGCCTCATGGCCGCGATCTTCGCGGCCGGCGGCGTGCTCTACGGCTTCTGGGCGCTCGCCGTTTTCCCCGACCAGGTCCTCGAGGTGAACTGGAACATCCTGCCGATGATGGCCGCGGTGGTGGGCGGCCTCGGGCGGCTGTGGGGGCCGGTGCTGGGCGCGGTCATCCTGATCCCGATCTCGCAGCTCATGACGGCCACGCTCGGCGCGGGCCCGCTGGCCGGCCGCGGTATCGACCTCATCATCTATGGCGCCGTCATCATGCTGATCGCGGGCGGACGGCCCAACGGGTTGCTCTCGCTGCCGTGGGCGCGCTGGGCGGCGCGCGTCCTCGGCCGCGCCCCGGCGCGTCCGCTCCAAGGGTGACGGCGTGGCCCCCCTGCTCCAGGTCGAGTCGTGCACCAAGCGCTTCGGCGGCCTCGTGGCCAACCGCGACGTCTCGCTCATCATCGAGTCCCGTGAGATCGTGGGGTTGATCGGGCCCAACGGCGCGGGCAAGACCACGCTCTTCAACTGCATCAGCGGCGCGCTCCACCCGGACGAGGGCCGGATCGTGCTCGACGGTACCGACATCTCGCGCGCGCGCCCCGAGCGCGTCTGCCGGCTCGGCATCGCGCGCACCTGGCAGGTGGTGCGAAGCTTCGGGCGCATGACGGTGCTGGAGAACGTCATCTGCGGCGCGCTGCGGCGCACGAGCCGCGTGGGCCCCGCGCGCGCCCGCGCGCTGGAGCTGCTCGCCTTCACCGGGCTCGCCGGCAAGGAGGACGCGCCGGCCGCGAGCCTGACCCTCGCCGACAAGAAGCGTCTGGAGATCACGCGCGCGCTGGCCACGAGTCCGAGCTTGCTGCTGCTGGACGAAGCCATGTCCGGGCTCACCCCGCTCGAGACCGCCGCCGCGGTGGAGCTGGTGCGCCGCATCCACGGCGATCTGGGCCTGGCCATCTGCGTGGTCGAGCACGTGATGGAAGTCGTGATGCCGCTCTCGCACCGGGTGGTGGTGCTCGACCACGGCGAGAAGCTGACCGAGGGCCCGCCGGAGACCGTCTCGCGGGACGAGCGGGTGATCACCGCCTACCTGGGGGAGCGCTACCGTGCCCGCGCCTAGCGCCTCCGGCCCGCTGCTCGAGGTGCGGGATGCCCACGTGGCCTACGGCACCGGCGTGGTGGCGCTGCAGGGCGTGTCGCTCCACGTGCAGCCGGGCGAGGCGGTGGCGCTGGTGGGGGCCAACGGGGCGGGCAAATCCACGCTGCTCAAGACCATCGCCGGCCTGCTCTCGCCCCGTCGCGGAGAGATCTGGTTCGACGGGCGCCGTATAGACGACGTGGAGGCGCCGGACCGCGTGGAGCTGGGCATCGCGCTGGTCCCGGAGGGCCGGCGCCTCTTCAGCCGCCTGTCCGTCGCCGAGAACCTGCGCCTCGGCACCTTCCGCGACCGCGATCCGAAGCGCCGCCAGGAAATGCTGGAGCGCGTCTTCCATCTCTTCCCGGTGCTGCGGCAGCGGGTGACCCAGCGCGCGGGCACGCTCTCGGGCGGCGAGGGCCAGATGCTCTCGATCGCGCGCGCCCTCATGTCGCGGCCCCGCTTCCTGATGCTCGACGAGCCGAGCCTCGGCATCATGCCGCGCATCGTGGACTCGATCCTGGACGTGCTGCAGATGCTCCACCGCCAGGAAGGGCTCACCGTGCTCCTGGTGGAGCAGAACGTGCCCGCGGCCCTGGCCGCGGCGGAGCGCGGCTACGTGCTGCAGACCGGCCGCATCGTCGCCGAGGGCGCGAGCCGGACGCTGCTCGACAGCGATCTGGTGCGGCGGGCCTACCTGGGGATGTGAGAGCGGCGACTACTGGAGCTCGATCCCGAAGTACTGCTTGAAGCGGGCGTTGTACTCCGCGTCGGCAAGCTCGCCGCCCAGCGCGACCCACTCCTCGTCACTGATGCGGGCCCGCCCGGCGGCCAAACCTTCCGCGTCGGTCCCGACCGGATAACGCAGGCGCGGCCGGTCGGTGGTCGCCGCATCGAAGATGACCTCCGCCACCGTTTCGGGACGGCCCGGGTTGCGGAAGCCGGCCGCGAAGAGCTTGCCGTTGCGCCGCATGATCTGCCGATAGGGCGAGTTCTTGTCGTAGCGGGTGGCGCCCGCGGAGTTCTCGAAGATCGCGGTCTGGATGACGCCGGGCTCGATGATGGCCACGCGGACCCCGAAGGCGGCCACCTCGTGGGCGAGCGCCTCACTCGCGGCGGCCAGCGCGTGCTTGGACGCGGAGTACGCGATCTGGTTCGGGGTGGCCACGCGGCCCGCGATCGACGTGACGTTCACGATGCATCCGGTCCTCCGCTCGCGCATCGAGGGCAGCACGGCCTGGATCATCCGGATCGGCCCCCAGTAGTTCGCCTCGAACATCGCTCGATGCTCATCCTCCGGCGTGAGCTCGAGCGGCGTCGCGCCGCCGATGCCCGCATTGTTGACGAGCACGTCGATCGGGCCTTCCCGCCCGACCGTCGCGGCCACCGCGCGGTCGACGGACTCCGGGCGGGTGACGTCGAGCTCCCGCACCACGAGCGGCAGCTTCTCCGCGCGCGCCGCCTCCTCGAGCGGTCCGGCCTTGGCGAGATTGCGCATGGTCGCCACGACCTGGTGCCCGTGGCGCGCGAAGTGGAGCGCGGTGGCGAAGCCGATGCCGGTGCTGGTTCCGGTGACGAGAGTGATGGGCATTCGTGTGGTCCTCCGGTCCGCGCCATGCTGCGCCGGCCGGAACGTGGCGTCAAGGGCCGCCCCGCCGCATTGCATGACGTGAAGGCGCTCGCCACCCGGCTCATCAAGACCGGCGAGGTGATCGAGATCGCCCACGTGATGAACGACAAGATGCCGTTCTTCGGCACGCGCCGCTTCGACGTGCACGTCAAGCGGACGTTCATGAACGATTTCTCCAACCGCCGCGGCAGCAACGAGGAGCTGGTCATCTCCGAGATCGGCCAGGTCGGCACCCAGTGCGCCGGCTTCGCCCACCAGACCCACGAGGACAGCCACTAGAACTGCTTCAACAATGCGCGCTACGTGAAGAGCTGCCCGGGCATCGGCGTCGCGGCGGCGGAGTGGCTCGCCAAGCAGGATCCGATGCTGATCGGGGCGGACAACTGGCCGGTCGAGGTGGCGCCGAACCCGGACCCGAAGCAGCCGCTGAAGGCGCAGGGTTTCACCGGCTCGACGGTGGCGCCGGTCGCCATCCGCTAGTCAGCCTCGCGGCGGACCGGGCTCCCGCGGCTCATCGAGACGGGCCGCCCAGTCCGCCGGCAGCACGATCTCGCGGGTCACCCGGCACGGGGGATGGCCCCACGACGGGCAGTAGGCGTGCTGGGGAATCGGCAGATCGGCGCCCGCCACGATCAGCGTGATGTCGTCCGGCTCGCGCACCGCCGGGATGCCCCCGCCCTCGGCCGCCGCGCGCGCCCACTCCGGCCAGTCGGTCGCGCGCACGGCGGAGTGGATCCACGAGCGGCGCCACGTCTCGGCGTCGAGCCGGCCGCGCGCGTGGAGCTCGCGCCGCACGTCCGCCCGCGTCCAGCCCTCCTGGGCCAGCCGGCGCGCGGTAAACGGCGAGAGGATCACGCCCGGCTTGCCGCTGTGGAGAATGCCGAAGAGCGACGCGGCCGAGCCCATCACGCTCGCCAGCTCGTCGAGGCCGCCGGTGACGTTGATCACGGTCTCGGCCCGCAGCACCGTCACCGTGTCCTGCTCGGGCCGGTAGCCGGCCTCCACGTGCAGCGGCGGCCACGGCGTATCCTCGCGCTCGGCCAGGCAGAGGGTGTAGCGGGCCGGCTGCCCCAGGCCCGCGAAGGAGACCGCGCCGGGCCAGCCGCCGCCCAGGTTGTTCATGACCAGGCGCACCGCCCGGCCGATGGCCGCGTTGGCCGGCCAGCCGGGGCCGAGCGCGCCCCATCCCGCATTGATGCCGACGCGCGCGGCGATCGGCCCGTTCACGATCAGCAGCGGGGCCACGTTCTCGTCGGTGGTCTGCACGCCGCGCAGGTTGAACGCGGGGTCGAGGACGGCCCGCACCGCGGCCAGCACCACCGGGAAGTGCGCCGGCTCGCAGCCGGCCATCACCGCGTTGACCGCGACCTTCTCCACGCTCGCCACCCCGCCGAGCGGCTCCACCTCGCCCAGCACGACGTGCCGCTCGAGCGGGCTGCCGCCGAGCATCTCGTCCACCCGCCCGAGCGTCGGCGGCAGGATGGGCAGCCCGTCCGTCCAGCCACGCGCCCGGTAGAGGCGGTTCACCTCGGCTCCCGGATCCGCATCGCGGATCAGCTCCACGCGCTGGCGCGGGAACTCTCCGGCCAGCGGTGTGCGCGCGAGCAGCCCCTTCTCCTCGGCGCGGACCCGCAGCGTGTCGTCGATCCACTCGCCCGAGACGCGCTGACCCGCGGGCAGCAGCACCCAGAGCGATTCCACGCTAGCGGGCCCGCGCCTCCCGGAGGAGCCGTGCCCAGTCGGCGGGCAGGCGAATCGGCTTCGTGGTCGGGTAGCCCAGGATGCCGTTGTGGGCGAAGGCGTAGGCGTTGGTGCGCAGCGGGTCGCCGCTCACCGCCACCATGAAATCCTCGGCGCGGCACACGATGGGCACGAGCCGCTCCGGATCCTCGGACTCGGCGAAGACCGCGGGGATGTGACCCGCCTTCACCAGCCCGGTCAGCGACGGCCGGCCCGGCACGAAGTTGGTCCACTCGCCGACGTATTTCTCGAACTTCGCGGCGGGGATGCGGGCCAGCTCGAAGAGCCGCTGCTTGAGCCCGGCCTTGTCGAGCCCGCCCTTGGCCAGCGTCTCGGCCAGGATCGGGCTCAGGATGAGGAGCGGCCGCTGGCTCCCCACCCCCATGCCCACCGTGAAGAGCAGCTCCCAGCCGACCTTGCCGACCAGGGCGTCCGACAGATAGGGCAGCATGCGGTCCGGCGCGTTGCCGAACACCGAGGCGATGACCCCGCCACCCGTGTAGCGCGAGATCGTGACCGCATTCCCGCCGGCCACGTCCTCGTCCTCGGCCACCGTCGTCCAGCCAATGCGCCGCAGCACGTCCTCGTTCTCGGCCAGCACCACTCGCCAGGTATTGCCGAAGGTGCCCTTGTCGGTGCGGTGGTGGAGGAAGCCGGCGACGTTGCGCAGGTAGAGCCGCCAGAAGCGGCCGATCGTGGTGTTGGCCTGGATGCCGTCGCGCAACGCCCCCTGCTCGTAGTTGAAGCCCAGCTCCTTGATGATGGGTCCGTTCAGGATGATCAGCGTCTCCGCCCCCGGCGTATTGCCGCTGTGCTCGACGCCGTAGCGCGGATCGGCCATGGCCTCCACCAGCGCCAGCAGGATCGGCATGTACTCCGGCCGGCAGCCCGCCATGACCCCGTTGACGGCCACGTTCCAGACGGTGGCGCGGCGCTTGTCGGGCAGCAGCACGCCCAGCTCGGTCTCGCCGGGGCGATCCGAGAAGCGGAGGAACTCGGCCACGCGCGGGGGCGTCGGGGGGACGATGGGCAGGCCATCGCTCCAGTCGTTTTCGTAGAAGAAACGATTGACCTCGTCGAAGCTGCCCGCGAAGACGATGTCCGCGGCCGCGGGCTCGACGACCGCGGCGCCGGCGCGCGCGGGCGCCTCGGTGAGGTTCCGGATCACCGCGTCCACCGTGACCGCGGCGACGTTGCGCCGCAGCTCCTCCACGGTCTGCACGTCCACGTGACCGGGCACCAGCGCGGTGGGCAGGCCCGGCAGGCCGAGCCCCGTGGAGGTGGTGGCCGCCTGGCCGAGAAAGCCCTCGCAGACCAGCGACGCGGTCGGCACGCCCGCCCGCTCGGCCACCGCGCTCGCCCGCAACACGGCGGGCGTGCAGCTCCCTCAGCAGGCCATCCCCGAGATGACCGCGTCCACCTCGTGGCGCTTCAGCATCTCCGGCAGGTCGGCCAGCACCCGCTGTTCGTGCCGGCCGTGGGTGGAGCCGAAGGTGTCGTAGCGGACGAAGCGCACGCCCGGGAAGCGCCGGCCCAGCTCCTCCTCGAGGATGGGAAAGATCTCGTCCCCGCGGAAGAGATCGTCCCAGAGCTGGCCGATGGTCTTGCCCTCGAGCGTTGAAAGGCGCGGGGCGACGTCGGCGGCCTGCACCGTCCGGGCCCCGCGCGGCCACACGACCTGGTAGATCTCGCGACCATCCGATCCGTTCATGCGTCCCCCTCTCCGATGGTTGAGGGAGAGGATAGCATCCCCGGACCCCGTCTCACTCCGTCGACATTGACGAGCCGAGAAGCGCGGACTAACCTCGACGCCATGATGGGTACGATGCCGACCAAGCGCTGGACCCGGATCGAGTACGACCGGCTCATCGAAAAGGGGATGTTCGGTCCGGAGGATCGCATCGAGCTGCTGGGGGGAGCACTCGTGGTGCGGGAGCCCCAGGGCGGGCCGCACGCCATGGGCATTCGCATGGTGGAAGAGGCGCTGCGCGGCGCCTTCACGTCGGGCTGGGACGTGCGCGTGCAGCTTCCGGTGGCCCTCGACGACGACTCCGAGCCCGAGCCCGACGTCAGCGTCGTGCCGGGTAGCTTCCGCGACTACCCTCGCGACCATCCGGCGCGGGCGGGGCTGATCGTGGAGATCGCCGAGTCGAGCCTGACTCTCGACCGCGGCGAGAAGGCCAGCCTCTACGCGCGCGCCCGCGTCCCCGACTACTGGATCGTGAACCTGGTGGATCGCGTGCTCGAGATCCGCCGCGAGCCGATTGCCGATGCCGGCTCACCCTACGGCTGGCGTTACGCCTTGGTCACCACGCTCCGGGCGGGCGACGCCGTCACCGCCCTCGCCGCGCCCCACGCTCCCATTCCCGTCGCCGACCTGGTCCCGTAGTCCGGGACCACCCGCCTATCTGAATCGCTCCGCCGTCGTGCCGCGGTACAGGATCTCGCCCTGGCGCTTCATGATCGCCGCGTGGCGCGCCAGCGCCGCCGGCTCGAGGTCGGCCCCGGGTGGCTCCTCCGGCTCGAAGTGGTGGTAGTGGTCCACGCCGCGCACCAGCGTGGCGCTGTCCCCTACGCCGGCCACCTGCTTGACGTGCGTCGGGATGTAGCGGATGGCGTAGCCGATCCGACGATCGACCGATCGGTTGGGCGGCGAGCTGTGGAACATGCGCACGTGGTGGAGCGACATCTCCCCCGGGTGGAGCTCGATGTCCACCGCGCGGGCCTCGTCCACCTCCACCGCGATCTCCTGGCCGCGCGAGAGCAGGTTGCCGGGCGCGAAGGTGTCGCGGTGCGCCACCTGCTCGTGATGCGTGCCCGGCACCATCTTCATGGCCCCGCTCTCGATCGAGCTCTCCGACAGGGCGACCCACGCGGTCACCACGTCCGGCTCGCTCAGCCCCCAGTACGTCGCGTCCTGGTGCCAGGACACGAACGCGGAATCGCGCGCTTCCTTGATGAAGAAGCTCGAGCTCCAGCAGAGGAGGTTCGGGCCGAGCAGGTCCTCCACCCCGTCGAGGATCCGCGGGTGGCGGATCAGCGCATTCAGCCACGTGAACAGGAGATGGCCCTTCTGGCGGAGCTGGCCGCCGAGTGGGCCGCCCTTCTCGCGCTCGACGTCCTCGAGCCGGGCGCGATACTGCCGCGCCTCCTCGGGCTGGAGCACGCGGATGGGAAAGTAGAAGCCGTCACGGCGGTACTGCTCGATCGCGGCGGGCGAGAGCGTGGCCATGGGAATGGTGTAAGCGCCCCCGCCGGGCCTGTCAAGGCGGGCGCGACCCCGTGCGGGGTGTCGCGGCCCGGCACATTGACGGGCGCGCGACGGCCCGCTACCCTTCCGCCATGAGCGAGACGCAGGTCCGCACGCGCCGCTGGAGCCGCGTGGAGTACGAGCGCCTGATCGATCGCGGCATGTTCCGGCCGGACGAGCGCCTGGAGCTGATCGGCGGGCTCCTCGTCGTCCGCGAGCCCCCGGGGGAGCCCCACGCCGTCGGCATCGAGCCGGCGGGAGATGCCCTCCGTGCCGCGTTCGGCGCCGGGTGGCGGATCCGGTGCCAGCTTCCCGTCGCCCTCGACGACGAGTCGGAGCCCGAGCCCGATTTCTCCGTGGTCCGCGGCTCGCCCCGCGAAGCCTCCGAAGCGGTCCCGGCCCGCCCCGAGCTGATCGTCGAGGTCGCCGACTCGAGCCTCGCCTTCGAAGTCTACCGGGAACCGGTCGCGGACCCGGAGGCGCCCTACGGGTGGCGCTACGGCAGCGGGAGAACGCTCACCGCGGCAGACGTCGTCTCGCCGCTCGCCGCGCCGCGCGCCCGCATCGCGGTCGCCGACCTCCTGCCCTAGCGCGAGATGGCCACCGAGCGCATCCCGGGATTCTGCGCGCTGTGCCGCTCGCGCTGCGGCTGCGTCTCGGTCGTGGAGGACGGGCGGCTGGTCGCCGTCGAGCCCGATCCCTCGCACCCCACCGGCCGGAACCTCTGCGTGAAGGGCCGCGCCGCGCCCGAGCTGGTGCACGCGCCCGATCGGCTGCTCTACCCGATGCGGCGCACGCGGCCAAAGTCGGACCCCGACGCGGGCTGGGTGCGGATCGGCTGGGACGAGGCGCTCGACTGGACCGCGCAGCGGATGCGCGCGATCGCCGAGCGCGACGGGCCCGAGGCGGTCGCCTTCTCGGTGACGACGCCCGCCGGCACCGCGGTCTCCGACGGCTTCCCGTGGATCACCCGGCTGATCCGCGCCTTCGGCAGCCCGAACATGGTCTGGGGCGAGGAGCTGTGCGCCTGGCACCGCGACTACGCCACCGCGTTCACCTTCGGCACCGACATCGGCACGCCGGATTTCGATCGCACCGGGTGCCTGCTCCTGTGGGGCCACAACCCGGCGACCGCCTACCTGGCCCAGGCCACCGCCGTCGCGGAGGCCACCGCCCGCGGCACCGCCCTCATCGTGGTCGATCCGCGGCGCGCGGGGCTCGCGGCCCGGGCCGACCAGTGGCTGCGCGTGCGGCCGGGCACCGACGGCGCGCTCGCGCTGGGGCTGGCCTCCGTCATGCTCGCGGAGGGCTGGTACGATCGCGACTTCGTCCGCGACTGGACGAACGGCCCGCTGCTGGTCCGGCAGGATACGGGCCGGCTCCTCGCGGCGGCCGATCTGCTCGCCGGCGGCGATCCCGCGCACCACGTGGCATGGGACCGCGCCGCCGCGCGACCGGTGGCGTACGACCCGGCCGCGGGCCGCTTCGCGGCGCCCGTCGAGGACCCGCAGCTCGACGGCTCGGTCACCTGCCCCACGCGCAGCGGTCCGGTGGCCTGTCGGCCCGCGTTCGAGGCCTACGCCGCGCTCTGCCGCGCGTACCCGCCCGAGCGCGTCGCGCGGATCACCGGCGTGCCCGCCGCGCAGATCGTCGAGACGGCGCGGCTCTTGTGGGAGCGCCGCCCGGTGTCGTACTTCCACTGGACCGGGCTCGAGCAGCACACCAACGCGAGCCAGACCGTGCGCGCACTCTCGCTGCTCTACGCCCTGACCGGCTGCTTCGACGCGCCCGGGGGCAACGTGCGGCCGAGCCGCCCGCCGGTCAACGATCTGGCCCCGCTCTCGCTGCTCACCGACCGGCAGCGCGCGAAGGCCCTCGGCCTCGCCGAGCGGCCGCTCGGCCCCGCGCGGCAGGGCTGGGCCACCGCGGCCGATGCGTATCGGGCCATGCTCCACGGCACGCCATATCCGGTGCGCGGCATGGTCGGGTTCGGGGCCAATCTTCTGCTGTCGGCGCCCGGGGCCGGCATCGCGCGCGCCGCGCTCACGAGTCTCGACTTCCTCGTCTACGCGGATCTCTTTCTCACCCCCACCGCCGCGCTGGCCGACGTGGTGCTGCCGGTGTCCTCGGCGTGGGAGCGCGAGGGCATCCGCGTGGGCTTCGGCCCCACCCAGGACGGCGAGCGGCACGTGCAGCTCCGGCGTCAGGTGGTGGCGCCGCGGGGCGAGGCGCGCTCGGACATCTGGATCGTCTGCGAGCTGGCGAAGCGGCTGGGCCTGACCGACCGGTTTTTCGGTGGCGACGAGCACACGGGCCATCGCTTCATGCTGGAGCCGACCGGCGTCACGCTCGAGCAGCTCCGCGCGAGCCCGGGCGGCGTGCGGACCACAACCGCATCGCGCTACCGGCGCTACGCGGAACCCACCGCCGCGGGCGCGCCAATCGGATTCGCCACGCCGAGCCGGCGCGTGGAGATCTACTCCGCGGAGCTGCTCGAGCACGGGCAGGCGCCGCTGCCCGACTACGTCGAGCCGGCCGCCAGCCCGGTCAGCCGCCCCGATCTCATCGGCCGCTTCCCGCTGCTCCTGACCACCGCCAAGGTCGTGCAGTTCTGCCACAGCCAGCACCGGAGCCTGCCGCGCCTGCGCCGGCACAGCCCGGACCCGCTCGTCGAGATGCATCCCGACGCGGCGAAGGCCAGAGGCATCGCCGGCGACGACTGGGTGGTCGTGGAGACGCCGCAGGCGACTGCGCGGGCCCGGGCGCGGCTCAACGGCAGCCTCGCCCCCGACGTGGTGTGCGCCCAGTTCGGCTGGTGGCAGGCGTGCGAGCCGCTCGGGCTCCCGGGCTACGACACCGACGGCCCGGCGAGCGCCAACTACAACAACCTGATCGATCCCGACGCCGCGGACCCGATCAGCGGGACGGTCGCGCTGCGGTCGTCTCTCTGCCAGGTACGCCGAGGAGACCCGTGAGCACCGAACAAGCCATCGACGCGTTCTGGGACTGTGCCCGGCGGCGGACCGCCCCGCCGGCGGAGTGGATGAAGCGCCTGAGTCGCGAGGACGCCTATCGCGTCCAGCTCGGCGTGCTCGCGCGCCACGTGAGCGCGGGGGAGCGCCAGGCCGGCTGGAAGGTCGGGCTCACCTCCAAGGCGATGCAGATCCAGCAGAAGGTGCACGAGCCGGTGCTGGGCTTCCTGCTCGCGAGCGGCGAGCGGCCGAGCGGCACCCGCTTCTCCTACGCCGAGCTGATCAATCCCGGCTTCGAGAACGAGCTGTGCCTCACGGTCGGCACGACGCTGCGCGGGCCCGGCGTCACCACCCAGCAGGCGCAGGCCGCGCTGTCGGCGATGGCCCCCGCCTTCGAGATCATCGAGAAGCGCGGCGACTTCGCGGCCGATCTCAACGTGAGCCTCGCCGACAACGCCCAGCAGCGGGCCTACGTGACGGGCGCGCCCGTCCCGGTGCCGGCCGGCTTCGACCTCGCCACCGTCGCCGTGGAACTCAGCGTGAACGGCGCCGCCGCGGAGCGGGCGCTCGGCCGCGAGGTGCTCGGCACGCCCGCGGCCTCGATCGCGTGGCTCGCCAACAAGCTCGCCGAATTCGGCCTGGCGCTCGAGGCGGGCATGAAGGTGATGTCGGGCTCGTTCACCCGGCAGTACCCGCTCAACCGCGGCGACCGGATCGAGGCGCGCTTCGAGCCGGTCGGGCCCGTCCGCGCCGAGTTCCTCTAGCCCCGTCTCCCATGCTCTCCCTCACCCCTGAGGGGAGAGGGCAGGGTGAGGGGGCGCACGGTGAGGGGCGTCACGGGATCAGCACGATCTTGCCGTGGTGGCCGGCTTCCATCACCGCCTCGTGGCTCTTCGCGGCCTGGGCGAGCGGAAACTCCTGAGCGATGACCGGCCGCAGCGAGCCGTTGCGCAGGCCCTCCACGAGCGCGGCGTGGATGCCCGCGAGCTGGGCGGGGGTCGCGTGGTTCAGCGCCATGCCGCGAATGTCCGCGTCCTTGTTCATGGCCAGCCGCGCGTTGATCTCGGTGTTGCCCCGGTTGCCGATGACCACGATGCGCCCGCGGGTGGCGATGGCGCCCAGGTCCTTCTGGAGGTTCGCGTTCGCCAGCATCTCCATGATGATGTCCGGGCCCCGGCCGCCGGTGAGCCGCACGCACTCCTCCAGATAACCCGGGGCGCCGTGGTCGAGCACGTGATGGGCGCCCTGCTCCGCCACCATGCGCCGCCCCCGCTCGGTGCCCGCGGTGCCGATGACGGTGAGGCCGCGCGCCCGCGCGAGCTGCACCGCGCCGATGCCGACCCCGCCGCTGGCCCCGTGTACCAGCACGGTCTCGCCCGCTTCGCCGCGCGCGCGGTTGAAGAGCGCGTGATACGCGGTGGCGTAGGGGATGTTCATGGCCGCGCCCTGCGCATAGCTCGCATTCGCGGCCAGTGGATGCACCTGGCCCTGCTCGCACACCGCCAGCTCGGCGTAGGCGCCGGTCACGGTGCCGCCCACGTAGACCCGCTCGCCCGCCTTCACCGCGGTCACGCCGGGGCCGACCGCCTCGATCACGCCCGCCGCGTCGGCGCCCGGCGTGTAGGGCAGTTTGGGCCCGCGGTTGTCGGTGTTGGAGCGCAGGTAGGTGTCGACCGGATTGATCCCGACGGCGTGGTTGCGCACGAGGACCTGATTGGGCCCCGGCTGGGGCGTGGGCACCTCCTCGAGCTTCAGGACGGAGGGGCCGCCGTACTCGGATACGCGGATCGCTTTCATGATGGTCTCCTCAGGAGGCGGGTGGATCAGGGGTGCCCATCCAGAACGGCGACGTCTTGCCGATCCTCTCGAGATAGGCGCGGCGCACGGCCGCGCGGCGAGGGTACCACGTGGAGAGATAGTCGCCGTCCAGCATGTGCCGGCGGCTCTCGGTGCCGAAGAAGCCGGCCAGGTCGTCCAGCGTGATGAAGCCCTCCTCGGATCTCGGCTGGAAGTCGCTCCAGCGGCGCGCATGCTCTTCCGACCGGAAGAGGTTCATGCCGGTTCAGAGATAGTGCGGCCGCCCGCGCGACGGCCCGAAGCCGAACGCGAGGTGCCCGACGACGCCCGGCGGATCCACCCAGGTGATCCGCCCGTCGCGCATCTCCACCGAGACCGGATCGGCGCAGTCGAGGCAGGGCGCGTCCACGCGCACGGTCTGGCCGGGGAAGAGCCAGGTCGCGGAGGTGGCCTCGAACCCGCACTGGGCGAACCAGCGCTGCTCGCCGCGCACCGTGATGCGGTACTGGGTGGGCAGGTTGTTGAGCGGGGGGAACGAGGCGATGTAGTCGGTCTCGGGATGGAGCCAGCCGATCGGGTACGCCTGCATCACGTCGCGGAGCAGCGCGCGCCCTTCCTCCGCGGGCAGGGCGAGGGCGCGCGCCAGCTCGGCGTAGTGCGGCGCGCGGCCGGTGTCGACGAGGCCGCGCATGATGCGCTGGAAGGCTTGATCCATGAGTCGCGTATCGGCCATAGGCTCCTCCCCCCTTGTCTTCGACCCCTCACCGTGCCCTCTCCCCAGAGGGGAGAGGGGGACGGCGGGAGGATACCGCACTTGCGCCGGACGGGCTGACGGGATACACCAGTCTTCGCCGGCAACCCCGTGCCCAGGAGAGCCCCCATGACCGAGACCGCGACGACCGAGAAGCTGCTGCTGGAGAAGGACGGCCCGATCGGCTGGATCACCTTCAATCAGCCGGAGAAGCGCAATGCGGTGAGCCAGGAGATGTGGCAGCGCATGCCGGAGTACGTGCGCGACCTGACCTCGGACGACGCCATCCGGGTGGTGATCCTGCGGGGCGCGGGCGACGCCGCCTTCGTGGCCGGCGCCGACATCTCCCAGTTCAAGGACCGCCGCCGGAACGCGGCCGACGAGGAGGAGTACCGGCGCATCTCCGGGGCCGGCCAGCAGTCGCTCGCCAACCTCCGCAAGCCGCTGCTGGCCATGATCCACGGCTACTGCATCGGGGGCGGCGTCTCCATCGCCATCACGTGCGACCTGCGCATCGCGGCCGACGACGCGCGCTTCGGCATCCCCGCCGCGCGTCTCGGCCTCGGCTACCACTACCACGGCATGGAGAAGCTCATGTCGCTGATCGGTCCCGCCTCCACCAAGGAGCTGTTCTTCACCGCCCGCACCGACTTCAGCGCCCCGGACGCGCTGCGCATGGGCCTGGTGAACCAGGTGGTGCCGAAGGCGGACCTGGAGCGATTCACCCGCGACTACGCGCTGATGATGTCGCGCAACGCGCCGCTCACCCTGCGCTCCGCCAAGGCGAGCGTGGAGCAGCTCCTGCGCCCCGACGGCCAGCGCGACCTCACCATGCTGGACCGGCTGATCAAGGACTGCTTCGACAGCCAGGACTACCAGGAGGGCGTCCGCGCGTTCGGGGAGAAGCGCCGGCCCCAGTTCCAGGGCCGCTGACGCGCGCGCGGCGCCTAGGGGGCGCGGTGGCCGAGTAGCTCGAGGAGCGCCGCGTTTACCTGGTCGGCGGCTTCGTAGGTGACCCAGTGGCCGGCGCCCGCGATCACGCGCAGGTCGAGATCGCCCTGGACCGAGGCGAGCACGCGCCGGCACTCGTCGAGACGGCCGCCCGTGAAGGCGTCACGCTCGCCCCAGATGCCGGCGATGCGCGCGCGGATCGCGGGCAGCGCCCGCCGCAGCACGTCCGATTGCGGAACCGTCCCCGACTTGAAGCGCGCCCGCCGGAGGTTCTCGATCTGCAGCGACACCGCCAGGTCGTCGGCGCTCGCCGGGTCGCCCAGCATCAGGCTGCGCAGGTTCTCCCGGTGCACGCGCCGGATCTCCTCGGGGGCCATCGCCGATTCGACCCGCAGCAGGGCGCGCGGCGGCGGGGGCCCGAGCCCCAGGCCGCCCGCCCCCAGCACCACCAGCGTCCGGATGCGCCGCCCGA
>JBGOVO010000339.1:0-4492 GCA_041478145.1 Methylomirabilia bacterium
CGCCGGCACGCTGGTCAGCGCCGCCAACGTGGAGGGCTATACCCGGAAAGGCGTGCGCTGCATCATGACCGGCTTCTTCCCGTGGATCCAGGCCGGCGCGAAGGATCTGATGGATCGCGCCGCGGCCGGTGCGAAGGGCTAGCGGAAGAGGCGACGGCCTCTACGTAGCACGCCGGCTCGCGTCCGGCCTGAAGCGGACGCCCGGCCGCGCGAGGCCCCCGCTCACGCCGATCGGCGTGCCGTCGGCGCGCCAGCAGGCCGCGCCCTCCAGCGTGCCGTCCGCGGCGAAGGCCACCGCGTTCATCCCGCCCGCCACCGCGGCGAAGGCCACCACGCGATGGCCGCGCGCGGCCACCGCGTCGCGAATGGCCGCCGGAATATCCTGCTCCATCTCGAGCTCCTGGCCCTGGCTCCAGATCCGCGGCGCCTCCACCGCTTCCTGCAGCGTCATGCCGTGGTCGATGAGGTTGACCATCGCCTGGAACACCGAGGTGAAGATGCGCACGCCGCCGGGCAGGCCGAGCGCCCAGACGGGCTCGCCGTCGCGCAGCACGATGGTGGGCGCCATGCTGCTGGTCACCCGCTTGCCGGGCGCGATGGAGGCGGGCGTCCCGGGGTGCGGGTCGAAGAGCGCCATGGTGTTGTTGAGGAGCACCCCGGTGCCGGGCACCGTGGCCTTCGACCCGAACAGATTGTTGATGGTCTGGGTCATCGCGACCACGTTGCCGTCGGCGTCCGCCGTCGTGACGTGCGTGGTGTGGGCGGAGCCCGCCGCGACGTCCGGGACGACGCCCCCGGTGCTGGCCCCATAGTCGCCCGCCCGCTCCGGCCGGATCTGCGCCCGCCGCGAGGCCGCGTACTCCTTCGAGGTGAGGCGCTCGACCGGGATGTCCACGAAGGCCGGGTCCCCCGTGCAGGCATTGCGGTCCGCGAACCCGATCTTGAGCACCTCGGCGATGAGGTGGAAGTACTCCGCGGTGCCGAAGCCCAGCCCGCGCGGATCGAAGCCCTCGAGGATGTTCAGCATCTCGATGAGGTGGAGCCCACCCGCGGTCGGCGGCGGGGCGCTCGTGACCTCGAAGCCGCGGTAGCGGCCGCGAATGGGCTGCCGCTCGACCGTCTCGTAGCGCGCGAGGTCTTCCAGGGTGATGATCCCGCCGTCTCGCCGCATGTAGTCCGCCACCGTCGCGCCGAGGTCGCCGCCGTAGAGCACGCCGGGGCCCTTGGCCGCGATGAGGCGCAGGGTGGCCGCGTACTCCGGCATGGCGATCAGATCGCCCGCCTTGATGGGCGCGCCGCCGGGCAGAAAGGTCCGCGCGGTCTCCGGGAAGCGCGCGAGGTCGATCGCCGTCTCCGTGACCGCCGCCACGAGATACGGGGTGGCGCGGAAGCCGCGCTCGGCGTGACGGATCGCCGGCTGCATCACCGTCTCGAGGTCGAGGCGGCCGAAGCGCGCCACCGCCTCCGCCCAGGCCTTCAAGGTGCCGGGCACGCCCACCGAGAGGAGGCCGACCAGGTTGACGTCGCCTTCCGCCCGCAGATAGTCGGGCCAGGTGTCGGAGACGGGCTTGAACATGTCGGGGCGCGAGGCCGCCGGGGCCGTCGTGTAGTTGTCGATGACGAGGTGCCGGCCGTCGGCCAGGCGCAGATGGGTCATGCCGGCGCCGAAGATGCCCACCATCATCGGCTCCACCACGGTCAGCGCGAAGAGCGCGCCGATGGCCGCGTCCACCGCGTTGCCCCCCGCCGCGAGCATCTCGGCCCCCGCCGCCGAGCCGAGCGGGTGATTGGTGACCACCATCCCGCGGGACGCCGTCGCCGGTCTCTTCTCGGTCATGGGCGGGATCAGGCGAGGAGGCGCGGCAGCCGGTCGCGCAGGATGGCCTCGGCGGCCCGGCTGATCTGCCGCACCAGATCGGCGGCCGGCTCGACGCGGTCGATGAGGCCGGCGGTCTGGCCGATCATGATCGCCCCTCGATCCGGATCACCGGCCTTCGCGGCTTCGCGGAGCTGAGCGCTCACCTCCACCCGCCGCCGGCGCAGCTCGTTGCCCCGCCCCATCCACTCCTCGATGAAGCGGTTGCGCCGCACCCGCACATAGGCTCCGGGCCAGGCCTGGCCATTGGCCACGTCCGGGATGTCGGTCACCAGGGTGTCGTGGCCGTCGCTCTCGAGGATCGCCTGCTTGAAGCCCTTGGCGATCGGCGCTTCGTCCGTCGCGAGGAAGCGCGTCCCCAGCAGCACGCCGTCGGCGCCCAGCGCCAGCGCCGCGGCCAGCCCGCGGCCGTCCGCGACACCTCCCGCGGCCAGCACCGGGGTCGGCGCCACCGCGCTCACCACCATCGGGACGAGCGGCATCGTGCCCATGAGCCCGATATGGCCTCCGCCCTCGGTCCCTTGCGCCACGATCACGTCCACCCCGGCACGGGCCGCGGCCTTCGCCTCGGCCACCGTCGAGATCATGTGCATGAACAGGGCGCCGATCGCGTGCGCCCGGGCGACGTAGCCGGAGAGATCCTGCTCCAGGTTCGGCCATGCGGTCGAGACGACCTTCGGACGGGCGGCCAGGAGGCCGTCGTATTGCCCGGGCCGCTCCATGAACAGGAGCAGGTTCAGCCCAAACGGTCGAGTGGTCGCAGCCCGGATCGCCGCCGCGTCCCGGGCCACGTCCTCGGGGCTCTGCCGGGTCGCGCCCAGCACGCCGAGGCCGCCCGCCGCGGAGACCGCCGCAACGAGCTCGGGCGAGGTGCCGGTGCCCATTCCACCCAGGACGATCGGATGCTCGATGCCCAGCAGCTCACAGATTCGCGTCCGCAGCATGGTCAGGTCCTCAGACCGGCCAGATGTCCGGGAGCTGGGTCGACAGCCACTTCGCAAGCGCGGCATTCACCGCCATCGGCCTCTCCTGCGCCATCCAGTGCCCGGACGGCACGATCACCTCGGTCAGGTTCCGGCAGTCTCCCCGCATCGGATCAGCCAGTCTAGAAGTCACGGTCTCGCAGGTGTAGTCGTACTCCCCGTGCAGGAAGAGAACCGGCAGGAGCAGCGCGCCGCCATGCGCTGATTTGGCTGCGTAGTCGATATTGCGTTGGGCGTTCATGTACCAGGAGTCCGGCCCGAAGAATCCATTGCCCTCGAGGGCCGCCGTGTACTTGTGGAAATCCTCGGCGGCCAGCACGTCGGAGTCCAATGGCACGTCGGGCGCCCGGCCGGCACCGCCGAACCAGCCACCGTCGCGCCGCACCTGCGCGGTGCGGGACGGCTTGCCCTTGCCGCTCGGGCTCCCCTTCCGGAACAGGGCCTTGACGGTGTTGGGCACGCTGGTCTCGAACGCCGCGCGCGCCTTGTCGAAGCTCTCCTCGTAGAAGAGCATGTAGTCCCACTGCCCCACCGGATACTGCGCCTCGGGATATACGGCACGGTCGACGAACGGCACCAGCATGCGGGGGGCGAAGCCCCTGGCGAAGTACGGAACGCAGAGGTTGGCCACCCCGAAGCACCGGTCGGGATGATGGCTCGCCAGGCTCCACACCACCGGGCTTCCCCAGTCGTGGCCCACCCAGACCGCCTTCTCCCGCCCCAGCGCGTCGAGCAGCTCGATCATGTCCCGGACGACATGCTCGAGCGCATAGTCCTCGTGGCGCGTATACACGCTCGATCGACCGTAGCCGCGCATGTCCGGCGCGACGGTCCGGAAGCCAAGACCCGCGAAGCACGGCAGCTGGTGCCGCCAGCTGATGGACAGCTCCGGCCAGCCGTGCACGAAGACGATCAAGGGGGCGTCCTCGGCCCCGCAGGCCAGGAAGAACGTCTTGTGTCGATCGGTCCTGACGATCCGGTCGACCACGGTCATCAGATGACGGCCTCACGCCGGAGCCGCTCGATCTCGTCGGCCCCGTACCCAGCTTCCTTCAGGATCTCGTCGGTGTGCTCGCCGAGCGTGGGCGGCTCCCGGTCGAGGCCGGGGCTGCCGTGGGCGAGCCGGAACCCGGCGCCGACGAGCCGCATCGGCCCGTAGCGCGAGTCGATGGTCTGGAGCACGTCGCGGTGCTCGAGCTGCGGGTGACGGACGATCTCGTCGACCTTCCAGATGGAGCCGCAGGGCACGTCGGCGGCGGTCAGCCGCGCCTCCCACGCCCTCGGGGTGTCGGTCGCCAGCGCGCCCTCGATGATCTCGCGGAGGGCCGGCTCGTTCACGGTGCGAGCAGGCCAGTCCTTGAATCGTGGATCGTCGAGCGCGTCGGCGCGGCCGAGCGCGCGCAGGAGGCCTCCGAATTGCTTCTCGGTGAGCACCGCCAGCACGATGTAGCCGCCCCCGCAGCGGAACCGGCTCGCGGTGGGCTTGCGGCTCACCGAGCCGTTGCCGATCTGGCGCTGCTCGACGCCGGCCACCGTGTACTCGGACACCGGCCCCGCGATGAAGGCGAGCGCCGCGTCCAGCATCGCGACGTCCACGAGCTGCCCGCGCCCGGTGTGGGTGCGCTGGTAGAGC
>JBGOVO010000356.1:0-4187 GCA_041478145.1 Methylomirabilia bacterium
ACATCCCGGGCCTCATGCTCTACTGCGGCTCGATCATGTTCGGCCGCTGCGCCGGCTCGGTGGGGCCGTTCGCGGGCCGCAACCTCACGATCCAGGACGTGTTCGAGGCGGTGGGCGCCTACAACGCGGGCAAGATCCCGCTGGAGCACTTCAAGGACGTCGAAGACCACGCGTGCCCCGGCGCGGGCGCCTGCGGCGGCCAGTTCACCGCCAACACGATGTCGACCGCCTACGAGATGCTCGGCATGTCGCCGATGGGCTGGAACGGCATCCCGGCCATCGACCCCCGGAAGGAGGAAGTGGCCTTCGAGTCGGGCAAGCTCGTCATGGAGCTGGTGCGCAAGGGCGTGACGCCGCGCTCGCTCATGACCCGCAAGAGCTTCGAGAACGCCATCGCGGGGGTCATGGCCACCGGCGGCTCCACCAACGCGGTGCTGCACCTCCTGGCGACCGCCCGCGAGTTCGGCGTCAAGCTGTCGATCGAGGACTTCGATCGGATCTCGCGCAAGACTCCCGTGCTCGCCGACCTCAAGCCCTGGGGCAACTACACCGCGCCCGAGATGTACGAGGCGGGCGGCATGCCGGTGGTGGGCAAGCGGCTGCTCGAGAGCGGCATCCTGCACGCGGGCGAGAAGACGGTCACCGGCCGGACCATCGGGGACGAGGTGAAGGCGGCCCCGGAGCCCGCAGGCCAGCAGGTGATCAAATCGCTCGCGAAGGCGCTCAAGCCCGAGGGCGGTATCGCCATCCTGCGCGGCAATCTGGCTCCCGGCGGCTGCGTGATCAAGCTCTCCGGCCAGACGAAGTACGCGCATCGGGGCCCCGCGCGGGTGTTCGAGCGCGAGGAGGATGCCTTCCAGGCCATCAAGAAGGGCAAGATCAAGCCCAACGACGTGATCGTGATCCGCTACGAGGGCCCCCGGGGCGGCCCCGGCATGCGCGAGATGCTGCACGTCTCGGGCGCGCTGCAGGGCGCGGGGCTGGGCGAGAGCGTGGCCCTGATGACGGACGGTCGCTTCTCGGGCGCCACCCATGGCTTCATGATCGCCCACATCGTCCCCGAGGCGGCCCAGCGCGGCCCCATCGCCGCGGTGAAGACGGGCGACACCGTCAATATCGACGTGAAGAAGCGGCGCCTCGACCTGGAAGTGCCGGCGGCCGAGATCAAGAAGCGCCTCGCGAGGTGGAAGGCGCCCAAGCCGCGCTATACGAGCGGCGTCTTCCACAAGTACGCGATGACCGTCTCCGACGCCTCGGTCGGCGCGATCACCTAAGCCTCTCCTCCCTATTCCCCTCTCCCCCCTGGGGAGAGGGCAGGGTGAGGGGCGAAACGGTGAGGGGCGAAACGGCGAGGGGCGAAACGGGACGCGGTCAGCTCAACCGAATGTCCAGCCACCCCTGTGGCGTGACCACCGCGCGCTCCCGGGCCCGGATCAGCACGGTGGTGGTGGCCGACTCGAAGATCGCCGGCCCCTTCACCTCCTGGCCATCCTGTAGCCCGTCCATGCCGTAGACCGGTACCTCCATCCACCGCTCGAGGTACGCGCGGCGGCTCCGCGGCGCGGCGGGCGCGCTCACGCGCCGCACCTGCTCGGCGGGCAGCGCCGGGAGGCGCCCGATCACGGCGGCGCGGACGTTCACCAGCACCACGTCCTGTCCGGGTGCGCTGTAGGTATAGAGCTCCTCGTGGCGCCGGTGGAACCGCTCGACCACCTGCTCCATCAGGTCCTTCGCGCTCACGTCCACGCCGTCGAGCGGCACCTGGATCTCGAAGGTCTGCTCCCCGTAGCGCATGTCCACCGACCGCCGCACGTCCACCCGGCCCGCGAAGGTCGTGCCGAGACGGCGCCGGCCCTCCGCCTCCATCTCCGCGAAGAGACGCCGGAGCCGCGCCGCGCCGACCTGCCCCGCCTCGCCGACGTGCGTGCGCACGAACTCGTAGCGGAGATCGGTGGCCAGCATGCCCCAGGCCGAGAGCACCGAGGCCACGCGCGGCACCACCACGCGGGTGATCTCGAGCATGCGCGCGACCTCGGTGATGTGAAGCCCCGCCGCGCCGCCGAACGAGAGCAGGGTGAAGCGCCGCGGGTCGGCGCCGCGCCGCACCGAGACCAGGCGGATCCCCTCCGCCATGTTGGTGTCGACCACGCGATGGATGCCCTCGGCCGCGGGGAGCACTCCCAGGCCGAGCCGGCGGGCCACGCCCTCGACGGCCGCGCTCGCCGCCGCCGGATCGAGACGCGCGCGGCCGCCGAGGAAGCCGGCCGGATCCAGCAGCCCCAGGACGAGATTCGCGTCGGTGACCGTGGCCGAGGTGCCGCCACGCCCGTAGCAGGCCGGCCCGGGCACCGCGCCCGCGCTCTCGGGCCCGACGTGGAGGATGCCGCCCGCGTCGACCCGCGCGATCGATCCGCCCCCCGCGCCGAGGGTGTGGATGTCGATGCTCGGCAACGCGACCTTGCTCCCGCCGACCGCCTTGTCGCCGGTCAGGTGAGGCTCTCCGCCCTCGAGCAGCGCGATGTCGGTGCTGGTGCCGCCCATGTCGAAGGTGATGAGATCGCCCTCGTCCAGAAGCCGCGCGGCGTGGCGGCCGCCCGCGATGCCGCCGGCCGGGCCCGAGAGCACCGCGCCCGCGGCCAGGCGCACCGAGTCCGCGATGGTGGCGACGCCGCCGTGCGACTGCATAATCAGCACGTCGCCCGGGTAGCCCGCCTTCCGGAGCCGTGAGCCGAGGTTGCCCAGGTAGCGCCCGAGCACGGGGCCGACGTAGGCGTTGACCACCGTGGTGCAGAAGCGCTCGTACTCCTTGATCTGGGCGAGCACGTCGGAGGAGAGCGAGACGTAAGCGTCCGGCAGGAGCCGGGTGAGCAGCTTGCGCGTCTCCCGCTCGTGGCGCGGATCGCGATAGGAATGCAGGTAGCACACCGCGACGGCGGTGACGCCCGCGCGCTCGAGCCGGCGGATCGCCGTGACCGCGGACGCCCGCGCGAGCGGCGTCTCGACGGTGCCGTCGAAGCGAAGCCGCTCGGTCACGTCGAGCCGCCGGGCGCGCGGCACCAGCGGCACCGGCGGCGCCATGCGCAGGTTGTACCGGTCGTCCTTCAAGCCCTCGCGCATCTCGATGATGTCGCGGTGTCCCGCGGTCGTCAGCATCCCCACCGTGCCGCCCTTGCGCTCGAGCAGCGCGTTGGTGGCGACGGTCGTCCCGTGGACGATGAGGCCGGTGGTCCCGAGCAGCCCGGGCAGATCGGTGCCGAGCTCGGCGGCCAGGAGGCCGAGCCCGTCCATGACGCCCACCGACGGATCGGCCGGCGTCGAGGCCGACTTGGCGAGGCTCACGCGGCCCGCGTCGTCCACCGCCACCAGGTCGGTGAAGGTCCCGCCGACGTCGATCCCGATGCGATATTGACCTTTTGCGTTCTGCATTCGCCCTTGATTTGATTCTACGGTCGCCGCAAGCGACGACCCCTGTGAGGTGGCTTCGCGGCTCTTGGAATTGGGGGCCGCCCGTTCCTGCGGTGGCTATCTGGGCCGTTACGGGTGACGAAGCCGTTGGCGCGATCGGCGGCGCGGGCCTCGGGCGAGCGGCGGGCGGGCGGGCCGTAGCCGCCGCCGCCCATCGATTCGACCAGGAATACGGCCCCGGGCGGGATCGGGATGCCGACCTCCTTGGTCTTCAGCACACGCGTCTTGCCGCGCGCGAGCATCCGGTAGCGATGGGGCAACCCGTCTTTTCCGCCCAGCACGCCGTAGGCCGGATAGCGGACGCCGTCGCCCGCGGTGTTCCCCAGCGCCGGCTCGGTCGTCTCCATGCGCAGCTCGAGCACCGAGCCCACGCCGCCCCGGAAGCGCCCGTCGCCCGCCGAGTCCGGCCGGAACTCGTGGCGCTTGAAAAAGAGTGGGAAGCGCGTCTCCGCCACCTCGATGGAGCCGAACTTGATGCCGCCCGCCGCCTGACCTTCCCCCGCGGTCTCCCAGCCGTCGCCCGCGGAGGAGGCGCCGCCGCCGCCGCGCGCGTGGAAGAGGTGCCAGATGAAGCGCCGCTTGTTCCGCGGGTTCGTGCCCGAGATGGCGATGCGAAAGCGCCGTGACCAGCCCGCGAGCACGCGATCCGGGCAGCTCTTGGCGAGCGCCTTGATCATGGCCTCCGCGATCTCCTGCGCGCAGTGGTTGGTCGAGAGCGTCAC
>JBGOVO010000411.1:0-3325 GCA_041478145.1 Methylomirabilia bacterium
ACGCGGCGCGCTGGATCGGCTTCCGCCAGCCGGTGCTGCGGGTGGCGCTCGAGAAGCAGGGCAAGCGCTTCGACCTGACCTGGCAGGCTCACGAGGCGGCGGGCCTCGGGCAGGTGTGGGAGGAGGACGAGTTCTGGATCGAGCTGTCCTGGCGCATCGATCCGGACGGCTCGCTCGGCATCCGCAAGTACTTCGAGTCGCCCTATCGCCCGGGCGAGAAGCTGCGCATCGAGGAGTTCTACCGCTGGATCTTCGAGCACAGCGTGCCGGGGCTGCCGGAGACGGCCGCGCGCGAGGGGCTCGCCCCCCTCGCCTACATGCGCAAGTACGGCGCCTTCCTGATCCAGGAAAACGTCTACGGCACCCACGAGACGGCGCTGACCGACACGGAGCGCGAGGCGGCCTCGGTCGACTCCACCTCTCACCTGGTCATGAAGAACGGCGCGGCGGTGGGCGTCGAGGTGGACGGGCGGTGGATGGGCGGCTTCCCGACGCCCTCGCGCAAGCTCGAGTTCTACTCGAAGACGCTCAAGGACTGGAAGTGGCCGGAGCACGCGGTGCCCACCTACGGCCGGAGCCACGTGCACTGGCGGGAGATGAACCGGGCCGCCGGGGAGATGGCGCTCCTGCCCACCTTCCGGCTGCCGACCCTGATCCACTCCCGCTCGGGCAATGCCAAGTGGCTCTACGAGATCTCCCACAACAACCCGCTCTGGCTCCATCCCGAGGACGCCGCGCGCTGGGACGTGAAGACCGGCGATCTGCTGAAGGTCGCGACGGAGATCGGCCACTTCGTGGACCGGGTCTGGGTGACGGAATCGATCCGGCCGGGGGTGCTGGCCTGCTCGCATCACCTGGGGCGCTGGCGGCTCTCCGAGCACACCGGCGGCGAGCGCTGGTCCACCGCGCTCGTGACGCTCGAGGCGCAAGGCCCCGGTCGGTGGCGGCTGCGGCACGTGCACGGGGTGCGCCCCTTCGAGAGTAGCGATCCCGACTCGCAGCGCGTGTGGTGGGAGGACGCGGGCGTGCACCAGAACCTGACCTTTCCGGTGCATCCGGATCCGGTGAGCGGCCAGCATTGCTGGCATCAGAAGGTCACGGTGAGCCGGCCGGGGCCGGACGACCGCTACGGCGACGTGGTGGTGGACACGAACAAGTCCTTCGAGGTGTACCGCAAGTGGCTGGCGATGGCGCGGCCCGCGCCCGGACCCGGCGGGCTGCGCCGGCCGCTGTGGCTGCCGCGCGCCTTCAAGCCCGACGCCTCCGCCTACCGCCTGGACGGGGCCTGAGGCCGTTGACTTCACCGCGATCGGGCGCATGCTGGGAGCCATGAGCCTCGCGATCACACGGCGCGCGTGGCTGCGACTCGTGGCCCTGATCGCCGTCGGCGCGGGTGTACGCCCCCGCCCCGCGCGCGCGCAGGGTTATCTGGCCAACCTGGCGCCCGAGGAGCCGATCGCGTCCGCGATGAAGCGGCTCTTCGCGGGCCGGCCGATCAAGGACGGATCCTCCGCCATCACGCTCGAGATGCCGCTCATCGCCGAGGACGGCGGCGCGGTGCCGATCTCGGTGGAGGTCAAGTCGCCGATGACGCCGGACGATCACGTCAAGGCGATCTACATCCTGTCGGAGAAGAATCCGCGCCCGCTCAACGTCAAGGTCAACCTGACGCCCGCCGCGGGCCAGGCCTACGTGGCGACCAACCTGCGCCTCGCCGACAGCGGCCCCGTCCGCGTGGTCGCCGAGCACAGCGACGGCTCCCTGCACATGGTCGCGCGGGAGATCCGCGTGACCGTGGCCGGCTGTGCCGCCTGAGCCCATGGCCGACATCGGGCGCGTGAAGCTGGCCGTGCCCGCCGGCATTCGCCGTGGGGCGGTGGCGCGCCTGCGGGCCCTCGTCATCCACCCCCAGGAGCGCGTGGAGCGGCAGGGCGGGCGCTCGGTCGACCGCAACTACCGCTTCGTCAACCGCGTCGTGGTAAGTTACCTCGGCCGCGACATCGTGGAGCTGGAGCCGTCGACGGCGATCGGCGAGAACCCGACGTTCACGATTCCCTTTCGCGCCACCGAGACCGGACTGCTCAGGGTGAGCTTCTTCGACACGCACGGCGGCAAGTTCGAAGCCACCGCCGAGGTGAAGGTCACGTGAGGCTCCCGCTGCTCGGCGCGCTGGCCCTGACGGTGGCGGTGGCCGGGTCCCCCGTGGCCGCGGAGGATCTGGATCGGCTCCTGCGTGACCTCCAGCTCACCGCGCTGCCGGGCGAGCGCCCCGCCGCCTTCGCGCTGCCGACGCTGGACGGTACCAGGGTCGCGCTGGCCGACCACCGGGGCAAGGTGGTGCTCGTCTACTTCTGGGCCACGTGGTGCCCCTACTGCCGGAAGGAGCTGCCCGCCGGGATCGAGAAGATCACCCGCGAGCGCAAAGGGCAGCCCTTCGTGGTGCTCGCGGTGAGCATCGAAGAGCCCAAGGACCTCGTGGCGAGCTGGGTGAAGGGCGCGGGCATCACGCCCCCGGTGCTCCTCGACTACGACGGCGCGGTCGCGCGGGACTACCGGGTGACCGCCACGCCGACCACGTTCGTGATCGGTCGCGACGGACGGCAGATCGCGCGGGCCTCGGGCACCCGCCCGTGGGACGGCCCGGCCGGCCGCGCCTTGCTCGACGCCCTGGTCGCCGCGCCCGTGAAGTAGCCTCGGGGCCCTCCGACCGATGGCCACCGAGCTCACCGTCGACAGCCTCGATACCGACATCCTCGTGCTGGGCGCCGGCGGGGCCGGGCTCTGCGCCGCGCTCCACGCGGCGGATCGCTCGCCCCGCCTCACGGTCACGGTGGCGGTGAAGGGCCTGCTGGGCCGCGCCGGCTGCACGCGCATGGTCCAGGGCGGCTACAACGCCGTGCTCGGCGCGCCCGACTCGATCGAGGCGCACCTGCTCGACACGCTCCAGGGCGGGGCCTGGATCAACGATCAGGAGCTGGTCTGGACACTGGTCAACGAGGCGCCGGGCCGCGTGCTGGAGCTGGAGGCCCGCTACGGGTGCTTCTTCGACCGGCACCCGGACGGGCGCATCCACCAGAAGCCGTTCGCGGGCCAGAGCCACGACCGGACCATCCACACGGGCGACCTCACCGGCATCGAGAGCATGACCCGCCTGACCGAGCAGGTGTGGCGGCGGCCGGCCATCCGCAGCCTCGAGGAGCATCGTGCGATCGAGCTGCTGCGCACCGACGGCGGGCAGGTGGGCGGCGCGCTGCTGCTCGACGTCCGCCGCGGCACCTTCGTGCTGGTGAGGAGCCGCGCCATCCTGCTCGCGATGGGCGGCGGG
>JBGOVO010000170.1:0-7799 GCA_041478145.1 Methylomirabilia bacterium
TCGAGGTGCGCGATGGCCAGCAAACGCTGCTGGACGCCCGCGAGCTCAAGAGCAGCGACGAGATCACCCTGCTCAACATGGCCGCCTCGATGGTGGATGGCGTGTATCAGGACATCTTCGAGGCGCTCAAGCCGGGGGTGCGCGAGAACGAGATCGTGGCGCTGGCCAACAAGCGGCTCTACGAGATGGGGTCGGACTGCGTGGAGGCCATCAACGCGATCTCGGGCGAGCGCTGCTCCCCGCACCCGCACAACTTCACCGATCGCATCATCCGCCCGGGTGACCAGGCCTTCTTCGACATCATCCAGTCCTACGTGGGCTATCGAACCTGCTACTACCGGACGTTCAGCGTGGGGCGCGCCACCGCGCCGCAGCAGATCGCCTACAAGCGCGCCCGCGAGTGGATGGACGAGGCGATCGCCCTCATCAAGCCGGGAGTGGGCACCGACCGCATCGCGCGCGCGTTCCCGCGGGCGCAGGACATCGGGTTCGAGAGCGAGATGGCGGCCTTCGGCCTCAACTTCTGCCACGGCCTCGGCCTGGGCCTGCACGAGCGCCCGATCATCTCGCGGCTCAACTCCTTCGACGACCCGATGGAGCTCGAGGCCGGGATGGTCTTCGCGGTCGAGACCTACTGCCCGGCCACGGACGGCACCTCGGCGGCGCGCATCGAGGAGGAAGTGATCGTGACGCCCAAGGGCGCCCAGATCATCACGCTCTTCCCGGCCGACGAGCTGCCGATCGCGAACCGCTACTGATGTGGGCTCGCGGATGCAACACATCGAGCGCCCACCCCACGTCCAGGCGCTCTCCCAGCCATCCGGCGAGTCCCGTGCGCGGATGGAGCCGCAGCCCCTGCGCGGCGTTCTGCGCCCGGAGGGCCGCCACGGGAGGTGATGGCGGCGACAGAGTAACGCCAGATTCGACAGCGTCGTCGGGCCGCCCTGCGCCCAGTGGCGCACGTGATGCCCCTGCCCGGACCGGACATGACAGCCCGGGAAGCGGCAGCTCCGGTCTCGATGCGGCAGCGCCCGTCGCAGCGCCGGCGGAATCGTCCGCGTCCGAGCCCCGACCTCCACCACCTGCCCGTCCTCGTCGCGCCGCATCACCACCCGGCTCGCGTCACACGCCAGCCGCCGCGACGTTTCCGCGGAAACGTGGCTGCCCTGCTCCAGCACGGATTGGCCGGGTTGCTCGGGATCCGCCAGCACGGCCGTGTCGACGTGAATCACCACCTGGTACCGCTCCCCCGGGGCCCCGGGATCGAGCGCGTGATGCAGCGCCGTCTCCGCCGGCAGCGCCAGCGCGTCCGCCTGCCGGTCGACCCGGCGCTAGCCCCGGACGATCCGCTCGACGTGGGCCGCCGTGCCCGCGCGCCCCACCGCGAGCAGCCGGGCCTCGGTCTCCGGGGTCGCTACGCGGGTCAGGGCGCGCACCTTGGCATAAGAAAGCTCCCCGCGCGTCAGAGCCTCGGCCAGGGCCGGCAGCGTCCCGAGGGCGCGCGCGACCCGGACCCGCTCCCGGGCTGCCCCCAGATCGAGCCCCGCACGCCAGGCGAGCCAGGCGGCGCAGGAGCGGAACCCGGTGTTCCAGCCCCCACGGGCGTCGAACTCCCGGATGAGGGCGAGCAGGCGGGCCGTCGCCGCCTCGAGGTGGGCCGAGAGCTCAGCGATCTCGTCGCCAAGGCGATCGAGCGTGGCGGTGTCGGATGTGGGCATCGGCATGGCGAGTCTCCCCTTTCTGCTGGAGCAACTCTACATCCCGATATTGGCAACCCCCGGACGCCTCCAGGACGCATGAATGGGGCCTCCGCCATGATCGCTCGCCCCTGGCGGCACGGTTGCCCATCACGTGCCGGAGGTGAGGCGCTCAGCCGGCATTCCCGCACCGGATCCAATGCGCGCTTGGACTGCACGCTGCAGGCGGTCAAGCGAAAAGTGCAGGTGGGGCCTCACCGCGCGCCTCCCTTCGCCGTGAGAAAGGCGCGCACGGCCTCATCTTCGCTCAGCTCGATCGCCCGCGTGTAGACGCGCCCCGCCTCATCCGTCCGGCCGAGCCTGTCCAGGAGGTGGGCCCGGAGCGCCGAGTAGGGCTGATAGCTCGACGGTCGGAGCGATGCGGACGAGCCCTTCGTACAGCAGCGCGATCGCGTCCCAGTCGGTCCAACCGGTGCGTCCGCGCTGCGCGTGCGCCGACTGGATGGCGGCCTCGAGCTGGAAGCGGCCCGGCGTCCCTGCGCGCGCGGCGACGAGCAACGTGCGCGCGGCCTCCTCGATCATCGGCCAGGCCCATCGCTCGACGTCCTGGCGGCCGGGCGGCACGTAGCCGCCGGTCGAGGCGCGGCGGGCCGCCCACCGCGCCTCGCAGTGGTGTACGCCTGGTAGGCACCCAGTAGGCGGCCTTCCGGCGCTCGTCGGTACGGGAGCTGAAGGCGGCCTCGTTCTCGTAGATCAGGATCGTGTATTTCATGCGCGTCCTCCGTCAAGGGGTTCGATCACCCTGATGACGTGCGCCCGGGCTCCATCTCGACAGCCGTCCGTGGATCCGACCGGAGGCTAGCACAGGCCCGGGGCGCGGGCTAAGATGCCGTGATGCGCCTCTGGCCGGACCTCCTGTTCACGAGCGGCCGGGAGGTGAGCGGCCACATCGTGAGCATCGCCGATGGCCGGATCACGGCGGTGCAACCGGCGACCGCAGCCGACGCCTCCGCGGCAGACGCCATGCGATTGTCCGGGAAGGCGCTCCTGCCGGGCACGGTGAACGCCCACTGCCACACCTTCCAGTCGCTGCTGCGCGGCCTGGGCGACGATCTCGACTTCATGGCCTGGCGCGACCGGGTGCTCTACCCCTATTCCACGCGCCTCGACCGCGAGGGCATCTACCTGGGCGCCGCCTTCGCGTTCGCCGAGATGCTGCTGCACGGCGCCACCACGTGCGTGGACTTCTTCTACCTTCAAGATAACGGCAACGAGAACGCGGAGGCCGTCATCCGCGCCGCCCGCGACGTCGGCATCCGCCTCGTGCTGGCCCGCGCGATGTACGACTGGGACGGCGCCCCCGCGCGCTATCGCGAGACGCCCGCGGACGCGGCGCGGCGGGTGACCGAGCTGATGCGCGCGCACGCCGGCGATGCGATGGTGACGGTGCAGCCGGCGCCCCACAGCCCGCACGGCGCGTCGCCCGCGATGATCCGCGCGGGCTGGGAGGTCGCGGAGGAGACCAATACGAAGTTCCACATCCACGCCGCCGAGGGCCGGTACGAGGGGCAGCGCACGCTCGCCGAGCACGGGGCCACGCCCATCCGGCTGCTCGACAAGCTGGGCGTGCTGGGGCCGCGCATGATCGGCGTGCACTGCGTCTGGCTCGACGATGAGGAGCTCGGGCTCATGGCCGACCGCGGCGCCGGCCTCGCCTACTGCCCGTCGTCCAACATGATCCTGGGCGACGGCATCACCCGGATCACCGAGATGAGGGCGCTCGGCGTTTTGATCGGGCTCGGCACCGACGGCGGCTGCACCAATAATCGCCTCAGCGTGTTCGAGGAGATGCGCATGGCCGCCCTGCTCCAGAAGGTGCGCCATCTCGACGGCACGCGGCTGCCCGCCGAGCAGGCCTTCGCGATGGGCACGGTGGACGGCGGCCGGCTGCTGGGCCTGCCGGCGGGCGACATCGCCCCTGGCTTCCTCGCCGATCTGGTCGCGGTGGATCTCGAGCACCCCTCGCTCCATCCGAGGGCGCACTTGCTCAAGAACGTGGTCTACGCGATGTCGCCCCAGGCGGTGACCGACGTGTGGGTGCACGGACGCGCGGTGGTCCGCGATCAGCGCCTGGCCACCATGGACCAGGCCAGCCTCATGGAGCGCGTGCGCGCGCTCACCGCCGACTGGCGGCCCCCCGCATGAAGATCCTCCCCGCGTGAAGATCCTCGAGGTCGTCGGGCTCACCAGTCGGATCGGCTCCGTCACGCGGCTCGACGCCCTCTCGTTCACACTCGAGGAGGGCGAGATCCTCGCGCTCTGCGGTCCCTCCGGGGGCGGCAAGACCGCGTGTCTCCGCTGCCTGTCCGGGTCGCTGCCCATCGACTCGGGGCGCCTCATCTTCGACGGCCGCGAGGTCACGGGCCTGCCCCCGCGGGAGCTGGCGCAGCAGGGGCTGGTCCGGGCCGGCGAGATCCCGGCGCCACCCTGGCCTCTGACCGTCGCGGAGGCCGTCGCGGTGGCGCTGCTCTGGCCGCGCCTGGGCCTCCTCGCGACGCTGCGGGCGAAGTGGCCGGACGCGCGCGTCCGGGCCCGGGTCGCGGCGCTGCTCGACCGCGTCGGGCTCGCGGGCGACGCCCGCCGGCGCCGGGGCGAGCTCTCGGCGGCGGCGCGTGAGCGGCTCGCGCTCGCCCAGGCTCTGGCCCTCCGACCCCGGCTGCTCCTCCTGGACGAGCCGCTCGGCCGCCTCCCGCTCGACGACCGGCGGGGGGTCGCCAACGTCATCCAGGAGATTCGCGCCTCCGGCGCGAGCGTGGTGCTGACCGAGCGCGAGCCGGCGGTGGCGAAGGCGGTCGCGGACCGCGTGGCCGTGCTCGCCCACGGGGCCTTGATCTCGTGAGCGCCGATCCGGCTCGCGGCCTGGCGCATCTCATCGGCAGCGTCCCGCTCCCCACGACGGAGGAGGTGTTCCGCCGGCTCGCCGCGTCGCTCGGCTCCGTGCTCTCGCGCATGCCGGACGGCGAGACCGGCGAGCGGCGCCGCTGGATCTACTGGCAGCGGACCATGCTCGAGCGCCACCCGGCCATGGAGGTGGACGGCGAAGCGGGGCTGCTCGAGCTCAGGCAATGGGACGGTTCCCTGCTCCGCCGCACCGATCTGCTGCGCTTTCGACCCGGCGTGGATCCGGACGGCGTCGAGTTCCCGACCGGCTACGCGGAGGCCGCGCACGAGTCCGGGGCGCTCTTCGAGCGGCTCCGGCGCGGGGGCGTCGTGCCCGCGGGCGTGCGCTTCCAGGTCTGCCTGCCCACCCCCGTGTCGAGCGCCTTCATGTACGTGAGCCCGCGCGCCCACGACGACTACATGCGCGCGTACGAGCGCTCGCTCGTGCGCGATCTGGGGCGGATCGTGGCGAGCATCCCGTCCGCCGACCTCTCGATCCAGTGGGACATCTGCCAGGAAGTGCTCGTCTTCGAGCGCTACTTCCCGACCCGCCCGGCCGACTACAAGGAGCGCATCTTCGCCCTGCTGGAGCGGCTCGGTGACGCGGTGCCCGTCGACGTGGAGATGGGCTATCACCTCTGCTACGGGAGCCCGGCCGACCAGCACCTCGTGATGCCGAAGGACACCGCGATCCTCACCGAGATCGGCCAGGCGATCGCCGCGCGCGTGAGGCGGCGCGTGGACTTCCTGCACCTGCCGGTCCCGCGCGAGCGGGACGACGCCGCGTACTTCGCCCCGCTTCGCGCGCTGCGCCTCCCCGAGCGCACGCGGCTCTACCTGGGCCTGATCCACCATGGCGACGAGGCGGGCGACCGCCGGCGCATCGATACGGCGCGCGCCGCCGTCGGGCGCGCCTTCGGGGTGGCCACCGAGTGCGGCTGGGGGCGGGGCGACCCGGCGCGGCTCGACGGCCTGCTCGAGAGCCACCGCCGCGCGGTCGACTATCTGTCGAAAGGACTCCGATGACCGATCGCATGCCCGGCCCCGCCTCGCACACGTTCTTCTCCCAGCGGCTCCGGCTGCACTACGTCGACTGGGGCAATGCCGACAAGCCGCCCCTGCTGCTGCTGCACGGCGGGCGCGATCACTGCCGCAACTGGGACTGGACCGCCGCCGCCCTCCGCGACGACTGGCACATCATCGCGCCCGATCTGCGCGGGCACGGCGACAGCCAGTGGTCGACGGACGGCAGCTATTCGATGGCCGGCTACATCTACGATCTCGCCCAGCTCATCCACGGCCAGCGCCTGGCCCCGGTCACCATCGTCGCGCACTCGCTCGGCGGCAATGTCGCGCTCCGCTACGCGGGCATCTATCCCGGGACCGTCGCCCGGCTGGCGGCCATCGAGGGCCTCGGCCCGACGCCCCAGATGTGGGCCGAGCGCTCCACCCGGACGATCGCGGAGCGGATGGACGAGTGGACCCGGGAGCAACGGACGCTCGCGGGCCGGCTGCCGCGCCGCTACGCCTCGATCGAGGACGCCTTCCGCCGCATGCAGGAGGAGAATCCGCATCTCTCCGCCGAGCAGGCGCGGCACCTGACCGTGCACGGCGTGAACCAGAACGAGGACGGGACCTATAGCTGGAAGTTCGACAACTACGTGCGGGTGTTCCCGCCCTACGACATGCGCGGGCAGGACATCAAGCTGCTCTGGTCCCGCATTACCTGCCCCACCCTGCTGCTCTACGGCAAGGAGAGCCGCTCCGGCAACCCGGCCGAGGACGGGCGCGCCAAGCCGTTTCGCCACGCCACCGTCGTCGGCATCGACCGCGCCGGCCACTGGCTCCACCACGACCGCCTCGACGAGTTCCTTCAGGTAGTCCGCAACTTCCTCTCCTGACCTCCCCCTCTCCCCCCAGGGGAGAGGGCAGGGTGAGGGGCCCAGGGTGAGGGGCCCAGGGTGAGGGGGCTACTTCTTCTCCCCCTCCTGCATCGCCCGCCACACGCGCTCCGGGCGGAGCGGCATGTCGAGGTGCCGCACGCCGAAGGGCTTGAGCGCGTCCACCACCGCGTTGACGATGGCCGGCGTGGAGCCGATGGTGGCCGCCTCGCCGATGCCCTTGGCGCCGAGCGGGTTGAAGGGGGACGTGGTGACGGTCTGGTCCGTCACGAAGAACGGCAGGTCCTCGGCCCGCGGGATCGCGTAGTCCATGAGCGAGCCGGTCACGAGCTGGCCGTCCTTGTCGTAGACCACCTCTTCGAGCAGCGACTGGGCCACCCCCTGGGCGATGCCGCCGTGCACCTGCCCCTCGACCAGCAGCGGGCTCACGCGCGTGCCGCAATCGTCCACCGAGACGTAGGCGCGCAGATCGATCCGTCCCGTGTCGCGGTCCACCTCGACCACCGCCACGTGCGCCCCGAAGGGATAGACGAGCTGGGGCGGGCGGAAGTACTCGGTGGCCTCGAGCCCCGGCTCCATGCCGGCGGGCAGCCCCTCGCCATAGGCCTTCTCGGCGATCTGGGCCAGCGCGAGGCTCTTGGCCGGCGCGCCCTTGACGTGGTAGCGGCCATCGGTCACCACGATGTCCTCGAAGGCGGCCTCGAGCATGGACGCGGCGATGCGCCGGGCGCGCTCCTGCACCTTCTCGGCGGCCTTGACCATGGCGGAGCCGCCGACCACGAGGCTGCGGCTGCCACCGGTGCCGAAGCCCATGGGCGCGCCGGTGGTATCCCCGTGACGGACGATCACCTGGTCGAAGTCCACGCCCAGGTAGTCGGCGATGATCTGAGCGAACGTCGTCTCGTGCCCCTGCCCGTGGGCGGAGGCGCCGGTGTAGGCGGTCACGGTGCCGCTCGGCTCCACCCGGATCATCGCGCTCTCGTAGGGGCCGAAGCCGCACATCTCCACGTAGCAGGCCATGCCGATGCCGAGCAGCTTCCGGTCCTTCTTCTCGATCCGCTGGCGCTGCTCGGCGCGGAGCGCGCTGTATTTCGACACGTCGAGGCTCTTGGCCAGCGCCCGCGCGTACTCGCCGCTGTCGTAGTTCTGCCCGGGGGGCGCGGCGTAGGCGAACGCGCTCGGCGGGATGAAGTTGACCCGGCGCACGTCCTCCGGGGGCTTGCCCAGCTCCATCGCGATGCAGTCCACGAGCCGCTCGAGA
>JBGOVO010000137.1:0-9153 GCA_041478145.1 Methylomirabilia bacterium
CCGGCCCGGGCAGCTCGGCGCAGGTTCAGGCGCTCGTGTCCTGACCGTCGGCCGTGCACCATCACGCTCTCCCGCCCGCAGTAGCGCCGAACGAGATGGTGAGCCGTCTCGGGATCGAACCGAGGACCCCCTGATTAAAAGTCAGGTGCTCTACCAACTGAGCTAACGGCTCGACAAGTACTTACGAGGCGCTCGCGGGCGATTCTATCACTTTGTGCTGACCATGTGCTGAAGCCGGGGCTTCCGCGGGCCGATCCAGACTCGCGACGGCGTCGCGCAGGCGGTCGGGACTTAGGTGGGCATACCGCAGGGTCATGGCGAACGTCTGATGGCCGAGCAGCTCCTGGAAGCGACTTCTTCCCCTTCGCGCGCTTGTAGTCGAGATACTCCTGCGCGACCTGGGCGAGCGTCCGCGGCGCCCGCGGATCCTCCGCGTCGAGCTGCAGCGTCCGGGCGGCGAGGGCTTGCTGCGCCGTCTCGCGCGTCCACTCCCCGGAGAACTTCCGCTCCTGCTTGCCCTTCGTCTGGAGCGTGTAGCCCCAGGCGGCCTCCTTCACCTTGTGGCCGGTTGGCCCCCTGCTCGTTCACGTGCGCCTCATGATGCTCGCCATGATCCCCTGAACGCTGATGGCTTCTGGGGGAACGGTCTCGCTCAGGTCTACGCGCTTCAGCCAATCAAGATCCGGACGCGGTCTCGGCGCCGGATCGGGTACCCCGGCTGCCGGGAACATCTCAGGCCGCATGGTTCCGCGCGGGCCGAGCGCCGCGAGCTTGATCGCAAAAGGACAGATGCTCAAATGCCTTGGCCGCAGCAGCGTGTGCAGCGATCTCAGTTCACGGTCACCCACAGAGACCGGCCGTCTCTGAGAAGAATCGGCTTCGGGCGAAACCGCTGAGCAATGCCGTGACGGATCGACTGGAACAGGTCGCGGGCCATCGCGCTATTGAGGGTTTTGTGCGGCAGGACCAGCTCATGAACGAAGAGATCGTGGGGCCCTCTCTTCTTTCCATCGACACCCTCGCACGTCTCATCGGGTTTGCTCTCCCTTCGTCCCGACGCAGGTCGTGATCGCATCCCGGAGCATTTCGCGCGGAATCACTGGTGCTGGGGCCATCATGGCGACGACCGCATCTTCCCGGACTGCCACGTCAAACACGGCGGCGGCGGCCGACGGGGACTCGTCGGGCCGGCCGATCACGTGCATGCCATCGGGGTCTCGCTCGATCTCCTGGAGGATCGAGGACTCCTCGCCGAGGCCCGCGTCGAGCACGTCGCGAATGCAGCGGGCAACCTCGAACTGCCTGGACGCCGGCACACCGGGGAACCGGAACTCCGGATCCCGGGCGCGGACCTCGCGGAGGCTGCTCGAGCAGGCGGTCGTGACCGCTGCGAGCGCAAGGGAGGCCCATGCGATTGCCTCAACGACGTCGTCGACGGTCATGCCCTCACTCCCCGCTCACGCCCTCTGCCCGGTTGAGCTCGGAACTTCCGTTCGTCTCACCGTGACAATCACCGTGAGTCACGTCTCCCATGCCCTATGCTTTCCTCTCTTCTTAGGAACGCCAACCTGTCGGAGCAGCTCCAGCGCGTATGCCATGATACGGTTCGCGGGGCCGCGTCCACTGAGCGCGTGGCAGATTGCCGAGCGGCTGACCACCGCGGCCTGCGCCAACATCTCCTGCGAAATGCCCGCCCCAGCGAGGCGCGCCTTGATTGTGGCCGCACGCGCGGCGATCTTTTGATCCGGCTCGCTTGCTTGGCGCCATGCCGCCGGGACAGCTTGAGCCGGCGGCGCAGCGCGCTCGAGCTCCAGCCGCATCCGCTCCAGGTCGATCACTCGACCACCTGATCCGCCCGCAGTAGGTGCGATTGAGGGAATCGTCAAGCCGAGGATCTTAGGCATGGGGTCAGCTCAGATCAAATCGTGCTCGTGACCTACTCATCCTAGGGCGTCTGAGAACTCGATCCCCGACGAAGACCAAGAATAAGCCTAGGAGCAGGCCGCCGACGCTGAGGCCGACGGTGCGAAGATTCCCTGCGAACCTGGTGCCCAGAATCACTGCCGTGAGCGCCGGTCGGACACTCGCCGCGGGAACCCATTGCGCGCCGCCTACCAAGAACGAGATGAGGGCTGCTATCGGTAGCGCCAGACTGTGAAAGCCAATCGCCATCGCCGAAAGCCCCACCACCCGGCTGAGGCGGTTGTCCGAGAGGAGACTGGCCGCGACGAGCACCGCCGTCACCACTCCGACAAGGAGCACGGCCGGCTCATTCATGGCTTCCGGTATCGCGGTGTTGACCACTGTGTCGACAAGCAGAATCCAGAGCGCTCCGCACACCGAGCCCGCGACGAGCGCGACGAGGATCTTCGCCAGCGTCCGCCTGCGACGCCGCGAGGACACGAGCACTAGGATTGCGGTGCAGAACAGGAACGCCCCAACTGCGACCAGTAAGAAAGAGAACAGCACCGCATCTGGCCAGAACGGCTTGTCCGGCTCGGTTTCCTTGACGACACATGCCGAGGCGGCCAGTCCCGCGACGGCGAGGCTCACCCGGCATGCCTTTGACTCGAGGGAGATCCTACGACAAGTGACCCAAGGGCGCAGGGACGACAGCGCGGGTCCGTTGGCCTGACCGAGCCGGTGGCGCGTGTCCTGCGCGGGTTTGGTCATCGAGGGCTCCCATTCACTCAATCACCTGATCCGCCCGCTGCAGCAGGGACGGCGGGATCGTCAGGCCGAGCGCCTTGGCCGTCTTGAGGTTGATGACGAGCTCGAATGTCGTCGGCGGCGGACTCGGCAGCTCAGCCGGCTTGAGGATTCGATCGACGTAGGTGGCGGCACGCCGAACATTGGCTCGCCGGCTGGGACCGTATGAGATCAGGCCCCCTCTCACGACTCTACCCCTTCCGTCACGCGCGCCATGCGCGTAGGCACTGGCGAGCCTGAGATCGGAGCTCGGCCGCTCTCCATCAGCTCTTGCAGCAGTCGCCGGGACGACGCGCACCACCCGCCGACGCCGCTTGGCACTCGATCGGGCGGCCGATTCACTCGATCACCCATCGCCCGTGCTATCCTGCCGCCGATGTCGGCGACGGACGAGGGCGAGTCTTTCTAGCATGACGCCGCTGATCCGGCGCTACATCAAGACCAGCTTCATCTTTCTCGTCGCCGGCCTGGCCCTCGGGGCGTACATCGTGGTGGCCCAGTTCGGCTTCGATGCGTATCCGCCGCGCCTGCTGATCACCGCTCACGCCCATCTCCTCCTGGTCGGGTTCATGCTGATGATGGTGATGGGCGTAGCCACCTGGATGTTCCCCCGGCCCGCGCGCGACGACACGCGCTACCGGCCGGAGCTGGCGGAGGCGGTGTACTGGGTGATGACGGTGGCGACGGGCCTGCGCGCGCTCGGCGAGGTGCTGGTCGCGCTGGCCGGCGCGCTCGGCCTGCGCTGGCTCATCGCGCTGGGCGGCCTCGGGCAGCTCGCGGGCGCCGCGCTCTTCGTGCTGAACATGTGGGGGCGCGTCCGCATGCCGCCCGCCGCGACACCGCCCGCGCGCTGACCACGAGCCGAGTCGGCCCCGGCGCGGCTACTGCGCCGGCCGCGTGAGCGGCGCGACCAGGTCCGCCATCGCGGGCGGGGTCGCGGCGTCCTTGTAGCCGGCCAGGCGCTGGTAGATCACCGCGGCCGCCTCGTGGAAGCCGCCGGGAAGGCCCGCGGCCTCGAAGGTCGCGGCGATCTCCTCCATCTCGCCCACGAAGCGCCAGGCCTTGCGCGCGTTGTCGCGCGCGGCCGACTCCGAGCGCTTCGGCAATTCGGGCTGCGAGCGGCGCCACTCCGCGAGCAGCGCCTCGTCCACGCCCTCGGTGGCGGCGAGCGCGCGGATGGCCATCAGGAGCGCGGAGGAGCCCTTGGTGTAGGCGGCGTAGACCATCTTGAGCGCGGACGCCGCCCCCGGGACGTCGTTCACCGCGATGGCCTCGAGCGCGCTCGCCTCGAAGAGCGCGACCGCCCGCTTGGCCTCGCGGCCCGAGAGATAGAGCCGCGTCGATCCGGCGGCCCGCGGCGGGGGCCCGATGAGGCCGCCGTCCACGAAGGTGGCGCCACCGCCCTCGACGATCACGCCGATCTCCCGCGCGGTGGCCGGCGCGACCGCGTTGGCGTCCACGAAGAGGCCGGCAAAGCGCCGGGCCGCCACCTCGCGGGCCAGGTCGAGCGCGGCGTGCGGCGGGCAGACGGAGAGGATGACGTCGCTGGCGGCGACAAGCGCGGCCACATGGCCCACGTCCTCCAGGCCCGCCGCGGCGGCGCGCGCGCACGTGTCGCCGGTGCGTCCCTCGGAGGCCCACAGCACGCGCCCGCCCGCGGCTTTCGCGCACGCGCCGACCACGCTCCCCATATCGCCCGGATGCAGCAGCCCGACCGTCGTCGCCATGGTCTCCCCCGAAGCCGCCCGGAGGCGGCCCGTCGTCAGTCTTCTTCCCCGGCCAGGTGCGCGAAGCGCCCCGACGTCCCCCTTCGCGAGGGCAGATCGTCCGGGCCGTGAATGGCCTTGATCTCGACTTCCCGCACGAGGTCACCCAGCAGGACCGCGATGAGCCCGAGCATGGCCAGCAGTGGCGAGAACAGGAGGGCGGCCAGGAGCCACACGAAGAAGCCCTGCACGCCGCGGGTGGCACCGCCCACCACGCCCACGAAGAGCGCGCCCACCACCCAGCCGGCCGCCAGCAGGACCAGCCCCGGGTAGGCGGACAGCATCATGGCCACCTCGCGCGCTCCTCCACCTGCCACGGACGGCATGGTACCGCAGAGTCGGACGAAGGAATACCGGGGAAGGCCGCGAGACCCGGCCGCGACGGGATCGCGGCCGTCGAGCAAGAGGTCAGGTGCTCAGCGGGCCGGCGCGCTGGTCGTCACGACGGCCGAATCGCCCACCGACGGGACTTCCGCGTCGGCCATGAGGAGGATCGCGAGCAGGAAAAAGGTCACCAGGATGCCGAGGCCGATCGACAGGCGCTTCATGCGGGTGCGGTCTCCGGGCGCAGGGCACGGATGATGGTCCGCAGCTCGCGCGGGTTGATGGGCTTCTCGAGCAGGCGGGCGGCCCCGTGGCGGCGGGCTTCGGCCTGCGTGTCCGGTTGGCATTCGGCCGCGATGAGGATGAGCGGGAGGGTCGGGCTAACGTCACGCAGGAGCCGCACGAGGTCCCAGCCGTCCTCGGCAATGCCGTGAGCGGCCGGCAGGTCGAGGTCGACGATGGCCAGGTCGAACTCGCCGGCCCCCATCTTCGCGACGGCCTCCGAGGCGCCTTCGGCGGTCTCCACGCTCAACCCGCCGCCGCGCAGCGCGGCGCCCAGGCCCTCGCGGCTTCCCCCGTAGGGATCGACGAGCAGGAGGCGGACCCGGGCCTCTGTCTCCGCATCGCCGTTGAAGCCGATCGTCGCCATGTCGCGCTCGCGCTCCCGGATCAGACTCGTAGGCAACCGTGGTGCCACCCGGTTTTCGCGTCGCGCGAGCCTAGGGAAGCCTCGGCATTCCGATCAGTTAGCGAAACCCCCGGCCGGGTCGGTGTGTCAGCGCGGTGTCAGCCCGTCGACACCTGTCGTGTAAGCGTTACATGGAAACGGGTAATTTTTTCTTTCCGGCGCGGACTTGGACGACACCCCGCGATCGCCCCGCGCAGGCGGGCCCTCGACATCTCACGTATGATTCGTGCGGGAGGAGACGACGATGCGAGTGCTGCTCGTGCATCCCAGCCCGCTGATGTACTCCGAGCTCTACCTGCGCCTCGAGCCGCTCGGCCTCGAGCGCGTGGCCGCGGCCGTCCGCGCCGCCGGCCACGACGTCCGGCTGCTCGACCTGCAGATCTTCCAGCACACCGACTACTGGCGCGAGATCGAGACGTTCGCGCCCCAGGCCGTCGGCTTCTCGGTGAACTACCTGGCCAATGTCCCGGAAGTGGTGGACCTGGCCAAGGAGACGAAGGCGAAGCGGCGCTCCACGTTCGTCTTCGTCGGCGGCCACAGCGCGTCGTTCGTCGCGGCCGAGTTCCTCGAGCACGCGGGCGGCGCCATCGACTGCGTCGTGCGCGGCGAGGGCGAGGTCGCCGCGCCCCGGGTGCTCGAGGCCATCGGCGACCCGAGGCTCGACACGCTGCCCGGCGTCGTGACGCCGACCGGCGCCGGACCAAGCCCGACCCTGCTGAGCGATCTCGATCTCCATCTGCCCGCCCGTGATCTCGGGCGGCGACGCCACAAGTACTTCATCGGCGTGCTCGACCCGTGCGCGTCGGTGGAGTTCACGCGCGGCTGCCCCTGGGACTGCTCGTTCTGCAGCGCCTGGACCTTCTACGGGCGCAGCTACCGCAAGGGGTCGCCGGAGGCGGCGGGCGAGGATCTCGCGCGCATCCGGGAGCCCAACGTCTTCATCGTGGACGACGTCGCCTTCATCCAGGCCGAGCACGGCTACGCCATCGCGCGCGAGATCGAGCGGCGGCGCATCCGCAAGCAGTACTACCTCGAGACCCGCTGCGACGTGCTGATCAAGAATCAGGAGTTGTTCGCCTACTGGAAGCGGCTCGGCCTCTACTACATGTTCCTGGGCATCGAGGCCCTGGACGAGGACGCGCTCAAGGCGCACCGCAAGCGGGTCACGCCCAACGAGAACCTGCGCGCCCTCGAGATCGCCCGGTCCCTCGGCCTCACCGTCGCCGTCAACATCATCGCGGACCCGAGCTGGGACGAGCGGAGCTTCGCGGTGGTGCGCGACTGGGCGCTCACCGTCCCCGAGGTCGTGCACCTCACGGTGGCCACCCCCTACCCCGGGACCGAGATCTGGCTGACCGAGTCGCGCCAGCTCACCTCGCTCGACTACCGCCTGTTCGACGTGCAGCACGCCGTCCTGCCCACCACCCTGCCGCTCAAGCGGTTCTACGAGGAGCTGGTGAACACCCAGTCCGTGCTCAACCGCAAGCACCTGGGCTGGGGGGCGGTGCGCCGCTACGGGGGTGCCGCGCTACGGGCCGCCGCCCGCGGGCAGACCAACTACCTCCGCATGCTCTGGAAGTTCAGCTCAATCTACAACCCCGAGCGGCAGTACGCCGACCACCTCAAGCCCGTCCGCTACGAGATGCGGCCGCCCAGGCCCCCGGCGCGGAGCAAGCCCGGGAAGCATGAGCTCTACGTGCACATGCCCGTCCCCGTCCACTCGCAGGGGGCCGTGTAACGGTTACACGCACCGTGTAATCTTTATAGACGTCCGACGCGAATCCCGCCTCCCAGGGGCCGTTCTCTCGCGTCCGAGCGCCGGCCAAGTCGCGGTCAGACCAAGCCAAACGGGTCGAGCCTTCCCGTCCCAGGACCACCCTTCCGCCTGGCTTGGTTGTTGCTGTTGCAGGCGGGGTTTGCAATCGTTGAATAGGTTGGTCAACGCCCACAAAGGAGGCGGTTTTATGCGACAGTTGACGAAGATCGGCGTTCTGATGCCGGCGGCGGTGTTGCTGGTGTCGGGGTGCGCCACGAAGGACTGGGTCCGTGAGCAGTTCACGAAGTCGGACGCGATCGTGGACCAGCGCTTCGTGAAGGTCGAGGGCCAGGTCGAAGGGGTGAGCACCGAGGTCAAGGGCGTCACCACCCAGGTCAAGAGCCTGGAGGGCGCCGTGGCCGAGGCCAGGGGCCGCGCCGACGCCGCCATGAGCAAGGCTGAGGGTGTGGACACCCGGCTGACCCGGCTGTGGAGCAACCGGTACAACCAGAAGACGGCCGACACCCTCGAGGTCTACTTCGGCTTCGACAAGGCTGAGCTGACCGACGGGGCGCAGACCGCGCTCGCCGGCGTGGTGAAGGAGCTGCAGGGCAATCCCACGCTGATCGTGGAGCTGGGCGGGTACACCGATCCGAAGGGGACCGTGGACTACAACTACGGGCTCAGCCAGCGTCGGGTCGAGGCGGTGCGTCGCTACATGGTCGAGAACGGCATCCCGCTGTCGCGCGTGCATGCGGTCGGCCTCGGCCCCATCGCGGCCAAGGAGACCCCGGACGAGAAGAAGCGCCGGGTGACCGTGAAGATGCTGGTGGACCAGGACTAGAAGGAATTCCAACCTCATCCCCCTCTCCCCTCAGGGGAGAGGGCAGGGGGAGGGGCGGTCTCGAGGGGGAGGGGCGCGAGTCCCTCCCTCTTCTTATTCGCTTGGCTCGCCTTCGGCTGCACCTCGCCCTACTCTTATTCGCTCGGCTCGCCTTCGGCTATACCTCGCCCTACTCTTATTTCTTCTCCCACGCCGCCGGCTCGGGGGCGGTGACGGCAAAGTCGGGAATCCGCTCCAGCTCGCTCAGCAAGAGCCCCGCCCACCGGTAGATATTGTGCTCGCGCACCCCCTGGCGCAGGCGTCCCATGCGCGCCTTCCGCTCCTCCGCCGGCATGGCCACCGCGGCGCGGATGGCCTCCGCCATGCCGTCGATATCGTACGGGTTGACCAGGATGGCGTCCCGCAGCTCGGACGAGGCGCCGGTGAACTGGCTCAGGATGAGGGCGCCGTCCTCGTCGTCGCGGACCGAGATGAACTCCTTGGCCACCAGGTTCATGCCGTCGTGCAGCGACGTCACCATGCAGAAGTCGGCGTGACGATAGAAGGGCCAGATATCGCGGTGCTCGTGGTGACGCTTGAGATACAGGATGGGCCGCCACCGCTTGGTCTGGTACGCGTTGTTGACCTCCTGGATCGCGGCGTCCACCTCGGCCTCGAGCGCCTGGTAGCGCGGGATGGTGCTCCGGCTGGGCGCCGCGAGCTGCACGAACACCACGCGCTCGCGATACTCCGGGAAGCGCTCGAAGAAGCGCCCCAGGGCCCGGAAGCGCTCGGGCAGGCCCTTGGTGTAGTCGAGCCGCTCCACCCCCACGCCCAGGAACTCGGCGGCGGTGTCGAGGCTCTCCAGCAGGGCCTGGCGTGACGTGGTGGGGGGATTGTCCACGAAGCCGGGCGCCACGCTGATCGGGAACGGCTTCACGGAGGTCACGTGCTGCCCGCGCGTGACCGAGAAGCGCTCCCAGTCGATGCGGGCCTCGATGGCGCGCTCCACCGTGTCCAGGAAGTTGTTGCAGTAGTACTGGGTGTGGAAGCCGATGAGGTCGGCGCCCAGCATGCCCAGCAGGAG
>JBGOVO010000219.1:0-6614 GCA_041478145.1 Methylomirabilia bacterium
ATGTGCGCGTCGAGGCCGGCACACTCCGCCGACGCGATCTGGTGACGGCCGAGGTGGACGCCTCCGTGCGCGACGCCACGCGACGCAATCACACCGCCACGCACCTGCTCCACGCGGCGCTGCGCCAGGTACTCGGCACGCACGTGAAGCAGGCGGGCTCGCTCGTCGCGCCCGATCGACTGCGCTTCGACTTCGTCCACTTCCAGCCGGTCACGCGCGACGAACTCGATCGGATCGAGCGCATCGTCAACGAGCAGATCTGCCGCAACACGCCGGTGCAGACCGAGGTCCGCGCCACCGAGGACGCGATTGCCGACGGCGCGATGGCGCTCTTCGGCGAGAAGTACGGCGACCGCGTGCGGGTCATCCGCATCGGCGACTTCTCCACCGAGCTGTGCGGGGGCACCCACCTCGACGCCACCGGCCAGATCGGCCTCTTCAAGGTGACGCACGAGGGCGCGGTGGCCTCCGGCGTGCGCCGCATCGAGGCGGTCACCGGCGAGCCCGCGCTCGCCCACGTGGGGCGCGAGGAGGCCGCGCTGCGCGAGTCCGCCGGCCTGCTCAAGATCCCGCCGCTCGAGCTGCCCCGCCGCCTCGCCGCGCTGCTCGACGAGCAGAAGCGGCTCGAGAAGCAGGTGGCCCAGCTCGAGACCAAGCTGGCCCGGACCCAGGCGCAGGACCTGGTCTCCGCCGCGAAGCAGGTGGCGGGGGTGCCGGTGCTGGCCGCGCGCCTCGACGGGCTCGACCCGGACGGGCTGCGCTCGGTGGTCGACACGCTGCGCGACCGGCTGCCCTCGGGGATCATCCTGCTCGGCAGCGCGGTCGACGGCAAGGTGAGCCTGGTCGCGGCCGTCTCCAAGGACCTGATGAAGCGCTTCCCGGCCGGTCGCCTCGTGCAGGAGATCGCCAAGATGGTGGGCGGCGGCGGGGGCGGCCGTCCCGACCTGGCCCAGGCCGGGGGCAAGGACCCCTCGAAGCTCGACGAGGCCCTCGCCGCCGTCGCGGGCTGGGTGGAGCGGACGGGCCAGGGATAGCCCGACCGAGCGGCGCTGCCGGGCCGCTCGGGTCCGTGCGTCAACGCAAGCGCAAGGGAGACGAGACGTGGCCGAACCCCGTGGCAAGATCCTCGTGGTGGACGACGAGGCCAACATGACCCTGCTGCTCGCCGAGTATCTGATCGAGCAGGGCTACCAGGTCGTCACCGCCCACGGCGGTATCGAAGCGCTGGCCAAGATCGATCTCGAGAAGCCGCAGGTGATCCTGCTCGACGTCCGGATGCCGGGCATGGACGGGGTCGAGGTCCTGCGCCGGATCCGAACCTTCGACCAGCAGGTGGGCATCCTGATGATCAGCGCCAACGACGATCTCGACCTGGCCAAGCAGACCATCGGGATGGGGGCCTTCGACTACACGCTGAAGCCGGTGGATTTCGCATACCTGAGCCGAGCGGTGGACAAGATGATGGCCCAGGCGTCGGCCCCACCCGCGTCCGCCGTCGAGGGCCCGAGCGACGCGGCACCCTCCGCGCACAACCTCCTCTACGATCTGGCGCTCGGGATCTTCCGGGCGGCGCGGACCCTCCCGCCCGCGGCGCGCGAGTCGCTGGGACGCGAGCTCGAGCAGGCGGCGCTGGTGGCGCTGCAGCGAGGCGCCGCCGGTGAGAAACAGGATGTCATCCGCGCCCTCAATCAGATCCGGACCCTGCTCCGCTTCGCGAAGGATCTGGGCGACATCGACGACGACGCCCATCGGGTGCTCGAGGCGAGCGTGGCGCGGGCGCGCCGGTCCATCGGCCTCTCGTAGCTCCGCATGCCATCCGCGCGCCGGACCGTCCGCACCATGTGCCCGATGAACTGCCATCCCACCCTCTGCGGCATGCTGGTCACCGTCGAGGACGGCCGGCTCGTCGAGGTCGCCGGCGATCCGGACAATCCCGACAGTCGCGGGTTCCTCTGCGTGCGGGGCCACGCCTCGCGCGAGATCATCGACAACCCGCGGCGCATCCTCGCTCCCCTCGCGCGCGATCGCCGCGACGGGGCGTTCCGGGAGGTGACGTGGGACGTGGCGCTCGATCGGATCGCGGAGGGCATGCGCGCGGTCGGGCGCGAAGCGGTCGGGCTCTGGTCGGGCCACGGCTTCTTCGCCACCAACTACGGCACGCGCGTCAACTCGGAGCTACTCCGCCGCTTCGCCAATCTCTGGGGCTGTCAGTGGTGGGCGCCTACCATGATCTGCTGGGGGCTCGGCGGCTTCGGCATCGGGCTCACCGGCCCGCTCGAGACCAATACCAAGGAGGACATGGGGGCCCACGCGGACCTCATCCTCCTCTGGGGCGCCAACCTGGCGAGCCAGCCGAATACCGGTCGACATCTCGTGAATGCGCGCCGCCGCGGCGCGCATGTTGTCACCATCGACGTGCGGCGGACGGAGGCGGCGGCGCAGTCGGACGAGATGCTGATCCTGCGACCCGGCACGGACGCCGCGCTGGCCCTCGGGCTGATGCACGTGCTGATCACCGAGGGCCTCTGCGACCGGGAGTTCATCGCGCGGCACACCGTCGGGTTCGACGCCCTCGCCGAGCACGTGCGGCCGCACTCGCCCGCGTGGGCCGCCGCGGTCACCGGACTCGACGCGCAGGTCATCGTGGGCCTGGCGCGGCGCTACGCGACGACCCGGCCCGCCATGATCCTGCTGGGCGGCAGCAGCATGCACAAGGGGGCCAACGGCTGGCAGGGCGCGCGGGCGGTGGCCTGCCTGCCCGCGCTCACCGGCAACCTGGGCATTCCCGGCGGCGGCCTCGGGCCCCGTCACGGCAGCAAGGGGCACGGCTTCGGCCTCACCGACATCTCCCTGTCCGAGCGCCGGCCGCCGGGCCACTACGTGCCCAACCAGATGTCGCGCGTCACCGAGGCCATCGAGGACGGGCGGGTTGCCGCGCTGCTCCTCTTCGGCACCGATCTCCTCTCGTCCTTCGCGGACAGCGCGCGCCTGGAGGCGGCGCTCGGGCGCCAGGATCTCATCGTCAGCTACGACCTGTTCTGGAACGACACCGCGCGACGGCTCGCGGACATCGTGCTGCCCGGCACCGCCTGGGTGGAGGAGCTGGGCTGCAAGGCGACGAACACGCATCTCTACCTGATGGAGCCCGCGCTCCCCCCCGCCGGGCACGCGCGCACCGGCGCCTGGGTCCTCCGCGAGCTCGCGCGCCGTCTCGGGCTCGCCGACTTCTATCCGTGGGCCGGCGACGAGGGCCCCATCGATGCGATCCTCGACCATCCCGCGACCGGACACGCCACGGTGGCGGCGCTCCGGGCCGAGGGCGGCATGCGGGCCCTGCGCGTCTCGCACGTGGGCCATCCCGGGCTCGTGTTCCCCACCCCGTCCGGCAAGGTGGAGCTCTACTCGGCGCGCGCGGAGAATCTGGGGCTGCCCCCGCTGCCCGTGCACGAGCCGCTGCGCGCCTCGCGCTATCCACTCGTGTTCCGCCAGGGACGGACCCTCGCGCATTTCCACGGCTTCTACGACCACGGCCGGGCGCTGCCCTCGCTCGCCGCCCTCGAGGCCGAGCCCGCGCTGTGGATCTCGCCCGCCGACGCGACGGCGCGCGGGGTGGCGGACGGCGCCGAGATCCGCGTGTTCAACGAGCGCGGCGAGATGCGCGCGCGCGCCCGCGTCACCGAGCGCGTGCCCGCGCGCACGGTGTGGATGCGCGACGGCTGGGAGGGCCTGAATCGCCTGACCTCGGGCGCGCCGTGCATCCCCGACGAGGCCGTCGACGTCTTCGGCTTCTCGGCCGGCCAGGCCGCCTTCGACGCGGCGGTGGAGGTCGCGCCTGTCTGAGCGCCCGCGCGCGGTGCTGCTGGACTTCGGCGGGACTCTCGACGCCGACGGGGTCACGTGGAAGGAGCGGTTCTACCGCCTCTGGCGCGAGGAAGGCGTGGCGCAGAGCCGCGCGGCGTTCGATCCTGTTTTCTACGCGGCCGATGACGCGCTCGTCGGCGGGATCCCGGCGACCCTGACCTTCGCGGAGACGGTGCGCCGTCTCACCGCCGGCCTCGCCGCCACGCTCGCGGTGCGCGACGAGGGCGTGATCGCGCGCGTCGCCGACCGCTTTCTCGCCGACGCGCATCACCACCTGCGGCGGAATCAGGCGCTGCTCGCGCGGCTCCGCCCGCGCTACCGGCTCGGACTCGTGTCCAACTTCTATGGCAACCTCGAAACGGTGTGCAATAATACGTCGATCCAGCCCTTCTTCGGTGTCATCGTCGACTCCGTGCAAGTGGGGCTCACGAAGCCCGATCCGCGCATCTTCTTGAGGGCGCTCGATGGGCTCGGAGTGACGCCGGCCGACGCCACGTTCGTGGGGGACTCGGCGGCGCGGGACATGGCCGGCGCGCGGGCGCTCGGCATGCGGCACATCTGGCTGATCGGAGAGCCGGCGCCCGGCGGGCCGTGCTGCCCCGGGGACGCGATGATCCATTCGCTGGCGGAGGTGGAGGCGTTGCTGTCCTGATGACGGGACCGCTGCGGGGAGGCATCATCGCGGCCGGCGAGGGCCGCCGGCTGCGCGCGGACGGCTTCCGCGCCCCCAAGCCGCTGGTGGAGGTGGCGGGCCTGCCGCTGATCGGCGCCGTCCTGCGCAACTTCGCGGCGGCCGGGATCACCTCGATCACGATCATCGTGAATGAGAGCGAGCGCGAGTGCGTCGAGTGGGTGCGCGCGCGGTTCCCGAGGCTGGACGTCGACTTCATCGTGAAGACCACCGCCTCCTCCCTCGAGAGCTTCCGCGAGGTGGCGGCCCGCGGGCCCGCGGGGCCGATGCTCGTCTCCACGGTGGACGCGTGGTGCGCGGCGGAAGACTTCGCGCGGTTCGCGGCGCGCGCGGCGGGCCGCCCGGATGACGCGACGGTGCTGGCGGTCACCCCGTTCGTCTCCGACGAGAAGCCGTTGTGGGCGACGGTGGGCGCGGCCGGGCGGGTGGAGGCCTTCGGCGAGGCGGGCAGCGGCCTCGTCACCGCCGGCGTGTATCGCGTCTCGGATCGCGCGCGGCGGGTCGAGGCGGCCCCCGCGCTCGGACGGCTGCGCGAGTACCTCGCCTGGCTGCTCGAGAGCGGCGAGCCGCTCTACGGTGAGATCATCGAGACGGTGGTGGACGTGGACCGGGCCGAGGACGTCGCGAGCGCCGAGGCCCTCGCCGGGAAGCGGAGACCGGGCGCATGAGCCCGAGGAGGACGCGCGTGGGTGAGCTGAGATACTGGGGCCTCTTTCGCGAGCGCGAGCATTCGCCCGGCCGCGAGAGCGACGACGCGGAGATCCTTCGCCTGACCGGCAAGCACCTGGAGAGTCACGGCGTCCAGGTGGAGCTGAAGGCCCCCGAGGAGCTCATCGCGGCCGAGGCGCCCCCCGACGGCATCTTCCTCATGTGCGAGCGGATGGAGGCGCTCCGCACTCTGCTCGCCTGGCAGGAGCGCGGCGTGCGGCAGGTGAACGCGCCGCTGGCCGTGCTCAATACCTACCGCGCCCGCATGATCGGGCAGCTCCGCGAGGCCAACGTGCCGTTCATCGAGAGCCGGCTCGTGGCGACGCAGGGGGCGGAGGTTGCCGTCGACCCGCCCCGGTGGGTGAAGCGCGCCGACGTGCACAATACCCAGGACGGCGACGTGGTCTTCGCGGAGACGCGGGCCGCGCTGGGCGCGGCGCTCGAGTGCCTCGCCGCCCGCGGCATCGAGCGCGCGGTGCTCCAGCCGCACGTCGAGGGCGATCTGATCAAGTTCTACGGCATCGGCGCGGGTGGCGGCCCCGACGGCGCGCCCGCCTGGTTCCGCTGGTTCTACCACAAGGACCAGCGGGTGGCCGGCCATCCGTTCGAGGCCGACCGTCTCGCCCGCCTGGTGCGCGCGGCCGCGGCCGCGCTCGGGCTCGAGATCTACGGCGGCGACGCCATCGCCTCCGCGGGCGGCGGGCTGGTGCTCCTCGACCTCAACGCGTGGCCGAGCTTCGCCCTCTACCGCGAGGAGGCCGCGCCGGTCATCGCGTCGTACCTGGCCCTGCGCTTCGCGGCCCCGCGCCGGCCCGGAGCGGCGCGGTGAGCGAGCGTCGCGAGGTCGGCCCGCGCTCGCGCGAGATCGTGGCCCGCGAGCAGCGCCACATCGCGCCGGGCTACCAGTCCTTCGCCCTCTACTCGGGGCTGGCCATGGCCCGCGGCAGCGGCTCGAAGCTCATCGACGAGGATGGCAACGAGTACATCGACTTCATCGCGGGCATCGCGGTCGGCAGCATCGGGCACTGCCACCCGCACTACGTCGAGGCCCTGAAGCGGCAGGTCGAGCAGCTCACCTTCGGCAGCTTCACGACCGAGACGCGCGCGCGCTTCCTGGAGCTGATGGCCTCGGTGACCCCGGAGGGGCTCACCCGCATCCAGCTCTTCTCGGGCGGCGCGGAGGCGGTGGAGGCGGGCCTGCGCCTCGCGAAGGCCGCGACCGGACGGCAGGAGGTCATCGGGTTCTGGGGCGGCTTCCACGGCAAGACGGGCGGGGTGCTGGGCCTGCTCGGCAGCGACTTCAAGCATCACCAGGGTCCGTTCCTGCCCGGCCAGTACTCGACACCCTACGCCG
>JBGOVO010000319.1:0-4724 GCA_041478145.1 Methylomirabilia bacterium
GACGCGGCGCTCGACCGCCTCGACACCGCCCGGCTCGAGCAGGAGTACTGGGCGCAGGACGAGTTCCTGTTCATCCCACGGTTCCTGCCCGAGACGGCCGTCGGCGCGCTGCTCGACGATCTGCGCCGCCTCGAGCCCGGGCTCAACCGCAACTACATCCCGCGCCACAAGAAGGGCGGCAGCGTGAGCCATTTCGCCATCGCGGAGGAGGGCCCCGCGCTGCTCGCGTTCTACCGCTCGGAGGGATTCCGGTGGTTCCTCTCCCGGCTGGTCCGCGCCGACCTCAAGCCCTGCCCCGACGAGGATCCTCACGCCTGCGCGCTCTACTTCTACACCGAGGCGGGGGACCACATGGGGCATCACTACGACACCTCGTACTATCGCGGCGCGCGCTACACGGTGCTCGTCGGCCTCGTGCAGGACTCGTCGAGCCGGCTCCGGTGCCGCCTGCACACCCGCCAGCCGGGTCGCGCGCCGGTCGACCTGGCGGTGGCCACCGAGCCCGGCTCGATGGTGATCTTCAATGGCGACAAGGTCTATCACGGGGTGAGCCCGTCCCGGGCCGGCGAGCGCCGCGTGGTGTTCACGATGGAGTACGTGACCAGCCAGGAGATCGGACGCGCCCAGCGGCTCTTCTCCACCTTGAAGGACGCGTTCGCCTACTTCGGCATCAGGGCCCTGCTGCGAGGCCGCCGTCGCGCGGGCGGCCCGCGCGTGACCGCCTGAGGCCCGCCCCACCCGAACCGAACGGAGCCACGTCAATGCCGACGAATCCCCCAGCCTCCACCCCCGCGAGCGGGCGGATGCACGTCGCGCCCGTGGAGGGCGCCGCCGCCCTCTTCACCCCCGAGTTCCAGGAGTATCTCGTCCGGCTGCACGACGAGTTCGCCCCGCGCGCCCACGCGCTGCGCGCCAAGCGGGACCAGCGGCTCGAGCGGGCGCTCAAGCAGGGCCGGCCCCCCGAGCCGCCGGCGGCCAGCGCCGTCGCGACGGGGGACTGGAAGGTGCCGCCGGTGCCGGCGGACCTGGCGAGGCCCGGCATCGAGATCTCGGGGCCGTGCTCGATCACGTCCATGTTCATCAACGCGCTCAACCCGGGGCCGGAAGGCGAGCGGGCGGAAGGGGATCTGGACGACGACGAGGACTCGGCCGGGCATCGCCTGATCGACACGGTGCGCGCCTGTCACAACCGTCTCGCCGCGGTGAACCACGAGCTGCAGTACGTGGACCGGGAGCGGAACCGGGAATACCGGATCGCGCCCGGCGAGCTGCCGTTCTTCATGCATCGCGAGCGCGGGCTGCACCTCGACGAGCCGGAGGTGACGGTGGACGGTCGCCCGGTCCCCGCGGCCATCCTGGGTACCGCGCTGACTCTCTACTACCCGGGGCGCGCCCAGGCCACGCGCGGGCAGGGGATCTACTTCTACCTGCCCAAGGTGGACGGCGCGGAAGAGTGCGCGTGGTACCGCGACGTCTTCGACCGCAGCCGCGCCCAGCTGCCGTTTCTCAAGGACGCGGTGATCCGGGCCATCCCGCTCGTGGAGGCCCTGCCCGCGGTCTACGAGATGGAGGAGATGCTCCACGCGCTCGGGCCCTACGCGGCCGGCTTGAACGCGGCCCGCTGGGATCTCAAGGCGAGCATCTTCGAGTTCGTCATGGCCGATCCCAAGGCGGTGTGGCCGGACCGCTTCGGGGTGGACATCAAGACCACGCCGTTCCTGGCCAATATCTTCCGGCGACTGGTCGCGGTCTGCCTCAAGCGCGGCGCCGTTCCGATCGGCGGGATGGCCACCGCCCTGCCGAACCCCGACCCGGAGGTGAACCGGGTGGCCGCCGAGTCCATCCGGGCCGACAAGGTCTGGGAAGCCGAGCAGGGCTTCATCCGCGCCTGGGTCGCGCACATCTTCCACATGAAGGCGGCGGCCGAGCCGTTCAAGCGCGTGCACGGGGGCGGGGCCTGGAAGCCCAAGCCCGAGATGCTCAAGCCCGAGAGCTATCCGGTACGGATCGACGTGCCGGCCGGGCCCATCACGCTGGAGGGCACGCGGCGCAACGCCCGCATGCTGATCGAGTACGTGGAGGGATGGCTGCAGGGGCGCGGGGCCAAGGGCATCGACAGCCTCGCGGGCAAGCCCGGCGTGCACCCCGCCCTGATGGAGGACCTGGCCACCGGGCGCATGTCGGTGGCGCAGATCGCCCAGAGGATTCGCCACGCGGCCCGGACCACCGAAGGGCCTCCGGCCACGCACGACGCGGCACTGGTGAAGCGGCTGCTGGCGGAGGAATGCGACGATATCCTGCGCTTGGCCAAGAGCCCGGACGCGGAGACCGAGGCCCGCTACCGGAAGGCGGTGAAGATCGCCCTGCGCTGGATCAAGAACTACACCGAGCTCGACTACCGGAGCCTGGGCTCGTACACGCGAGCCGATCTCGAGCGGATCGCGGCGGCCCCGGACGCCCTTTGAAGCGTGGGGCGGTGAAGGTGAGGGGGCGGTTCAGGCGGCGGAGGATTTCTCGAGCGGCGCGGCTTCCTCGGCGGTCTTCGTCATCAGCCGCAGCCCCACCGGCAGGACCACCAGCGCGGCGACGAGGCCGCACAGCGAGCCGATCGTCAGCAGCAGGCCCAGGCTGAAGATTCCCTGGTGCGAGGCGATCATCAGGCTGCCGAAGCCCACCATGGTGGTGAGCCCGTTGAGCAAGACCCCCATCACCGCGCTCCGCGCGATCAGCGGCCCGCCGCGGGACCGGCCCTCCAGATGGCTGACGATCACGTTGAGGCCGAACTCCGCCGCGGTGCCGATGATCAGGGGCAGGCCCCAGATGTTCGCGAGGTTGAACTTGATCCCGAAGACCTGCATGAGCCCGAGAGTCCACAGGAGGCCCAGCACCATCGGCACCAGGGCCAGCACGCTCTCGCGGGCGCGGCGGATCATGAAGAAGCTCAAGCCGCCCACCAGGATGAACGCGTAGGCGGTGCCGGTCAGATACGCGCGCTCCATCAGGACGGTGGCCTCGTAGGTGATGACCGGCGGCCCGGTCACGTCGGGGTCCACCGTCCGTAGCTCGCGGACGAACTGGGCCGCGCCCGCCTTCTCCCAGATGTCCACCTTGGGATGGACCTGGATCAGGAACCGGCCGCTCTCCCCGATGAACTTCCGGCGCAGCTCGTCCGGCACGTCCTTGATGGTGACGGAGGTCGGGTTCAGGTTCCGCTGCAGGTTGTAGAACTTGTTCACGAAGTCCCGGTAGAGCTGGGCCTGCAGATAGTTGAGCGCCGCCTCCGCCGAGTCGCGGTTGCTCCGCTCCAGGATCCGGAGGAGCGCGATCGTCTTCTCCCGCACCGCTCGGATCTCGGCGGGCAGCTTGGACCCGGCCTCCGCGGCCACCACGTCGAAGCGCCGCTTGATGTCGGAGAGCGCCTTCTTCAGCCGGTCGAGCTCCACCGGGCTCGACCGGCCCACTCGGATCGGCGCCACCAGCGGCGCGAAGCTCTTGATGATGGCGATCTTCTCCGCCTGGTCGTCGGGGATCACCCGGAGCACGGAGTCCACGTCGGAGACGGACGGGAGCTTCTCGAAGGCCTCCTGCTTGCGGCGCAGCTCTTCCAGGGATGAAGCGGAGGACAGGCCGTTGAAGCCGGAGCGACCCGTGCCGGCGAGGATGCGCCGCTCCCACGCCACCGACTCGGTGCCCTTGGCCTGCAGGTTGAGCACGTTGTAGTCGAAGCCCACCCGCGGCACCGCCCACAGCGAGAGCGCGGTGAGGACGCCGGCCCCGATGAGCACGGTGCGGGGGAAGGTGACGAGCCGGTCCAGGACGGGCACCCGGATGCGCTCGAGCTGATGGGCGCGGGGCCGGCCCTGCCGCGGGCGGTCCGCGTGGTGACTGTCCACGAACATGAGGAGAGCCGGAAAGAGGGTCATCATGCCGACCCAGGCGAGCAGGATCGCGATGCCCGCGATGAAGCCGAGCTCCTGGATGCCGCGGAAGTCGGTGAGCACGAGGACGAAGAACGTCCCGGCGGCGGTCAGCGCCCCGATCAGCATCCCGGGCCCGGTGCGCGCCGCGGTCATCTCGAGGGCCTCGCGAAGGCTGCGGCCGAGGAAGATCTCCTCCTCGTAACGGAAGAGGTAGTAGATACCGTAGTCGATGCCGATGCCGACCACGATGGAGATGAACATCACCGAGAAGAGCGTGAGGTGCCCCACCAGCAGGGTGACCACGCCCATGGACCAGGCCAGGGTCACCGCGAGCACGCCCAGCATCAGGAGCGGCTTGCCCACCCGCACGAAGGCCAGGGTCATGACCAGGAGGGTGAGGGCGAAGGCGAGCACGTCCGAGATGCTGCTGTCGTGGAAGGCCGCGGTCATCTCGTCGTTGGACAGGGCGGGGGCGCCCGTGACGCCCGCCTGCACGTTCGGGAAGGCGGGCCGGAGCTTGGCCACCGCGGCGCGGATGGCCTCGATGGCGGCCTGATCGCCCACGAAGCTGCCCTTCTGGCTGGGCGGGGTCTCGACGAGGATGAAGAGCAGGCTCTTGTCGTCGGAGAGGAAGTAGCCCGCGTCGTCCGGCGGGTCCTCCCCGAAGGAGAAGAGGGTGCCCCAGGGCGAGCGGTAGGGCGCGGGGCGCTCCAGGCGGCTCGTCACCTGGTCCAGCAGCACGCGGAGGAAGCGCGTGTCCACCGGCAGGTCCTTGTCCTGCAGCCCGATGTCGAAGAGGTTCGA